>CALIRD010000174.1 GCA_938042355.1 uncultured Thiotrichales bacterium
GGGAATGGCCAGCGAGTACGACGGTGAGATTGCCATGCATCTAGCGGACGTCTTATCGGGCGGCGACACTGAAGTAATCGAAGAGATCAGTGAGCAAGACTTGCTGGATCTTGAGCGAGCAGCGTTTATGGCGCTGGTCAAGAAACCTAAAACGCTGGACCGCATTGAGCACATGCTCGCGACCGGCAAACCGTTAAGGAATTAAATCATGCCCACTTATACAACTCCCATCAGGGACATGCAGTTTGTCTACAATGAATTACTCAACCCCGAAGAAATTCAGGCATTGCCGGGCTACGAAGAGTGCAGCCCCGATATGATTGCAGCCGTGCTCGAGGCTGCGGGTAGTTTTTGTGAAGAAAAAGTACAACCCCTCAACCGCATTGGCGATGAAGAACAATGCAGTTTTGATGAAGGCATTGTTAAAGCCCCACCGGGGTTCAAAGCGGTCTATGACGAATACTGTGGATTAGGCCTGAACAACATCACATCGCCAACAGAATATGGCGGGCAAGGCATGCCAATCGTACTGGGTACGATGGTAGAAGAAATCGTATCCGCTACCTGCCCTGCTTTTGGTACCTACCCGGGTCTGACGCATGGCGCCATGAATGCCATTGAAGCCAGTGCCAGCGAAGAACTCAAAAACATCTACCTGCCAAAAATGACCACGGGACAATGGTCTGGCACCATGTGCTTGACCGAACCACACTGTGGTACCGATCTGGGTATGTGTCGCACCAAAGCAGAACCGAATGATGATGGCAGCTGGAAACTCAGCGGACAAAAGATTTTCATCTCTTCCGGTGACCATGATTTGGCAGAGAACATCATTCATCTGGTGTTGGCGCGTACTCCAGGTGCACCTGAAGGCATCAAAGGCATCAGCTTATTCCTGGTACCCAAGATACAGGTGAAAAATGATGGCAACATTGGTGATCCAAACGGCGTCACTTGTGGCGCTATCGAGCATAAAATGGGTTATCACGGCAGCACCACTTGCGTAATTAATTTTGATGATGCCGAAGGTTATATGGTTGGCACCCAACACAAAGGCATGAAAGCCATGTTCATCATGATGAACACAGCCCGCCTGGGTGTCGCAATACAAGGTCTGGGTGCCGGTGAAGCCGCACGTCAAGGTTCGGTTGAGTATGCCAAAGACAGAATTCAGGGTCGTGCACTGACTGGTGCAAAGAATCCTGACAAGCCAGCTGATCCATTAACGGTACACCCTGATGTGCGCCGCATGTTGCTAACCCAGCGAGCGATTACCGAAGGTAACCGAGCTTTCGCTTACTGGGTATCCACCGAACTGGATCACGCTAACAAAAACCCTGACGAGAAAAGACGCCAGCAGGCTGATGATTTTGTCTCGTTAATGACACCCATCACCAAAGCCTTCATGACTGACATGGGCTCTGAACTCGCCAACATGGGTGTACAAATCTATGGTGGCCACGGCTATATTCGTGAATGGGGCATGGAACAAATCGTTCGTGATGTGCGCATCTCGCAAATCTATGAAGGCACCAATGGTGTGCAAGCACTGGATCTGGTCGGCCGTAAGCTGGGTATGCATATGGGCAGATACTTACGTGGCTTCTTCCACCCCGTTGACGCTTATCTTGAAGAAACCAAAGAGAATGAAGCGTTGGCACCCTTTCATGGTGCTCTGGCGAAATCATTTGGTCGCTTGCAACGTGCGACCGGCTTCATCGTTCAGAAAGGCATGGCCGACCCGAACGAAGCTGGCGCTGCCTCATCGGATTACCTGCGCCTGTTTGCGTTGGTTACACTGGCTTACCTGTGGATGCGCATGGCAGAAATCAGTATGGCAAAACTGGGGCAGGGCGATGACTTGTTCTACCAAGCCAAAATTGATACTGCACGCTTTTACTTCGAACGTATACTGCCCGATAGCGGCGCCTTATTTGGCAAAATCCTGGCCGGTGGTGAATCAATGATGAACTTTAATGACGATGCATTTTAGATCAGTATCGGATATTTAAAAAATCAAAGGGTCGCTCTGCGACCCTTTTTTTATACAGACCAGACAATTATTTTGCGCGCGCACAAAGTTTTCAGAAAAGGATAATGCATCCCAAAAGCCGATAAAAACTCTAGTACTAAAGTACCAAATATTTTTGCAAAGAATGACAGTTGAATAACTTTCACTTACAGTTTCGTATCTACTCAAAGTTATCGAGGGGATAACAAATGAAAGTATTTTCGCTATTTTTAACAGGACTATTATCACTAACACTGCATTCACACGCTTTTGCAGATAACTATGCTGGAATCAGTTACTCCAACTCACGTATCGGTTTTATAAGTGCAGCTAATGTGGGTGGAATTCATGGGAAATTTGGAAGCGACATAGCGGATTATATGCAAATTGAATTACGCATAGGCGCAGGCATTGATAACGATGATGGTTTTGGACAAGTTGGCATTGAGTCATTAGTAGGCACCTATATTCGACTCGGCCTGGACACAGAAAAATTCTATCCACACTTATTGTTGGGATACACAGAATTAGATCTTGAAACCAGATTTGGAAATAGTGGTGGCGATTCTGATATTTCTTACGGGCTTGGTGTGGATTACAGTATCACCGACGATTGGGATATTAATCTTGAATACATAATTTACTATGATAAGGATAATGTAGATGTCAGATCAGCTTCTTTCGGGTTTTCCAGAAGATTCTAAACCCGGATAATCGAAACTGATAACAACAAGGGCTGATTCAAACAGCCCTTGTTATTTACGCTGCCACACAACCATTTCAACCAAACCATACTGCATGTCCTAGATCTCTCAACCAGTGTGCAACCTCTTGCTCCAAACGCAACGAATCCTGATAGCTCATTGGGTTGTATTTTTCATATAAATCCGGCCTTAAATACAAACCAAACTTTTTTACGTAGCGGTTACCTTTGTAACCTCGTTTGTGATTATCGAATCTGACATCCGGGTCCAAGCCGGTTTGACCCACATAAAAACATTCCAGGGCAGGATTGTGGTCGGGATTGGCATCATAGAATTTTCTACTTTTTAGCACTTCTCTATCCAGCTCCACCACATAGACAGAATGTTTGCGTTTAGCCATTTCTAAGAATCAGTCATTCACTTGCTGGCTTGAGCTGCGTCTGTTGTTGCTGCAACCACGACCCTACTGTCTGAAAATATTCATTAGACACCTCTATAGTGATGTGATTGGTATTCGCAATGGTCTGCAGCGGCACATCTATATTGAATGCATCATGCAAGTTATCAGTATTGTGATGCGGCACAATACGATCCGTCTCTGACTTGATCACCAGGGTGGGGTTAGTAATTCTTGGCGCATAAGGCATAGAGTCAAACGGGTGCCTGAGTAATAACGCGTGTGGCATCAAAGGGTAATTCTGTTTCGCCAACTGCAGAATGCTGTCATACGGAGTGACCAGCACCAGCGCATCAACCTCTCGCTCCGCTGCGACCATGATCGCTACGCCGCTCCCGAGACTACGCCCAATCACAAACACATGCTCATGCCGGGCTTTCACGTACCGATATACTTCAAGTGCATCAGCAAACAAGGCATGCTGTGATGGTTTGCCACTACTGCGCCCAAAGCCCCGATAGTTGGGCAGATATAAAGCCAGTTTCGGCATTTCTTTAATAAAATAATCCAGGTTCCGCTCTATTGACTCGGCATTTCCACCAAAGTAAATCACCGCCGTGCTTTGCTCTTTGTTATGGGCCCATACTTCCAGCTGTTGACCTTGATGCTCCAGCACAAATCGATTGGCGTCTTTTTCTACCGGCGGCGTTGGATAAAAGACGATACTGTCTTGCATTACATATAAATAGGCACTTGCCAAAACATAAAGTGTAAGCAACAAAAGAATAATAGTACGAACAATAATCATAAGACTAAGTTACAAAAGTGTTCACTCATCGTATCATTTGTCTCAAGAATTTGCTGATTATGCAGCAATAGCAACCCGGGCTTTCACTTATGGATAAACGTACCACACTTGTCATTGGCGCCAGCGGTGGTATCGCATCAGCGGTTATCAACCGGGTGATTTCGCAACCAGACTCTGATGTGGTTGCCGTCAGCCGTAGTACTGTTGGTAACACAGCAAGTAACACCCGACAACTGCACTGGCTGGTCTCTGATAATACCGAAACCTCTATTACTTCAACGGTAAATACGATAAAAGAAAAAGGCGGTGAAATTGACAAGATCATCATTACCAATGGTGTTTTGCATAATGCCACTGTTAAACCTGAAAAACGGCTGGAAGATATCAGCGCAGAACAGTTACAGGACTACTATCAAATCAACACCATCATTCCAATGCTGTGGCTACGACATCTGCTGTTGAATCTAACCATCAGTAATACATGTTCAATTGCCGTGCTCAGTGCGCGCATAGGCAGTATCGAAGATAATCAAATCGGAGGGTGGTATGGATACCGATCCTCCAAAGCAGCATTGAACATGCTCTTAAAGACGCTTGCCATTGAATGGCAACGCCGCTACCCGGGAGTCTCGTTTCTCTCCTTTCATCCTGGCACTACGGACACTGCATTATCGGCACCCTTTCAGGCTAATGTTGCTAAAGAAAAATTATTCACGCCTGAATTTGTAGCCGAGCAATTACTCACGATCATGAAACAGGCAAATGACACTACCAATATTCAATTTCTTGATTGGGCAGGTAAAGAGGTTCCCTGGTAGTCCTCATAGACGCTTTCTAACCCAAATAGTCCCGCAGCAAATACACAATAACTGATTAATAGCTTTAAACTATCACTCTAAGTAAATATATCAATTAGATCTATTATGTAACTTTACATATTATTCTCAACAACATGGAAACCAACAAAGAGGAATCAAGAATGAGCGAAGGTAAGTGTCCGGTAATGCACGGCAACGCCCAACCAGCAACTGGCCAGACAGCCAACGAACACTGGTGGCCCAATCAACTTAATCTGAAAATGTTACACCAAAATTCTCCAGCGGGTAATCCAATGGATGAGGAGTTTAATTATGCTAAAGAATTTTCCAAGCTTGATCTGTCTGCTGTTAAGAAGGATCTAACAGCACTAATGACGGATTCACAGGACTGGTGGCCAGCTGACTACGGTCACTATGGTCCGTTTTTTATCCGTATGAGCTGGCATGCTGCAGGCACCTACCGCACCTTTGATGGACGTGGTGGTGGTGGCTCGGGCTCACAACGCTTTGCGCCATTAAATAGTTGGCCGGATAACGGCAACCTGGATAAAGCGCGTCGTTTGCTGTGGCCAATCAAGCAAAAATATGGTCGCGCATTATCCTGGGCTGATCTGCTGGTCCTTGCGGGTAACGTTGCTATCGAATCCATGGGTGGTAAGACCGCTGGATTCGGCGGAGGTCGTGAAGATATCTGGGAACCAGAAGAAGATATAGACTGGGGCCCCGAGACTGAATGGCTAGGCACGAAAGATGAGCGTTACAGTGGTGACCGTGAACTAGCCGACCCATTAGCGGCGGTGCAAATGGGCTTGATCTATGTCAACCCCGAAGGTCCTAATGGCAATCCCGACCCACTCGCCTCAGCTCGCGATGTCAGAGATACCTTTGCGCGCATGGGCATGGATGACTATGAAACCGTTGCACTGGTTGCTGGCGGTCACACCTTTGGTAAAGCTCATGGTGCAGCTAATCCGGATGAATATGTCGGTGTTGAACCTGAAGCCGCTACCATGGCACAACAGGGTCTGGGTTGGCAGCAGAGCTTTGGTTCAGGCAAGGCCAGTGAAATGACTACCAGTGGTATCGAGGGCGCCTGGACTGATAACCCAACCACATGGGATAACGGATACTTTGATGCACTGCTCGGTTACGAATGGGAGCTAACCAAGAGTCCGGCAGGTGCCAACCAATGGACACCTACTGCTGATTCAAACGCGCAACAGGCACCAGACTCCAGCGACTCGTCAAAGTCACAACCCCTGATGATGACCACTGCGGATATGGGATTGAAGCTTGATCCTGAGTACGCGAAAATCTCGAAACACTTCCATGAGAACCCGGATGAGTTAGCTGACGCATTCGCCGATGCGTGGTTTAAACTTCTGCATCGCGATATGGGACCGGTCTCACGTTACCTTGGCTCAGAGGTTCCCGCTGAAACAAAACTCTGGCAAGACCCTTTACCTGAGCGTGGTGATTACACTCTCAGCACCGCTGATATTGAAACGCTGAAGGCACAAATAAACAACAGTGATCTGGGTATTGCCGAACGGGTTAGAACAGCATGGGCCTCAGCCTCTACCTACCGCAATAGTGACAAACGTGGTGGTGCCAATGGAGCTCGCATTCGCCTTGCCCCGCAAAAAGATTGGGAGGTAAACAATCCTCAAGAACTGGACAAGGTACTTAATCAACTCGAAGCGATTCAGAAGAGCTTTGACAAAAAAGTATCGATGGCAGATTTAATTGTTCTGGCTGGCTGCAGCGCAATTGAACAGGCCGCCAATACGGCTGGTTACGCCGTAGATGTACCGTTTACACCTGGCCGCGTTGATGCTGACGATGAACATACTGATGCTGATTCTTTTGCACTACTGGAGCCTCTTACTGACGGCTTTCGTAACTACGCCGGCAACAACCCCGTCAAACCTGCCGAAGTGACTCTGGTTGACCGGGCTCAGTTACTTTCTTTAACGGCACCGGAAATGACCGTACTGATTGGTGGCTTGCGTGTACTGGATGCAAACACTAACGGTGTTGAGCATGGTGTTCTGACCAACAAAAAAGAAATCCTGACCAATGATTTCTTTGTCAATTTACTCGACATGGGCACTAGCTGGTCTGCCACCAGCGATAAGGAAGAGATCTTTGAAGCTAAGGATCGAGCCAGTGGTAAAGTAAAATGGACCGGCACGCGCAATGACCTGGTATTTGGCTCCAACTCGATACTACGTTCAATCGCCGAGGTCTATGCCAGTGAAGATGCCAATGAAAAGTTTGTGAAAGACTTCATTGCTGCCTGGGACAAAGTCATGAACCTGGACAGATTTGATCTGAAATAAACCAGACTGAGCAACCCACTCAAGCATAACCAGTATCTGGTTATGCTTGAGTGCTTCCAGAATCACATTTCAACGTAGCGAACAGATCACACATTAAATCTATCAATACTCTGTATCTCATTTTTTCTACGTCAGGTGTTTGTTCGGCTCTCTTTCAGCCCCTATAATCAAGTCACTTAATCACTTATCCGCTCCATGATAATCCGCCGGATATGGACTCAACTTGAACGATAAAATAAAAAGCGTTAGCTCAACCCGGGATGAACAAGCGTTAGCGACCGCCAGTCTTGAGAACCTCTATCGTATTTTTACAGTACCGGAAGCACCCCAATCGACACTCGGCTCAATTGACAAGGAAATATCGGACAATCTGCTCGGCTTTTTAACCGACAGAATTGTTACCCAGGAACGCGACCTGATTGAAATTGAGAAAGACTTCTCTCAACCAAGAATGCCTGAAGACCCACAGTTCGTGTCTGAATATACAGATTTTGTGATGGAAAAACTGGTCGCACATTCCGTACACACTGCCGCACCCGGATTCATAGGGCATATGGCCACCCCACTTCCCTATTTTATGCTGCCACTGTCGCGTATCATGCTGGCTCTCAATCAAAATTTGGTAAAGATTGAAACCTCCAAGGCGTTCACTCCTCTCGAGCGACAAGTATTGGGAATGTTGCATGGCATCATTTACAACCAGCAAGATGATTTTTATAACGAGAACCTGCACAACAGCAGGCGGGCGCTAGGCTCATTCTGTTCTGGTGGCACTACGGCAAATGTCACTGCATTATGGGTAGCACGCAATCAAATGTTCCCTATAACAGACGACTTCGCCGGCCTGGCAAAGGCTGGCATCGGCGGCGCGCTCAAGCATAAAAACCTGAATGGCTTGGCAATACTGGTGTCTGAACGTGCTCATTATTCATTAGGCAAAGCTGCTGACGTACTTGGTATAGGTCGTGAAAATGTCATTTCAGTTGAAACTGATGCCAGTTCCAAGCTCAAAATATCGGATCTGAAAAGCAAGTGCGAAAAATTGACCGCATCCGGAATCGGAATTCTTGCACTGGTGGGTATAGCTGGAGCCACTGAAACCGGTAGCGTAGATCCGCTTGAAGAAATGGCTGGAATTGCTCAAGAGTACCAAACTCATTTTCATGTGGACGCCGCCTGGGGTGGTCCAACGCTAATGTCTTCCGCGCACAAGCACAAACTAAAAGGTATTGAGCGGGCAGATTCGGTCACCATTGATGCACATAAACAGCTTTATGTGCCAATGGGCGCTGGTATGGTTATCTTTAAAAACCCGACTACTCTGGGTGCGGTAGAGCATCACGCTGAATATATATTGCGCGCCGGTTCAAAAGACTTGGGGCAATATTCACTAGAGGGTTCACGACCCGGTATGGCCATGCTGGTACATGCAGCTTTTCATATTATTGGTCGCAAGGGTTATGAAATCATCCTCGATCAGAACATCGAAAAAACGACACGTTTTGCTGCGATGCTGGACGCCCACGAAGATTTTGAATTGATGGCTCAACCAGAACTCAATATTCTGAACTATCGATATGCGCCCAAAGCTATTCAGGAACGCCTTGCCAGTGCTGACAAACAAGAACAAGCACGAATTAACGTGGTTTTGGACAAAGTCACCAGACGACTACAAAAAGTACAACGTGCAGCCGGTAAAACGTTTGTTTCCAGAACCCGCTTTACTCAATTCAAGTATGACCGACAACCAGTATCAGTGTTTAGAGTAGTACTGGCTAACCCAATGACGACAGTTGAAATATTACAATCGATTTTAGAGGAACAGCAACAAATTGCCTCAGAACCCGAGTTTCTTGAAATACTTGCAGAGCTATAAGAATGACCAAGGAAAACTCTTCAACTAGACAATATTACCTGGCACCGGGTTGTGCAACACCTGAAGATTTAAAACTGGATGCATTTTACGCTGAGGCTATTGCAACACTGCCACTGCAAAAACTGCCACCCCATTATCAAGTCCGCTGGATAGGCGCTAATGCTGAAGTCACCAGAAACATTCTTGATCTGTTTCGCAGCGGCGACAAAACAGGAAGTGTCACTTTACCGGACGTCGTTAAACATACTGGCCAACCAAGACCTACAGTAGGCGATACCACTATTCTGATCCACTTTGATGGTTCACCGGGTATTTTGATTCAAACGGCAAACATTGAAGAAGTCGCTTATGGAGATATTACCGAAAAACATACCGCCCTTGATGGTCCTAAAGTCAGGGCTCTGGATGTGTGGCTACCGTTACATGAACCGTATTTCAATATGCTGCTTGCACCTTCAGGAAAAACCGTCAAAGCGGATACACCCATCTGGTTTGAAACCTTTGAAGTACTGTACGGCTAGCCTGCGGCTCTGACTCCTTTACTCTTCTTGGGGCTGGCTCCACGGCGAAAATAGAACTCAAAGGCATCATCCATACGGCCTTGTAGATACGGTACAAGATATAACACGGCCATCGATTCCAGTGATCTGGCATGTTCAATCGGGCCAACATCGATTGCCTCAAGACCCATTTTCTCGATTACCTCTGCCACCGCTATTTTCGCATCAGCATCGTTTCCGGCCAATGGCACACTGACCGAACCGCCAGCAGCGGCAGGATTCGCCATCACATGAAAACCGACGGTATTAAAAGCTTTCACGACTTTGGCATCTGGTTTTGATGCTTGTAGCTGCTCGGCTGATGATGAATTATCCAATGCCATTTTCATTAAGCCGTTGTCACCCATAACCAAGGCGTTAGTTACATCCACAACAATTTTTCCATCCAGATCACCCATCTCATGCAACGCACTTTCCATCGCACTATAGGGCAATGCCACCACCACCCAGTCTGCCATTTGACAAGCCTCGCTGACCGAGACCGCTTGTGCACCGTTACTGGTTTTCTCAACCAACTCAACGACATCCTCTCGACCAGGCTCACGCGCACCATAGACAACCTGATAACCAAGATTAGACAAATGCGGACCTAAAGCCGCACCAACTCGCCCTACCCCTAAAATTGCAATCATATACAGCTCCCGTACCCTGTGTTTTTAATCTTCTGCCGCCATCTGTTCGTACATTTTCTTGATGAACGGAAAAGCTGCCGGTCCTGCTTCCATATAATGAATCAGGCGCAAACTATCTGACGTTTTTCTGAGCACTCCAGACACACGTACTTTAGCACCAACCGGCCTGTTGTTAACAGTAGCCTCACCAAGGGTAGCCTTCCACTGCATAGCAAAGCGAAAAACGAAATACGATTCTGTTAGCGGCTTGATCTCGGCATCAGAAAGCTTAACTGAAAACTGGCTGATTGCAGCTTGCGCCTCGTCCAGATATTGCTTGATAGCACCCCAACCCACTAATGGCTGTTCGAGCTCTTCTGGAAAATGCCAGGGCTCTTCAACCTCAGAATCCCATAAAGTGAGTACGGCTGAAAAATCACCACCATTCCAGGCCGCTGTATAATCATGTAAAAATTTTTCGAATGCTGATTGGTTCATTTATAGCAGCGACATGCAGCAACGCTGTCCTGATTTCTGCAAAGCCATATTGTATTTGAATCATTATTGTTTCGCGAACCATGCAGAAAACCGGCAAGACGTATCAATTCAATAAAAACCTCATACTGAAATCAAAACTGATACTTTAGCGTGACACCAGCCTGACGCCCTCTAGGCAAATAAGTAGTATAACCAGAATCCCCAAACACATTCGAGCGCTGAGCATTAACCGGAGTGCGATCATCCAGCAAGTTATCCATCCATACACTCAATTCCAACTTATCTTTAACCAGACTGGTGCGCAAGCCGAGGTCCAGCTGATCACCTGTTTCAAAAATATTCAATTCCTCTCCCTGACGTGACGAATTGTAGGCAATATTCATGGTGGTTTTAGAAGTCCAGCTATTACTCAGTGCATAGCTGTACTGGACAAGTGCATTTACAGCATGTTTGGGAATACGGGGTCGCTGCAAGCCATTCAGTGAAGTGATTCCAAATCTTGCTGCATTTGTAAACTCCGAGTCACTTAACGCATAGTTGGTTGACACGTACCAGTCATCGTTTATCAACCACTGAAAATCAAGTTCCAATCCTCGTACCTCAGTCGCATTTGGCAAGCTTCTGAATGGCGAATATATTTGAAGATATGTGTCGAATATAGAAAATGGTGTAGATTCTACTTTTTCTTCTTTTTGTTCCAACCAGAATGCAGAGGCATTGAATCTTACATGTCCTTGGGCCAAGTTGGTTTTAATTCCAACCTCAAACTGTTCAACTCTTTCTTTGCCATAGATATTCTCCAAATCCCCTTGCAAATCTGGCTGTGTATTACTACCCAATAGTTTCTCGCTATTTGAAAAACTTGAATAGAGAAATAGATCATCTGACCACTTATAATCAAGTGATACTCGATAGTTAAAAGCCGTATTGTCGAGATCTAGTAATTCAACACTACCAATATCACTATTGAGTTTTTGAGAATCCAGACGGCCTTCAAAATCAAAAGACAGATTCTTACTAACAGGAAGCATTAATTGATAAAAGGATGATAATTCTTCTAAATCCGTAACAACCAGGCTGGTGAACTCAGCGCTTAATAAATCTCGAAGAGATGTTTCGCGTTTCTCCCGGAAATGAGAGATACCAAACGTCCAGTCAAAAGTTGTTTGTTCACCTCTTAATCGTATTTCATTAGAAATATATTCCAACTCGGTTCTCTCATCTCGAACTGTCATGAGAGGCCTAGTAAATAAATCTACCGGAAACTCATAAAATATCCTGGATGAATATGATTGGTTAGAACTGTCAGATATATCCTCAATGGTGTAGCCACTCAACCATTCAATATCCAGATCATCCGTAATTTCGAATTTTGCACTGCCAGCGACACGACTAATTTCGCGATCCAGCCCTGCCTTGAAATCCCATGCCGATAAGAATGATCCGTTTTGCTCGGTTTCAATCAAGGTGTTATTTTCAATTGATGTCACAACATTCAGATTGTCAATCTCTGGTACTACACCAAATGTACAAATTGATCCCGGACAGCTTCGATCACTTTGAAAACGAGCTGCTATTTGCCCATCCTTGTCTTCGCTATGATATACCCTGGCAACCAGCTCCAAACGCTCAGTTGGCTGATAATATAGTGCTCCATAAACGGCATTTGTCTCTTCTGCACCCAGCGCCCTTGCACCAGCACTCAATGAAGATCGATTCTTGTATTCACCATCATACTCATAATGGTGCAAACCAAAATCAGCCGATATTTTATCACCTAGAGAACCTGAGAAATATGCATCTAGTTCTATATTATTATGCTCTGCAATCGAAAGAGACAGCTTACCCAACCTCCGCTCTTCAGGTCTACGGGATATATAATTGACTACACCACCAATCGCCGACCGACTGTAAGAAGCTGCTTGCGGACCCTTTACTATCTCTACTCGCTCCACACTTTCTGAAATCACCGAATACAATCCACTCCTTGTAAAGATGCCATCAACGTAAATAGAAACCGGCTGAGCAGCTTCAGGTCGTGAATTTTCAAGACCTCGCATTACAGGGCGTTGTGAACGCCGGCCCAAATCATTTTCAATTTGAAATCCCGGCGTGTACTC
>CALIRD010000175.1 GCA_938042355.1 uncultured Thiotrichales bacterium
GCGGTCAACAATGCGACCTGCACCTCCGGGGACCCGGTGTCAGTCGCAGACTGCTGATTTTGCTTGACGATGTCAGCTTTATCTTCAGTACTTAACGCCATATTCCTAAGCTCCAGAGTTGTATTAATGTGAGTGCCAAAAGGCTGGCGCATAGTACCAGTTAAGTTAAAAATATCCCAATAAAACCGTGATATTCAGCCAGATACTGACGTTTTTAGTGTTAATTTGTTCGTAACAGGCGTTTTGCCTTTAAAAGCTCGCCTGAATACTCACCAAGACCCATAAATTCGCCATTTTCGCGATACAGCCGTGACAAGCCATCACATGGCTCATGGTCTGTTTTTACCTGCTGACCTTGGGTGATTTTCAAAGCATGCTCTGCATTCAAGGTCAATTCCGGCAAATGATTCAAGGCTCGATCCAGCGGTACCAGATGAACCAATAAATCTTTACCGGCATCTCGCTCATCATCGAGCTGGTCAATAGTAACCATATCGGGATTAATAAAAGGTGATACACCCGTGCGTCGTAATGCCGTCATGTGAGCACCACAACCTATTGCCTTACCAATATCCTCCAACAGAGTTCTGATATACGTGCCTTTGCTGCAAGACACATCAACGACAAAGTCTTCAGCAGTTTGCTCAAGCAGTTGCAACTTCAAGATCTCGACTTCTCTGGCTGGGCGGTCTACTTCTTTACCGGCGCGAGCCAGCTTATACAAACGCTGACCATCAATACTGATGGCAGAATACATCGGTGGTACTTGCATGATCTTACCTACAAACCCTGCAAGTATTTGCTCCAGTTCTTCGACACTCAACCCTGGGACTTTTGCGGTGGCCAAAACCTCGCCCTCGCTATCGCCCGTATTGGTTCTAACACCCAACTTGCAAGTGGCACGATAATGTTTATGTGCATCGAGTAAGTATCCCGACATCTTGGTAGCCTCACCGAAACATATAGGCAACAAGCCAGTTGCCAGAGGATCAAGACTACCTGTGTGTCCTGCTTTTTTGGCTCGAAAAATACTGCGGGTTTGTTGCAAGGCGCTGTTAGAGGTTATTCCACCTGGTTTATCGAGCAGGACGATACCATCGACTTCTCGAAACTTGCCTTTCTGCTGCACGAAGACTCAGAGGTTACGATCACGCGCCCTGGCACGGGCGATAAGTGCTTCCATGTGATCACCCTTTTCAGGTGTCTCATCATAGATAAACTTTAATTCAGGAGTAGTACGGGTACTAAGGGTTTTACTCAAGGCGGAACGTAAGAAACCACTCGCCTTTTTTAACCCTTGTTGTGTTTCTTCCGGAGTGCCGTGATCACCAAACAATGTGTAATAGACCTTGGCATGTGACATATCCGGAGAAACCAACACTTCGCTCAGAGTCAGCATCCCGACTCGTGGGTCCTTGAGCTGGGTACTGATAATGGCTGACAGCTCTTTCTGAATCTGGGCTGCCAGGCGTTCCTTGCGTGAAAATTCGTTAGGCACTAAGTGTACTTACAAGCTACGCTCGACCTCGGTACGTTCATAGTTCTCGATCTGATCACCCACTTTAACGTCATTGTATTGCTTCACTGCAATACCACATTCAGTACCTGCTCTTACTTCGCTAACATCATCTTTATGGCGTCTTAGTGATTCCAGCTCGCCTTCATAGACAACCACGTTATCTCGCAAGACACGAATCGGGTTACCCTTCTTGACGATACCGTCGATAACCATACTACCGGCCACCGTACCAAACGCACTGGATTTAAACACGTCCTTAACCTCGGCAATACCCACAATTTCTTCACGTAATTCGGGCGATAGTAAGCCACTCATGGCGGCACGCACATCATCAATCAGATCATAAATAACACTGTAATAACGCACATCAACGTCATTCTCTTCAGCAGCTTTCTTGGCAGAGTTATCGGCACGAACATTAAAGCCAACAACCATGCCGTCCGATGCCGCTGCCAGGTTGATGTCTGATTCGGTAATTCCACCGACACTACTGGTGATGACATTGACTGCCACTTCATCTGTTGAGAGTTTTTCCAGAGAATCCTTAACCGCCTCAGCAGAACCTTGCACATCTGCCTTGATCATCAGACTTACGATTTGTTTCTGGTTGTCGCCAACGTTAGCGAACAAGTTCTCCATGCGTTTGGCCTGTCGGCTGGTCAACTTGCTTTCGCGGCTTGCTTCGGCACGCTGCTCGGCTATTTCACGCGCTTTACGGTCAGTATCTACGACCTGCATGTGATCACCGGCATTAACCGTCCCGGATAAACCGATTACCTGTACCGGCATAGCAGGCCCTGCAACCTTCATCTGCTTACCGTTTTCGTCAAACATCGCCCTGACCTTGCCGTACTCTTCACCAGCGATCATGATGTCGCCACGCTTGAGCGTACCGGCCTGCACCAGCACCGTTGCAACCGGGCCTCGGCCTTTTTCCAGACTGGACTCAATCACAATACCGCTACCGGAGCCTTCGTGAGGCGCTTGCAATTCAAGTAATTCAGATTGCAGCAGCACTGACTCCAGCAAGTCATCCACACCTTCACCAGTGATGGCTGAGACATGAACAAATTGGGTATCGCCACCCCAGTCTTCTGGAATAACTTCGTGCTTACTCAATTCATTCTTGACACGATCAGGGTCAACACCTTCTTTATCAATCTTGTTCACAGCAACCACCATGGGCACACCCGCTGCCTTGGAATGCTCAACCGCTTCGATGGTTTGCGGCATGACGCTGTCATCAGCGGCGACCACGAGAATAACGATATCGGTCGCCTGTGCACCACGGGCTCGCATCGCGGTAAACGCAGCGTGACCGGGCGTATCTAAAAAGGTAATCAATCCTTTACTATCAACATCAACCTGATAGGCACCAATGTGCTGGGTAATACCACCCGCTTCGCCTTCAGTAACCGTTGACTTACGAATGTAATCAAGTAAGGAGGTCTTACCGTGATCAACGTGTCCCATAATAGTGACTACAGGTGGACGCGGTTGTTTCTCGCGATCATCAACTGCGGCTTCTTCAACCAACTGTTCGTCAATCGACTTTTCTTCTTTGATGATGGCCTTGTGACCCATCTCTTCAACGACCAATACGGCGGTATCAGCATCAAGGATCTCATTGATGGTGGCCATCACGCCCATACCCATCAGTGTCTTGATCACTTCACCTGAACTCTCTGCCATACGCTTGGACAAATCACCCAATGAAATCGACTCGGGAATTTCTACATCTCGGATGACTTTCTCGGTCGGAGCCTGGAAACCATGCTTGTTATCAACATTTACGGTAGTAACACGCCTGGCCTTGTGCGGCTGTCGGCGACGGCGATTTGACGCCTTGCTGACATGCAACTCTTCGCGACCGAACTTTCCTTTTTTACCCTTCTTGTTTTTATTCTTGTCAGCACCGGAAGGCGCATCAGGTTTGGTGAAGGTCTTTTTAGGTTTTGCACCCTCTGTTTTCGCTTTATCGGCCTTGGCTTTGGCTTCTTCGGCTTCTCGCTTTTGCTGCGCTGCTTTTTCTGCTTGCTCTGCTTCTTCTTTCTTGCGGGCAGAATCAGCTTTGCGCTGTTCTTCTTCGGCTTTTTGTTGATCAGAAGCTGACTCACGAGCTTTACGTTCTGCTTCTTGCTGCTCAGCCAGCTCAGCCACTTTGCTTTTAATCGGCGCGGCAGGTGCATCAGCAGCAGCTTCAGTTTCAGCGGGTGTTTTAACAAACGTCTTCTTTTTACGCGTCACGATATTGACGGTTTTCTTTCCGCCAGTGCGGGATCCAACCTTTAGTTCACTGGTTCGCTTACGCTTCAGCGTAATTTTGCGATCAGATCCTGTATCTGTTTTACCGTGACTGCTACGCAAATGTGTTAACAAGGCCATCTTCTGCTCATCAGAGATGCTGTCCTCCGCTGAAGAGACCTCTACCCCGGCTTCATTGAGCTGGGAGATCAGCTTTTCCACGCTGGTCTTGGTCGCTTCTGCTAATTGTTTTACGCTTACTTCACTCATAAATACCTCCTAGTGCTGGTCTATAACCAGCTATTCGCCTGCCTCTTCTTCGGCAAACCATGGCTCGCGTGCTGTCATAATCAAAGCCCCGGCACGTTCCTCATCAATGCTATCCAAACCAACTATATCTTCGACTGCCTGCTCAGCCAGATCTTCCATTGTGCTAATGCCCAAAGAAGCCAACTCTAACGCAGTACGATCATCCATACCTTCCATCGCCAGCAAGTCTTCAGCCGGTTTGTGTTCATCAAGCACTTCTTCCAAAGCAATCGCTTTGGTCAATAAAGAATCCTGGGCACGTGCTCGTAGCGCGGTCACCAGATCTTCTTCAAATTCATCAATACCCAATAGTTCCTCTTCGGGTACGTAGGCAACTTCATCAACCGTGGTAAAGCCTTCCTGAACCAGGATAATGGCGACTTCTTCATCAACATCCAACTGCTCTTTAAAGCGCTCAACACACTCTCGAAGCTCTACCTGACTTTTTTCATAAGCTTCTTCTTCGCTCATGACATTCAGATTCCAGCCGGTAAGCTCACTGGCGAGCTTGATATTTTGACCGCCCTTACCAATCGCTTGTGAGAGCTTGTCTTCTTCAACCGCGATATCCATGCTATGACGTTCTTCATCAACAACAATCGACAACACTTCAGCCGGTGACATCGCTTGAATAACAAATTGCGCCGGATTCTCATCATGCAAAATGATGTCGACACGCTCACCGGCTAGTTCATTCGATACTGTTTGTACTCGCGAGCCACGCATACCAACACAGGCACCGACCGGATCCAGTCTCGGGTCATTTGAAACTACAGAAATCTTGGCGCGTAAGCCCGGGTCACGAGCCGCTGCCAGAATCTCAATCAGTTCCTGCCCAACCTCAGGCACTTCCAGCTTGAATAACTCAATCAGAAATTCCGGCACAGTACGACTCACAATCAATTGTGGTCCACGCGTTTCTTCGGATACTTCAACCAGATAGCCACGCAGACGATCACCCGGTCTGGCCGACTCGCGCGGAATCATTTGTTCACGCGGAATAAAGCCTTCGGCGTTGCCACCCATGTCCAGAAAAATACCGCGGCGTTCGGTACGCTTGACCACACCCATGACCAGAGTGCCTACACGGTCTACATATTCTTCAGCAATTTGATTACGCTCGGCCTCGCGTACTTTATGCACAATAACCTGCTTGGCTGCTTGTGCCGCAATACGACCAAACTCGGCAGGTTCAATAGGCTCGTCTATGGTATCGCCGACTTTAATATCAGGATAATCTCGAATCGCGTAGCTGTGCAGTATTTGACGCTCGGTCGTTTCGAACTCGGGGTCTTCATCATCCAGTATCGTCCAGCGACGGAATGATTCATAACTACCATTCTCGCGATCGATATTGACCTTCACATCAATATCACCACCGTGTTTCTTTTTGGTTGCTTGTGCCAGAGCTGCTTCAATCGCCTCGAAGATTACTTCTTTCTCGACACCCTTTTCGTTCGAGACCACATCTGCCACTAAAAGAATTTCTTTGTTTTCGTTACTCATTGTTATGATCCTTTAAAATTCAATCACTAACCTGCCGCGCCCAATTGCCTGAAACGGCAACTGATAACGTGTTCCTTGTTCCTCAACAGTCACGACATCGGCGTCTACTGCCACTATCTGACCCTGTACCTTCCTGCGACCCTCTATAGGTCTTTGTAAACTCACTTTTACTACATGTCCTACATAACGCTCGTAGTGCTCGATGGTCATCAATGGTTTATCAATCCCGGTCGATGACACTTCCAGATTGTAGGCAGAACTAATTGGCTCCTCTACATCAAACAAGGCACTCAACTGACGACTGACATTACTGCAATCATCAATGCTGACACCCTCTTCCTTATCAATAAAGACTCGCAAAAAAGCGCCCGCCTTGGCTGGCCGATATTCAACGCCCCAGAGTTCGCAGCCAAAACTACGCACCACCGGGTCAATCAGAACACTCAACTCGTCAGCCTTCACCAACTCATCCTCATAAATCATCTGATATTCAGATGACATTAAAAAAGCCCCAAGTGGGGCTTTAAAAATAAATCTTTGGTAGCGGGGGCAGGATTTGAACCTGCGACCTTCGGGTTATGAGCCCGACGAGCTGCCAGACTGCTCCACCCCGCATCAATGTGCGAAATAATAGGGGGTCACAGGCTGTATATCAAGTGTTTAAGTGCTTTATTTCGCTCTTGATCGGGCCGTCAGAAAAATGTTAATTCTTCATTTTAGAGTGAAAAAGTGAAAGATTTAACATTTCTCTTACAATTACAGCGACATAGCTGACTACATTGAGCTTATGCACCACGCCAACAGAGGGCCAGGCAGTATGCCAGCGACCAACATCAGCAAGCCATTCACACTTAAAATCACTTTGGCATCCGTACTGGTGGCGAGACTATGATCAGCATTTTCATCAGCCGCATCAAAGAACATGACCCTCATAACACGTAAGTAATAGTAAGCGCCAATCACCGACAAGATGACCGCATAGATAGCGAGCCAGGTCAGCTCAACTCCGATAACAGCTTTGAGTACAACCAACTTGGCATAAAAACCGGCTGTTGGTGGTACGCCAGCCATCGACAACAACAGGATCATGAGGATCACTGCAATCCAGGGATGGGTACGACCTAATCCTGCGAAATCTGAAATCTCGTCGGCTTCAAACCCTTCCCTGCTGAGTAACAAAATCACGCCAAAGGCACCGAGTGACATGAAGGCATAGATAATGGTGTAGAACATCGAAGCGGCAAAGCCATCACGCGTCCCAGCCAAAACGCCCAGAATGATAAAACCCACATGTGAAATCGTTGAGTACGCCAGCATGCGTTTAATACTGGTTTGGGCAATCGCAACAATATTACCAATACCAATTGAGAGCACTGCCAGAATAATCAACATGCCTTGCCAGTGTTCGTGCAGAACACCCATACCTGAGACCAATAGCCGCATCACCATTGCGAAAGCGGCCAGCTTGGGAGCCGCACCGATAAAGAGCGTGACACTTGTTGGAGCACCATCATAGACATCAGGCACCCACATATGAAACGGTACCGCACCAAGTTTAAAAGCCAAGGCTACGACAATAAATACCAGCGCAAATACTTGTGCTTTACTGATATCACCACCCTGCTGTAACAAGGCGTTGATCTCGTTGATATTGAGCGTTCCGGTCACGCCATAAAGTATCGACATACCATAGAGAAGCATGCCCGAGGCAATCGCGCCCAGCACAAAATACTTCATCGCCGCTTCTGAAGAGCGTGATGAATTACGATCAAATGCCACCATCGCATAGAGCGACAATGACAACAACTCGAGACCCAGATAGATATTCAACAGACTGTAAGCGGACACCATAATCAACATGCCCAGTGTCGCAAACAGACTTAACAAATAGTACTCGCCACGCTCCATCTTGCGCTGGCGTAAATAATCACGAGAGTAAACCATCGCAATCATGGTAATGATCAGAATAAATACCTTTAAGTAGAAACCCATTTGGTCCTGAATATAGGTATCGCTGAACGTCAGAATAGTTTTATCGGCGCGGGTCATGATCACCGACACCAGCGTCAACAACAGCGTTATCTGGGTCAATGTGTACGTCAGCATTCGACTACCGGTCTTTTGCATGACATCCACAATCAGCACCACACATGCCAATGCCAGCAAGACGATTTCCGGTGTTGCGGGGGTAAGAGCAGGAGCGACAAAATTCATAATTACCCCGGAAGCTTGGATTGAGTGATGTGATTAACCAGATTATCAATACTGGCGTGCATCACTTCCAGCAATGGCGCCGGATACAAGCCTAAAGCCAGTACTGCAAGTGCCAGACTGCCCAGTATGATAAATTCACGACGATTGATATCGGTAAGCGCAGCCACATTGTCATTGGCAACTTCACCAAACAAAACTCGCTTGACCATCCACAATGTATAAGCAGCACCGACAATCAAGGTTGTCGCCGCCAGGAAGGCAAACCAGAAGTTGGCTTTGAAGCTGGCCAGGATCACCATAAACTCGCCGACAAAACCCGAGGTTCCTGGTAGGCCGGCATTCGACATTGAAAAGAACACCATGAACGCAGCAAAGATCGGCATGCTGTTCACCACACCACCGTAATCAGCAATCATACGGCTGTGCATACGGTCATACATCACACCGACACAGAGGAACATCGCGCCGGAAATAAAACCGTGTGAAATCATTTGCACCATGCCACCTTCCAGACCCATACGCACACCGGATAAAGAACCGGTGTTTTCCATAATGCTCCACATCAGGAAAAAGCCGAGGGTCACAAAACCCATGTGCGAAATCGATGAATAGGCAATCAGCTTCTTCATGTCTTTCTGCACCAGCGCCACAAAGCCGATGTAAACCACCGCCACCAGCGACATCAGGATTACCAGCCAATCAAGAGCGGCAGCGGCATCTGGTGTAATCGGCAAGGCAAAGCGTAAGAAACCATAGCCACCAATCTTCAACATGATCGCAGCCAGAATTACGGAACCACCGGTCGGTGCTTCTACGTGAGCGTCAGGCAACCAGGTATGCACCGGCCACATTGGCACTTTGACACCAAAGGCGATCAGGAACGAAAGGAAGATCCAGAACTGCGCTCGATACGTTAACGGCGCATCATGATAGGTAGCGATATCAAAGCCACCCGTCTGGGTATAAAGATAAATCAAGGAGATCAACATGAATACCGAACCGAAGAAGGTATACAGGAAGAATTTGATGGTGGCGTAGACCCGGTTAGGACCACCCCATATACCAATGATAATAAACATCGGCACCAGCATGGCTTCAAAAAAGATATAGAACAGAATGGCATCCAGCGCGGCAAAGGTGCCGATCATGATGCCTTCAAGAATCAGGAACGCGGCCATGTACTGTGCCGGCTTTTCTTTAATCACTTCCCAGGCTGCACCAACCACCAGTACCGTAATGAAGGTGGTGAGTAAAATCAGCGGCATGGAAATTCCATCCACACCCAGGTGATAGTTGGCGTTGAGACTGCTGATCCAGGGCATGAGCTCAACAAATTGCATCGCCGCTGTCTGGCTATCAAATTGCGTCCACAAAGGCAGGCTGAGCAACAACATAGCGACTGAAATAACCAGGGCGGTCATGCGTATTGCCTGATGACTGGCATTACCCATAAACAATAGTGCTACACCACCCACAATGGGTAGCCAGACTAACATCGACAGTAGTGGCCAATCAGCCATCAGCACTCATCCCTTTTCATTACTATTTATTCTTATACCCGCAACACAAACCAGCCAATCAAGGCGATCAAACCAAAGATCATGGCAAACGCATATTCGTACAGGAAGCCACGCTGAATCTTGCGCACAATGCCAGCTGTTAATCCCACCAGCCCGGCTGAGCCGTTAACCACCAACCCATCGATAAACTTGGTATCACCATACTTGGAGAACAAGCCACCGAGCTTGGTCGCACCACCCGCAAAGGCAGTCTGGTTAAAGTCATCCAGATAATATTTGTTCATTAATAATTTGTGCACAAACGAAAACTTGTCCGCAAACCAGTCCGCTATATCCGGACGACGCATATAAATAAACCAGGCAGCAGCAACACCGCCTAACGCCAGATAAACTACCGGCGTTGCGAATCCATGCATAACAAATGCCAGCGCTCCGTGTGAGGCATGCCCACGCACCTCGGCCAGAGAATCATGCTCAGGTAATACGGTAATCACACCTTTGAAGAAATCACCGACAACAATCGGATCCATCAAAAAGCCGGCGAGTACCGAGGGAATTGCCAGAGCGATGAGCGGCACCGTAACAACCCAGGGCGACTCATGTAAATGTTCTTTGGTGTGGTCGTCCATGCGCTCTTCTCCATGAAACACCAGGAAGAACATACGGAAACTATAAAAGGCGGTAATAAAGACACCGGCCAATACCAGAATATGGGCAAACGAGGCTCCAGCTGTATTGGAATAGCCGACGGCGGCAATAATCGAATCTTTGGAAAAGAAGCCCGAGAAAAACGGGAAGCCGATCAATGCCAGCGAACCAACCAGCGAGGTCCAGTAAGTAATAGGCATGTATTTCTTCAAACCACCCATCTTGCGCATATCTTGCTCATGATGCATTGCAATAATGACGGAGCCTGCCGCCAGGAATAACAGTGCCTTGAAGAACGCGTGCGTCATTAAGTGGAACACCGCGGCTGAATACGCCGAAGCACCCAGTGCCACCGTCATATAACCGAGCTGAGACAAGGTTGAATAGGCGACCACACGTTTGATGTCGTTTTGTACCATGCCGATCAAGCCCATAAAGAAAGCCGTAATCGCACCGATAACCAACACAAAGCTCAGCGCTGTTGTGGTCAGCTCAAACAGTGGTGACATTCTTGCGACCATAAAGATACCGGCAGTTACCATGGTAGCCGCGTGGATCAAGGCCGAGATAGGTGTCGGACCTTCCATTGAATCCGGCAACCAGACATGTAGCGGGAATTGCGCTGACTTACCCATCGCACCGATAAACAGACAGATACACGCCACTGTCAGTACCGACCATTCACTACCAGGCAAGATACTCATGGTTTTATCAGTCAAGCCTGGAGCTGCTGCAAACACTTCAGCGTAATCCAGTGAGTTGGTGTACATCATGACCGCAGCAATACCGAGCAAAAACCCGAAGTCACCGACACGATTCACCAAAAAGGCTTTCATGTTGGCAAAGACAGCGGTTGGTTTTTTCCACCAGAAGCCAATCAATAAATACGAAACCAGACCGACCGCTTCCCAGCCAAAGAACAACTGCATAAAGTTGTTGGCCATGACCAGCATCAGCATCGAGAAGGTAAATAGTGAAATGTATGCAAAGAATCGTTGGTAGCCAGGATCACCATGCATATAACCAATGGTGTACAAGTGGACCATCAAGGAGACGAAAGTTACAACCACCATCATCATCGCGGTCAGGTTATCCACCAGAAAACCGACTTCAAATCGAATACCGTCGCTGATCATCCAGGTATAGACCGAGGCGTTATAGATCTCATGTCCGTCAATGGCGAATAACTTGAAAACGTAGGCTGACAACAAGAACGAAATCGCTACGCCTAGTATGGTCACCGTATGACTGCCAACCTCACCAAGGCGACGGCCAAAAAAGCCCGCCAGAATCGCGCCTGCCAGTGAAGCTAACGGTATCGCCAGTAATATGCTATGCAGACTCATCCCTAACCCTTCAACTGGTCGAGGTCTTCGACGTTAATTGTGCCGCGGTTACGGAACAAGGTAACCAGTATGGCCAGACCGATCGCAGCCTCGGCAGCCGCCACCGTCAAGATAAAGAATACAAATACCTG
>CALIRD010000176.1 GCA_938042355.1 uncultured Thiotrichales bacterium
TTTGTCGAAATTGTCTCGCGAAATGGTACAGCGCTGCGGCTGAAGAACAAGGCGAAGCTATCGATTACGAAACCGCTCGCACTCAAATCTACGGCGAGCCATACAGTCAGTGGAAAGAAAAGTACCAACAACCCGCAACTCCTGAACAACTGGCTGCCTATGAACAACGATCCAAGAAAAGTTGAATATCTCGACAGTAGTCAGCAGCTAGCTGATTACTGTAAACGTCAAGGAAACCCACAAAGCATTGGTTTTGATACCGAGTTTTTGAGAGTTAACACCTACTACCCAAAGGCCTGCCTGTTCCAGGTTGCAACTACCGATTCTTTAGCGCTGATTGACGTATTAAGCATTGATGATCTCGGTCCATTTCTGCAATGGCTGCATAACCCCGAGATCATGATCATCATGCATGCTGCCGGGCAGGATCTGGAACTGCTCAACCATTTATGCGGTCGCTTGCCCAATAATATGTTTGACACCCAGATTGCCAATGCTTTTTTACAGGAAGACGGGCAACTCGGTTATGCCGGGCTGGTTGAACAACGACTGGATGTCACACTGGAAAAATCACAATCTCGTACCGACTGGTCACGCCGCCCTTTGTCAGCAGCGCAACAAGACTATGCCATTGATGATGTACGCTACCTGCATCAACTACAGCAACTGTTGCAAACGGATCTAGAAGAACATGGTTTTCACCAATGGTTCAAGCAAGACTGCACCGCGTTGGAAGCGCTGAATTTTTCACCCTCTGCCGATGATCTGTTACACAGGGTCAAAGCCAAGCGGGGTCTCAATCAGGAACAACTCTCTTTAGTCCGGGCGTTAGCGGTGTGGCGTGAAAATGAAGCGATTAAGAAAAACCTGCCGCGCAAATGGCTTCTGGCCGACGAGATCCTGGTTGCATTAGCACAGACGCAACCGGAAAATCATCAATCACTACAAGCCTCCGAAATCCTGAGTGCGAAACAATTACAACGGATGGGTGAGAAGATCTTGACAGTAATCGAGACGCACCGGGATACACCTGAAGCATCCTGGCCAGTCTCGGGTGACAGTCATACACCTGAAGCACGTAACCTGTTTAAACGCTTGCAAAAAGAAGTGAAAGCAACTGCACAAAACCTCAGCCTCGCTCCCGGGTTACTTGCCTCCAGAAAAACATTACAAGCCTTGATTGATGGCGACCCGAACTGTTCACTGTTGTCAGGCTGGCGTCATAAAGAACTGGGAAAGACACTGGTAGAACTTATAGACTAGTTCACTCCGTTACTATGTAGTGCTCGTTCAAAGCGAGCCAACACTGCCCCGCTATCCAATTCCGCTCTGACCCGCTCAATGGCTTGCTGCGGTTGCAATACATGACCAGCACCCATCAGCGCCAAAGCACCAGCAATTACCAAAGATTGGTAGCTTGTATTGCGTGTGCCCTGCAAGGCCGCCATTCCTGAGTCACGCAACTGCTCAAACACTAGTTCTTCGGAACTGATGCGCTCAACTTGAGTATTAATGCCAAAGGCTTTGGGATCGAAAGTACTTTGATATTCGCGTGCATCATCAAGATACCCAAACATGGTTACCTTTTGATGAAGAGGCGGAATTAACCCTCCTTCATAGCCTCGATACGTTAGCGCACGTTGATACCCAGCATTTTTTGCCAGCCCCAGATATATTTCTGGATACGCTTTATGCACATGACCAGTAACCAGAATATTCGTTTTACTCGCTTGCAAGGGTGACAATGCCCGATCAATGGTCGACAAGGCGGTACGTTTTATCATGCGTTCACGTAAGTCTTTAAGCGCGAAAAGTGCTGGATGAAACTGCTCCATATCGATGTACGCCCAACCGATACCCGGGTCTTCCAACTGGGTAGCTGCCTGCTTGTCACTCATTCTGGAATCGTAGCCCAGCGCGTCAAGCATAGTCGCATGGGTAACGCCATATTTAGGACCTATGGATTTCACGCCATGGCTGTAAGTCGGTAAGCCACAGGCGGCAAGAGTCGCCGGTAAAAAAACAGATACAGGTAGAGATCGAGCTAAACCATCATAAGGATCAGACAAGGTACATAAATCCTCGACCCCAACACTGACTGGAGTCATGGAGTCACTGATCGCATCTTGCAAGCCGAGATTTTCTTCAGGCGTCTCGCGCTTCATTCGCAAAGCGATTAAAAAGACTGCTGTCTGAATCGGATCCGCTTCGCCACTCAATATCCATTGCATGGCATCGCTCGCATCTTCGCGGCTGATATCACGGCTATACTCCTGCCCGGTCGCTACTTTCCTGATACAGTCGATCAGCTTTTGATGTGTTTCGGTCATACAACTCTCTTTGTAGCAACCATTTGGATTGCATGCGCGTAAATAATAGTTCGATCAGGCATTCGATAATTTTATGTCTTTGTCGCGTGAACAACGAGCACATAAAATATCCACATTTATTCATGATTATGGCTATTTTTATACAGAATAGTATCCGAATTGCTGCTTTTACGAGTAACACGTATAGTTTATCCGGGGTTGGAAGGAACTGGTGGTCATCGTTTTGGTCAATATCAGGGTGAAGATGAACAAATCAGTCAGAATGCTAGTGAGAAATAAACGTGTATTTTCGTTTTTAGTGGGCTTGATCTGTTGTTTGCTATCCCCTCAAGGCTTTGCTCACCTGCCCGACCTCGGCGACCCTGCTGATGCCGTCATCACACCTGATGAAGAATACAAACTCGGTCAGCAATTGCTGGTTGATGTACGCAATCAATTACCCATGATTGATGATGCAGAGCTGAATTACTATTTAAATAATCTCGGCTCACAACTGACAAACGTGAGTGAAAATACCAACTTTCCTTTTACTTTTGCGATCGTAGACGACTCCACACTCAATGCTTTTGCCATGCCTGGCGGGGTTATTGTCCTGCATCGCGCCATTATTGAAACCTCTGAAACCGAAGGAGAACTCGCTTCCGTCCTCGCCCATGAAATTGCCCATGTCACGCAGCGTCATATGGCAAGAATGTATGAAAACTCAAAAGGTTTAAGTTTAAAGACAGCATTGGGTGTACTTGCCGCCATTTTGATTGGCACTCAAAATAGCGAAGCTGGTCAGGCCGCACTGTATGGCACTATGGCATCTGGGCAAAGTGAGCGACTCGCATTCACTCGTGAAAATGAGCGTGAAGCAGATCGAGTGGGTCGCGAAATACTTAATAGCGCAAAATATGACGTGAATGCCATGACCCGCTTCTTTACCCGCTTGAAAGAAGCCTCCAATAACAACCCGGACGAAATTCTTGAATTCCTGAGAACACATCCACTAACAGATCAGCGAATTGCCGACAGTATGCTGGCGCGCAACGAACAAGAAAACGAGATAGAAGAGCGCGATGAAATAGAGTTTAAATTTGCCAGAGCACGCCTTAAAGCCCTGCATGAAAGACCAGATCTGAGAAGAAACTATCTCGATAGATATGACATTGATGCACAGCCAGAAGAAATTTACCTGGCAGCTTTGCGACATTATCTGGCGGGTAAGTATTCACAGGCAACAAATCTATTAAATGATTTACGCGACCCGTATACATCACTTTTATCAGTTCAATTACTTCAGGCGCGATTATTAGCAGCGAGTAAAAACAATTCAGCTGCACTGAAAAAATTACAGGAAATGGATCAGCTTTATCCGGACAATCCGGCGATATTGGAAGAATTAAGTCGAGTCTGGATCAACAATGGCGATGCACCCAAGGCATACAAACTTCTTGGTAAATACACCAGTCTTAAAGAGGTGGATATTAATCTACTTAAACTGAAGGCCGAAGCTGCACGGATTATCGGCAAACACGGTAACAGTCATGAAGCATTAGCCGAGTACTACTACTACAGCGGCGATGTTGTTCGAGCCCTGGAACAAGTTAAAATTGCGCTTCAGCAGAAAAACATTTCTAACATTATGCGCACCCGACTGGAGCAAAATGTCAGTGATCTTGAGCCAGTAGTAAAACGCATCATGAAAAAACAAAAACGCCAGCAGGAAAGAAACCAGCTGGCGCCTGAATTACAAGCTGCGTTTAAATAAATCAGCTATTCATAACTTCGAGCATTTTCTCACCCATTTCTGCTGGTGATCTTACTGTGTGTACTCCCGCCTCTTCCAGTGCGGCAAACTTGTTATCTGCCGTACCTTCACCACCGGAAATAATCGCGCCGGCATGGCCCATACGTTTACCTGGAGGCGCAGTAACACCGGCTATGTACGCCACAACAGGTTTATCGACATTGTCTGCGATGTACTCAGCTGCCTGCTCTTCGGCAGTACCGCCAATCTCACCGACCATGATCATACCGGCAGTGTCTGGGTCCGCTTGGAAACGACTCAGACACGCTATAAAGTCCATACCATTGATCGGATCTCCACCAATACCAACACACGTTGACTGACCCAAACCAGCATTGGTCGTTTGATGTACCGCTTCATAAGTCAATGTACCCGAGCGTGATACCACACCAATCTTGCCGGGCTGGTGAATGTTGCCGGGCATAATGCCCATCTTGCATTCGCCCGGGGTAATAACACCCGGGCAGTTAGGGCCAATCAATATACTGTCAGTACCTTCCAGTTCGGCCTTAACCCGCACCATGTCCAGTACCGGAATACCCTCTGTAATACAGGCGATCACGTCAATTCCGGCATCTACCGCTTCAAGTATCGCATCCGCAGCAAACGGTGGTGGCACATAAATCATGGTCGCATTGGCACCGGTTTCTGCTACGGCATCTTCTACTGTATTGAAGACAGGAAGATCCAGATGCGTTTGACCACCTTTACCCGGAGTGACGCCACCGACTAATTTCGTGCCATATTCAACCGCTTGCTCGGAATGAAAAGTACCCTGATCGCCGGTGAAGCCTTGACACAAAACCTTGGTGTTTTTATCTATTAATATACTCATTACGAAGTTCCTTTTGCTGCAGCAACAACTGCGGTGGCTGCCTCGGATAAGTTTTCAGCTGGTGTGATGGCCAGACCGGTGTCCGCAAGCAGCGCCCTGCCCTCGGCTGACTTGGTACCTTCCAAACGCACGACTACCGGTACATTCACATTTACTTCTTCAATCGCCTGCAAAATACCTTTAGCAATCAAGTCACATCGAACGATGCCACCAAAAATATTCACCAGAACGGCTTTGACATTACCGTCAGACAAAATCAATTTGAATGCCGCAGCCACTCTATCAGCTGTGGCACCACCACCAACATCCAGGAAGTTAGCTGGATCGCCACCACGCAACTTAATCAAATCCATAGTGGCCATTGCCAGACCTGCGCCATTAACCATACAGCCGATATCGCCATCGAGAGGGATATAATTCAGACTGTGTTCACTGGCTGTCACCTCGCGCTCATCTTCCTGACCGACATCACGCAACTCGAGTAAATCCTTATGACGAAATAAAGCATTACTATCCAGATTAACTTTGGCATCCAATGCCAGTAAATCACCGTCACCAGTCACTACCAGAGGATTGATTTCTATCAAACTGGAGTCGGTTTCTTTAAAGACTCGATACAAATCATTAAGCATCTTACTGAACACTTTAAGTTGTGCCTTGTTCAACCCCAGAGCGAAACCGAGTTTGCGACACAGATAGGGCTGTAATCCAGCAGAAGGACTAATGAAACCAGTAAAAATGAGTTCCGGCGTTTCATGCGCGACTTCTTCAATCGACATACCACCGGCTGGCGAGACGACGATAGCCACTCGCTTGGCAGCACGATCAACCAACATACCCAGATAAAACTCTTTATCGATATCGGTCAAATTCTCAACATATACTCGCTCAACCGGTAAACCCTCGGCTCCGGTTTGAGGTGTCACTAGCTGCATACCAAGAATACTTTTAACAGCATCTTGAAGCTCCTCTTTACTACGTACCAACTTGACACCACCGCCTTTACCACGGCCACCGGCATGCACTTGCGCTTTGACTACAGCGCCGGCATCAGGCAACCATTTTTCAACATCGGGCAGTTGCGCGATATCTGTGACCAGCTTTCCAGCTGGAGGAACGGGTATACCAGCTGCGCGAAATAGCTCTTTAGATTGATATTCGTGTAGGTTCATAGCCCTCTATGCTCTAGTTTTGAGAAATTGGTGGCATATTCTTATATAAACAGCGGGAAGTTACCACTGTTGCCACTATAATAATGACCGTTTCTTACAAACACTCCGCTCAGGGATTTAGAGCTCATCATGGCCCATTACGCCAGAGGCAAACACCGTAACGAGTTCGACTCTTGGCAGTCGC
>CALIRD010000177.1 GCA_938042355.1 uncultured Thiotrichales bacterium
TGGTAAGGATTTAGTTTAGCAGTCGCTGCCAACGGTCACAGCGAGCCTGTCCAAAGCCCCGTTGTTCAAGAAACTTCATAAGCGCACCCTGATCAGGGTGCGTTTTACTACCTACATGTATTTCGCTTAGGGCATCTTCGCTGAAGATTGGGGTTAACTGACGTGAGAGCTCCAATACCGACAAATGTTCTTTGACCAAAGTAGCCGTTCTGGCTGCCCCGCGAAATTTCATCCTGGGTATGTCATCAATATTTTCGATGATGCCGTCGAGTGTCTGGAATTTACACAAGAGATTGGCCGCCGTTTTGATACCAACTCCAGGTATACCGGGAATGTTGTCCACTTTGTCGCCTGTAATTGCTAGCAAGTCTGCGATTTGATCCGGACGCACGCCAAATTTTTTCTCGACACCAGCAGGTGACATGCGAGTTTGTCGCGCATAGTCCCACCAGAGGTCATTCGGGCCAAGTAGCTGTGCCAGATCCTTGTCTGCAGTCAGAATAATCGCATTGCTCTGTTGTTGATGAGCGTTATGAACCAGTGCGCCAACGATATCATCCGCTTCATACGCTTCGCTGGCATATTCGGGGATGCCCAGGTGGCGTATAAATTCTCTACAAAATTCAAATTGTGCCTTCAGTTCGGGGGGGGCAGGATCTCGATTTGCTTTGTAATCCGGGTAGATTTGATTGCGTACTGAATTCCTGGAAAGGCTTTGGTCAAAAGCAAATGCAATGTGTTCCGGTTTTTCTCCGCTCAGTAACTGATAGACGAAATCTGAAAAGCCCAGTAATGCATTGACCGGGTTGCCCTCTGGATCCACTAGGTCCTCCGGCATCGTAAACCAGGCACGAAAGACGTAGATGCTGGAGTCAACCAGATAGTGCGTCGCATTTTCAGTCAATCGATGTCTCCAGAGAAAGTTGGTGTTTAATCATAAGCGACTATGTTGGTATCCAGAAATAAAAAAAGGCGCCTTAGGCGCCTTAGGGTAAAACAACTGATTTAATAGTAAGATTTAGCCTTTCTTGTATCGCTGACGGAACTTGTCTACCTGTCCACCACTACTGACTTTCTTTTGCTTACCGGTATAGAAAGGATGACACTCAGAGCACACGTCCAGGCTCATCTCAGGCTTACCATAAGTAGAACGAGTGACAAAGACATTGTCGCAGCTGCTGCAAGTTACATTAACCTCAGCGTATTCAGGGTGTATTTCTGGTTTCATCTGTATTCTCTCGTTCTAATAAGTCGCGCAGGGCGCGCATGTTAACGAAATACGGTCTCTGATACAAGAATCACATCGATTCTTTTGATGTGCAGGCGCTGAAAATTTTTAGTTCAATTAGACCTTTCAATTAACTGATGTTGGTCACACTTTCAGCTAAGTTACTGATGTCCAAATCCTTTTAGGATTTATTCACATTTTCTGTGGATAACTATGTGGACACACTGAAAAATTGACCGCTCATTTCTAATGATTGTGACATTCTTGTTAATTTGTAAAGAAAATGTACAGTTATTTAAACTATTGATTTATATGAATATTACTGTGAGTGGGAGTGCGAAGAATCGGAATCAGAGTTAGGTGTCACTTTCTGGAGACACCAATTGTTGCATGTGTGCATAAAGTCAGTTTTAGACGTCAAAAGTAGATGGATTTAGACGATTTTGGCGCGATAAAAATATAAATAACCTTTTATTTCAGGTAGTTATTTCATCTCTAAATTTCTACCGTTGATTTTATGTTAATCCAGATTCAGGTTTTGAGGAATTTCGGTGTCATCTCATTAATAAAGCGTCGACCAGTGGATGTAGTCTGTATCAGTGACTCATTCCTACTCAACAAGCCTAGATCACGTAATTGATCCAGCGTTTCGACTACAGAGTCTAGTCTCAGACCGGTACGTTGTTCGAATAATGCCGTTGATATTCCATCATTCAAGCGCAGACAGTTAAGAAAGAACTCAAATGCCAGATCTTGCTCAGGGATAGTCTGTGGACTCTCCAGACTGCCTGCATCAATGAATTGCATATATTGTTCTGGTTGTCGTGGTTTTACAGTTCGTGTGATGTGTTGATTAGCAGGTTGGGTTAATTTTCCATGAGCCCCGGCACCGATACCGAGATAATCTCCAAATTCCCAGTAATTTTTATTGTGTCGACACTCTTTGCCATTACGAGCATAAGCCGAAACCTCATATTGATGATAACCCGCTTTAGCTAGCAGTTGCTGACCGCTTTCAGACATTTGCGCGGTAAGTTCATGTTCTGGAAGTACTGGAGGATACTTATGAAAGAGGGTATTCGGTTCCAGGGTCAGCTGATAATACGAGATGTGTTCCGGCTCAAGGGCAATCAGCTGCTCCAGATCCTGCTGTGCTTCAGTCAATGATTGTTCAGGTAAGGCATACATCATATCGAGGTTGATATTGGAAAAGCCCGCTGTGCGTGCGGTCTGGTAGGCGGCTAATGCCTGTTTAGCGTCATGGACGCGTCCGAGTCGCTGCAGTTGCTGATCATCAAGACTTTGAATACCAATGGAGAGTCGGTTAATTCCAGCCGCTGCATATCCGGCGAACTTTTCAGACTCAAATGTACCCGGGTTAGCTTCCAGTGTGATTTCAGCGTTTGGTGTCAGCTTTACCAGCGAACGAATTCCGGATAACAGCGTGTTAATTGATGCTGCTGAGAACAAGCTGGGGGTGCCGCCACCGATAAAAATGCTGGATACCGTTCGCCCCCAAACCAGCGGTACACTCAACTCGAGATCTTTTAACAGCGCCTCTACGTAACGCTGTTCGGGTAAACCCTGTTCTTTTTGAGCATGTGAGTTAAAGTCGCAATACGGACATTTTTTCAGGCACCAGGGTAAGTGCACGTACAGGCTCAGCGGAATTGCTTCGCTGAAGTGTAACTGGCTCACGCCGTACCAAGCGCCTTGTTTTGTTCGGCAATGATTTCATTGATGCCCTTGGTTGCCAGATCGAGCATCGCATCCAGTTCTTCACGACGAAAAGCATGGCCTTCGGCAGTACCTTGTACTTCAATGAATTGGCCGGCATCGTTCATCACCACATTCATATCGGTTTCTGCATTGGAATCTTCAGGATAGTCGAGATCCAGAACTGGTGTGCCATCGTAAATACCTACAGATACCGAGCCGATACTTCCCATCAAGGGAGACTGTTTCAAGCTACCGTCTGCGATCAGTGTATTGACCGCATCAGTCAGCGCCACGAAAGCGCCACTGATAGATGCCGTTCGCGTACCACCGTCGGCTTGTATGACATCGCAGTCTACCGTGATTTGTCGCTCGCCCAGGGCTTCGAGATCGACAGCAGCGCGCAGAGAGCGTCCGATCAAACGTTGAATCTCAAGGGTTCGCCCACCTTGTTTACCGGCATTGGCTTCGCGTCGCATGCGTGAGTTGGTTGAGCGTGGCAGCATGCCGTACTCAGCGGTAACCCAGCCTTTGCCACTGCCCCGCAAGAATCCGGGTACGCGTTCTTCAACACTGGCATTACACAGTACTTTGGTATTTCCGGTACACACCAGTACCGAACCTTCAGCATGACAGGTATAGTTGCGGGTGAAACTCAATGGGCGTAACTGATCTGCTTGGCGGCCACTGGGACGCATGTGCTAACTCCGGCTGATTAAATGATGCGCGGAGTATAACTGAATCGGAGAAATGATGACCAACAGCATGACTGGCTACGCCAGAATAGAAACAGAAACGGAATTTGGTCCGATCAGCCTTGAACTGCGCTCGGTCAATCATCGCTATCTCGAAACCAACATTCGTGCCCCGGAAGAGCTTCGATCATTCGAAGCGGCGATTCGCGAAACTCTGAGCGATCAGCTGAGTCGTGGCAAGGTTGATTGTAATATTCGATTTCAAAGCAAACCATCGACTACCGATAAAATTGAGATAAATACCGAACTGGTAGCTTCAGTCACACAGGCATTACAGCAGATCGGTGAGCTGAATTCGCACGCAGCTCAACCTAATGCCATTGAGTTATTGCGATGGCCAGGTGTTATTAAAGAACAAAAACTGGATGTCACACCGCTGGCAGGAGTACTACAGGATTTATTGGAAAGTGCGATTACCGAGCTAAAGACCACACGCCAACAAGAAGGCGAACGTTTGGCGACGATGCTGACCGATCGCCTGACCGGTATTGAAGAGATTGTAACCAGCCTGCGCGGTGGACGCGATCAAAGCTTGCAAGCTTTGCGCGAGAAACTGAAAAGCCGCATTGAAGACCTCGGGGTTAAGGCGGACCCGGATCGTATCGAGCAGGAAATTGTTATGGCAGCACAAAAGCTGGATGTTGATGAAGAGCTGGACCGGCTTGAAAGCCATGTCACCGGAACCCGGGAAGCACTCGCCAATGATACGCCCAAAGGCAGGCGACTGGATTTCTTGATGCAGGAATTTAATCGAGAGGCCAATACACTGGGCTCTAAATCAGCCAGTCAGGCCACTACTGAAGCGGCAGTGAATTTGAAGGTGTTGATCGAACAAATGCGTGAACAAGTTCAAAATATTGAATGATCTGTAATTAGAATGATTCTTCCAGGCCCTTGAAAAGCGATTTTTCACCCTTACAACAGGGGTAACCTAGTTACTTGATGTGGAGAAATAGTATGACTGTTAATACCATTTATAACCCGATTGGCTTTATTGATCACCTGAGTACCGAGATGAATCGTTTATTCGATCTGGATCAGAATACCGACGTCGATGGTGTCGTTACCTGGCGCCCGGCGGTAGATATTATCGGTAATGAAGAGAGCTATATCTTACGTGCCGATTTGCCTGGTGTAGATCCAGAGCAGGTGGACATTGAAGTAGAAGCCGGCGTGCTGAGAATTAAAGGTGAGCGTGATAATGTTCGCGAAGAAGGTGACCAAAACTTCCAACGCTATGAACGTCACAGCGGAAAATTCTCGCGTCGTTTCACACTGCCGGATGCAGTCGACGTCGACAAGATTTCAGCGAAAACCGTTAATGGAGTACTTGAGATTATTATCCCAAAACAACCCAAGTTGGCGCCGAAGAAAATCAAGATCAAAACCAAATAACCTAGCGTAATAAACTCAAGGCGCTAACCGGATTTATTCGGTTAGCGTTTTTTCTATCCGGGGTAGAGTATGGAGTATGTCGATTTTTATGAAGTACTTGGCGTAAGCCGGGATGCTGCTGCGGATGAAATAAAAAAGAAATACCGTCAGCTGGCCCGAAAATACCATCCCGATGTCAGTAGAGAGCCAGATGCCGAAGAACGCTTCAAGCAAATCAATGAAGCGTATGACGTTCTTAAAGATCCTGAAAAACGCTCAGCCTACGATCAGTTGGGTGCTAACTGGAAGCACGGACAGGACTTCAATGCACCACCAGGATTTGATTTTGGTGACGGCGGAAGTTTTGGAGATATTTTTGAAACCTTGTTTTCGCAAGGTGGTTTTGGTAATCAGGGCTTTGAAGGTTTTGGCGGGTTCGGTGGTCAGCAACGCGGAGGATTTGCGCGTAAAGGTGGGGATCTGCAAACCAGTGTCAGAGTAGATTTAATGCAGGTAATGCGGGGTGATGAAGTCAACCTCACCGTTAATAGTAAAAACTTGAATGTAAAGATTCCGAAAGGAGTGAAAGACGGACAAAAAATCCGTTTGGCTGGTCAGGGCCAGGCGGGTGCGGGTGGTGGTCCAAATGGTGATCTGCTGATTGAAGTCAGTATTAATAAACATCCAATTTATTCAATTGATCGTAACAATCTTATACTGGAACTGGCAATTGCACCCTGGGAGGCGGCGCTGGGTACGAAAGTCAATGTGCCAATGCCCGAGGGTAAGAAAATTCAACTAACCATACCCGCTGGTTCACAATCGGGTAAAAAAATGCGTATTCCCAAAAAAGGTATGCCAGGTAATCCGGTAGGTGATTTGCACGTCATACTGAAGGTTGAAGCGCCGCAAGCAGAGACGGATGAGCAACGAGAATATTATGAAAAAATGAGCGAACTATTTGAGTTTAATGGCCGGGATAAATTGGCATAACGTTCAGGTGTGAAACTTAGTGTGCGTCATCAGGTCATATAAAAAAGACAGATAAAAACAAGAAATGGGAGCAGTAAGTCTATGAAGAGATTTCCAGTGTGGTTACAACGCCTGGTATTTGCCTTGTTATCGGTATTTGCAATCAATACCCAAGCTAGCGCAGCGCTGCCATTATCTGAAAATGGTGAGGTGGTCTACAGCATCGCTCCCATGCTCAAAAAAGTTACCCCGGCCGTGGTTCATATTGCAACCTCTGGCACGCAGGTTGTACGTCAGCGCTCTATCTTCAATCGTGATCGTCTTTATCAACAGCCCACGCAAGGTTTGGGTTCTGGCGTTATTCTCGATGCCGAAAAAGGTATTGTTGTTACCAATAGTCATGTCATTGCTGATGCTGACCAGATTACAGTGACTCTCAAAGACGGTCGAAAGTTTGATGCAAAAGTATTAGGTGAAGATCCTGATGCTGATGTTGCCGTGATACAGATTGATGCCACTAACCTGACCTCGATACCGTTGGCAAATTCTGAAGATGTCATGGTGGGAGATTTTGTTGTTGCCATCGGTACGCCATTCGGACTCGAGCAAACCGTCACATCAGGTATTGTCAGCGCCTTAGGTCGTAGTGGTTTGGGCATCGTTGGTTATGAAAATTTTATTCAAACCGATGCCTCGATTAACCCTGGGAATTCTGGTGGTGCGCTGGTTAATTTAAAAGGTGAGCTGGTTGGAATAAATACCGCTATTTTGGGAGCAAGTGGCGGAAACGTAGGTATTGGTTTTGCTATACCGGTCAGTATGGCCAAATCCTTGAGTGAGCAGCTAATTGAATTTGGAGAGGTAAGACGAGGCATGTTAGGCGTCAACATTGCGCCTTTCACTCCCGAGTATGCTGAGTATTTCAATGTGCCCGAGTCACTTGTCGGTGCGATCATTACCAACGTCAATGAGCAAAGTCCTGCTGACAAAGCCGGTTTACAGCGTGAAGATATTATCGTTGCTATTAATGATAGAGCTGTAAAATCGACCAAGGATTTGGTGAATCGGATTGGTTTGTTGAAAGCCGATGAGACCATCAAGGTGGATTATTTCCGTCAGGGAAAGCGAAATTCTAAAATGGTGACCATTGCCAATCTGAGTAAAGTCACTAGCAATAGAAATTTAAGTAATATTCTCAATGGTGCCCTGCTCAGTGAAAGAAGTAATGGTGGAGGTATCGTGGTAGAAAATGTAGCAGCGGATAGTGCAGCTGAGCGCTCAGGTCTTCATGCTGGCGACATCATCCTGATTGTAGACCAACAAAGGATCAGTACTATTGAAGACCTCAAAGCGGCGCTCAGTACAGGTGCAAGCCGAGCAGTAATGACCATTGATAGACGTGGTTTTGCGATTAACTTGATGGTTCAGTAAGCATATTATCAAGATCTGAATTCGTTACATTTTTTCACATTTATCAATAACTTGTCGTTACATCGCTGAGACCTAGGCCGACCAACGGTATTTTTTAACAGACAAAGTGCGATCATCGTCACTTTTCAAAGGTGTCGCAGCATTCAATCTACTGAGCTCCAGCAGAGGCAGCGTATAATCACCCGATGTTAAACCCATCCTTCATCATGGTGTGGCAATGAGCGGGCATGATTCAGATCATACTCGTCGCATGCCTGCGCCTGAACACGACGATCTGACGCGTCCACTTGAGGGTGGTGTGACGGATTTCATTTCTGATGATACCGAAGTGATGTCGGAAGAACCTGGTGCATTGTCTGATGTTGCCACTAGGGTGGTAGACCGTACCGAGTTTCTTGATGAGAGCACTGAAATCATGAACGATCCATTTGTCGTGGCGGCTGCACATAGCCAGGTTACAGATAATTCCGGTGCTGAAAATCCAGAAAGTACACCCACAGAAAATAATCTGGCGATCGAACCCGAGACCGTACAAGTAGTACACAGCAGCAGTGGCGCGATTGAGCATCAGTCATTTGCCGCCGGTTCATTGATTAAAGACCGTTTTAGTCTGGTGGAAGAAATTGGTTACGGTGGTATGGGTGTAGTCTACACCGCGCGCGATATGCGTAAGGAAGAAGCTGGTGATAATGATTCTTTATTAGCCATTAAATTGTTGTCTGAAGATTTCAAAAAGCATCCGCTAGCGTTGCGACTGCTGCAGCAGGAAAGCAAGAAATCACAGAAACTGGCGCACCCTAATATCGTTAACGTTTACGATTTTGACCGGGATCAAAACACGGTCTTCATGACCATGGAGCTTTTAAACGGTCGTCCGCTGCGTGAATATCTGGAGGAGGTCTGGGGCTCAACCACACCCTTTAATGTATTGGAGCCAATTATTTCGGGGATCGTAGGTGGGCTGGACTATGCTCATCAACAAGGCATTGTTCACTCGGATTTAAAACCTGCCAATATTTATCTGACCGAAGATGATGGAGTGAAATTACTCGATTTTGGTATCGCACGTGCGGTGATGAATTCAGAGCGCACCAAAGTTTCAGTCAATGATGATTCGAAAGTAGCTAACCCGACTGATGGTTTGGTGGTACTGACTCCTTCTTATGCCAGTCCGGAAATGTTTGATGAAATGCCACCGGATCAGCGCGACGATATTTTTGCTCTCGCCTGTATAACGTACCAGTTACTAGCAGGCAGACATCCTTATTACAATCGCCCCTCCAACAAGGCAAAAGAAGAAGGTCTGGTTCCCAGTCGAATCGAAGGTTTATCTGACCGCCAATGGAAAGGCTTGCTACATGGTTTGTCGCTGGACCGGGAAACCAGAACACCGACAGCCAAACAGTTTCTTGCAGAAATCAGTCCTAAGCGTCAAGAACCCTGGCGTCTAGCCGCATTGTCGATCGCATTATTGTCGTTATTGTATGTTTTTTATGTAGGTGTCAAACCAGCAGAACCTCCCCATATTTTTTATAACCCGCTGCAAGCCGAGGTGATGTCGGAACAACTTGCTCAAGAGGTTACTGGTTTACTCGAGGTGGCGGAAGTGCAGCTCTTGACCGGCCGTTTATTGGAGCCAACGGGTAGTAGTGCTCACGATTTGTACACGCAAGTATTAGCAAAGAACCCCTATAACCGCGAAGCTATTGCCGGTATGAAGGATTTAATTGTAGCGATGACAGGTGAGGCAGAAAGATTGATTGGTGAAGGTCAGTTTTCTGATGCACTCCAGTACGTAAAAATCGGCCTTGATTTAGACCAGAAGAATCCCGAACTGCTCGAGCTCGAGCAAAAATTGCAGTTATTGAAATAATTTTTTTAACGATATGAATATCGTGGAGATGTGAGTGAATACTATGACTATCAAGCAATCTAACATCAGTCTGAAAATGACATGGGTAATTTTGATGACCTGCGCCATGGTCATTCTGACCAGTTGTGCAACATCAACAGGTAGTACCCTCGGCTCAACGAATTTAGCGGGTAAAGTGCCGGCCGAAAAATTATTGGCAGTTGATTGTCTGTTACCTCCTCAGGTACGTAAATTGGGAAAACAGGCTACTTACTTGATGGCACGTCAACCGATTAAAACCGCTGCGCTGGATTGTGAAATCAGGGGTGGTGAATATGCCGCCTATGATCGGGCTAACTACAGTACTGCTTTAAAGGTGTGGTTAGATAAAGCCAAAGAAGGCGATGCTGAAGCGCAAACCTATGTTGGCGAAATTTATGAAAAGGGTCTTGGTCTGGCTCCTGACTATCGTCTTGCGCATGAGTGGTATATACGCGCTGCCGCCAGTGGTCACACCCGGGCAAAAATCAATCTCGGTAATATTTACGAGCAAGGTTTGGGTGTACCTGTTGATAAGGTGGCTGCCTTGAACTGGTATCGCCAAGCCTCCGGTTTTGGTGATGACATCGATTACGTCAGCAGTTTAAACGCACGTGCAGAAGATCAAGCGCAGGAGATTGTTGCTGAGCGTGCGGTATATTATGAAGAGCAACTGGCGGGCCAAAAAGCTTTGATAGTTGATTTGCGTAACTCATTGAGTACCGCACAGGTATCCCTGGACCAAAAGACCGCGCAACTGGATCAATCCAGTGGAGAGCTGGCTCGTATTCGTACTGAACTGGAGAGCCAGCAAAGCCGCGGTATGAATACTTCGGAGCTACAACGTTCTCTCGAGGAGCAACGTTCGCGCGTTGAAGAGGCGCAAAAGGAAGTCGATGCTCTACGCGAAGAGGTTGATCGTCAGCAGGCATCGCTACCCAAGCCGGTTATCGAAATAATTTCACCCCAAGTGCTGGCAACTCGCGGAACAACACCTGAACTGACATTGCGTTCCGGTGGTCGCGAGCCCATCCTGAAAGGACGTGTTACTGCGCTGGCAGGATTAAAGCGCGCAACCATGAATGGCCGAGCTCTCAGTCCTAATCAGGATGGTATTTTTCAGGCGCGCTTGCCGATTGCTCAGGAAATGACACGCGTGAACATAGAAGCAGAAGATGTTCGCGGTCAAACCAGTCAACTGTCCTTTATTGTGTTGCCACCGGCAGAGGATATTGAGGCCGAACGTTATAAAGTAGTTACTCGTGCTGCCAACGATATCAACTTCGGTCGGTACTATGCTTTGGTGATAGGTAATGATGATTATCAGGACTATCCAAAGCTACAAACACCAGTCAATGATGCCAAGGCAGTCGCGAATATCTTGCGCAAAAAGTACGGCTTTGATACCAGTGTCGTTACCAATGCCAGTCGCTATACGATTTTGTCTGCGATCAATGACATTAAAAACCAGGTTACCGAAAATGACAACTTGCTGATCTACTACGCCGGTCATGGTCAGATCGATGAGCGTACCAATCAGGGTTACTGGTTACCGGTCGATGCCGAGCAGGCGAGTTCTGCCAACTGGATCCCGAACACCGTGATTTCAGATTTGATTAACACCATTAGCGCCAAGCACATATTAGTTGTGGCTGATTCCTGTTACTCGGGTTCTATGTCGAACTCTTCGATCCCGAGACTACAATCTCGACTCAACGACGATCACATAGAAAAATGGTTGCAGGTAATGAACAAAACGCCATCTCGAACTGTGTTGACATCGGGTGGCGTAGAACCAGTGCTCGATAATATTGATGGTGAGCACTCAGTGTTTGCCCGTGCCTTCTTGAACGAGCTGGAAAAAAGTGAAGGTGTGATTGACGCCTACCGGGTGTATTTGAACGTCTTTAACGAAGTGAAATCACGTGCTGCTTCGGTTGGCTTTACCCAGGAACCATCCTACGCTCCGATTAAACATACCGGACATAGTGGTGGAGAATTTATTTTAGTTGGTGGCTAATGTGTGTTCGTTGGATGCTGGTAATACTGGTGGGGGTGCTGTCGGCCTGCGCCTCGCCAACCGAGCGATTGATTCAGCGGGGTGACTACCAGCGATTAGTTATACCGGGAAAAGATTTCAGGCATGTGGTGTATCTGAAGGAGGTTGAAAAGCCGACCGATACATTGCATATCTATATTGAAGGAGATGGCACCCCGTTCGTCAATCAAGGACGTATGGTGGCAGCTGATCCAACATCAACCAGCCCGGTAATGCTGGAATTGATGTTAAATGATGATACGCGGTCTGCCTACGTAGGAAGGCCTTGCTATGATGGAATGGTGTCTGAAAATGGCTGTGATCCAGTCTTTTGGACACATGCCAGATACTCGAATGAAGTGGTAATGAGTATGGTTGCTGTGGTTGAAAGACTGAAGCAGCAACTAAATAGTAAAAATATAGTCTTATTAGGACACAGCGGTGGTGGCGCATTGGCAGTACTGATGGCGCCACACATCGCTGATACAAAAGGAGTGGTCACCCTCGCAGGTAACCTCGATATTGAAAGTTGGGCCAGAGAGCATGCGTACACACCGCTCGAAGGTTCAATCAATCCGGCCACACAGGACGTGTTGCCGAAAGCGATCGTGCAGCATCATTATCTCGGTAGTGATGACCGTACGATCAAACAACAGGATGTTAGAGCATTTGTACAGCGGCAATCAGCGGCCAGTTTCTATCAGATTGATGGAGTCGACCATAGTTGTTGTTGGAGCAAGTATTGGTTCAGCATTTTAAATACGTTAAACGGCCAGAATAAATAGAGTCGTTAACACTTAAACAAGGGGCTGGGCAATTCCAGGAAATTGTCCTCCACGGGGAATTATCATGAATAAGGCAATACAAAAACGTAGTTTGAATAAAATTATTATGACGGTGTTGGTAATGTTTATTGCCACACCTTTATTGGCAGATGAACTGCAGTTTGGTACCGACGATCCGAATCGGGTAGTTGAAGGGCAAACCATCCAATTCAGTCTGCGCTTGATAACTGATGTAGCGGGTTGTACCGCTGAAGGTGTGTTACAACAAGTTGAAGGAAATGCTGCCGAGCAAGATGACTGGGAGTTTGTCAACGGCAACAATTTCAACGTCAGTCAAACAGAGTCAGTTATGTCATTTGAAATACTGGCTATTGATGATGATGAAATCGAAGAAGAAGAACAAATAGTTCTGGATGCGGTTCTGGAGACTACCACCTGCGCTGAACCCTTTGAGGATACCTCATTAAAAACCATTACGATTGAAGACAATGATGAAGACCAGAATGCCAGTGAGCCAGCTGCGATAGAAGTCGTCAGTGGTGCCGGACAAATGGGTTCATCTGGTAAGCCACTTGAGCCAATCAGAGTGCGGGTGACAGATGAGAATGGGAATCCCGTAGCAAACCGCGAAGTCGAGTTCAGAGTGACACCAGCGAACGCGGGTGGTTTTGAATGTGAAGGCAATGGCAACAACGGACAGGGCCAGGGTGACGGTGGTGGTAAGTGCGCTACCGTGATTGTCACCACTGATGCCAATGGCGAAGCGACGGTTAACTTTATCCCGGATAGCAATGACTCATTCACGATAGAGATGGGTGTGGTTGAAACCGCTATCACTACCAGTGTCAGTGTTGAAGGTGTGGGTGGTAATGCAGGCATACCTGCAGACATCGAGGTTATCAGTGGTTCCGGTCAGAGTGGCAGCAATGGCCAGGCCCTGGATCCGATTGTATTACAAATTAATGACGCGGATGGCAACCCGGTTAGTGATCGCGAAGTACAAGTCAGTGTGAATCCGCAAGATGCAGGTTCATTCGATTGCCAAGGAACGCAGTTATCCAGTTGTAGCTTGACTACTGATATGAGTGGTCAGGTAACGGTTAACTTTACGCCGGCGACAGATGATGACTTTAGTCTGGATATCGCGGTACCAAATTCTCAAGCCACCTCTAGCCTTAATGTTGAAGGCAGTGGCGGTAATGGTGGCGCTGATGTAGCTGCCTCAGGTGAGCCTGGTAGTGGCCAGGGTCAAACAGGCGGTAATGGCGATACGCTGGATCCGGTTTCAGTTATTGCCTTACAGGCAGACGGCACTCCGGCAGTGGGGGTGCCAGTCACCTTTACTGTGAATCCTTCTGAAGGTGGGACCTTCGAAAATGGTGATTCCAGAATCGAAGTACTTACTGATGAAAATGGTGAAGCCGCCGCTACATTGACATTGACTACCGATGACGGTGTACAAATCAGTGCAGAAGTAGAAGGCGTAAATGAGCCAGTAGTTATTGACGTTATGGGTACCGATACTAACGTTGGTGATCCAGCGGCGTTAGACGTTGTTACAGGCTCCGGTCAAAGTGGTGAAGCGGGTACGACACTTGAACCCATAACGGTTCGTGTCACTGATGCAGATGGCAATCCAGTGGCGAATGCTGATGTGGCATTCAGAGTTAACCCGGCTAATGCCGGCGGATTTGAGTGCGAAGGTAACGGCAATAATGGTCAGGGCCAGGGCGGTGGAAACAGTAAGTGTGACACATTGGTTGTGACGACTGATGCCAACGGCGAAGCTACGGTTACCTTTACACCTGACAGTAATGAGTCTTTTGTTATCGAGGCGGGTGTGGTTAACAGCGAGTTAACTACGACTGTCAGCGTTGAAGGTGTGGGTGGTGGCAGTGATGTTGCTGCTGGCGGCGAACCCGGTGGTGGTCAAGGTCAATCCGGTGGTGTAGGTGATACGCTTGATCCTGTTTCTGTCATTGCCTTGCAAGCAGACGGTACGCCTGCAGTAGGTGTCCCCGTAGTCTTTACGGTAACACCAGCCGATGGCGGAACCTTTGAAAATGGTGAAAATACTATTGAAGTGCTTACCGATGAAAATGGTGAGGCTGCCGCTACTCTTACCTTGGCCACAGCCGAAGGTGTCACGATTAGTGCACAGGTTGAAAATGTTGCTGAACCGGTCTTGTTTGATGTCGCTGAAGAACAAGTGGTTCTGAATAATGTGATTAGTCTGGTTTCCGGTGACGGACAAGCTGGAGACTCTGAAACTGACCTTGAGCTTCTGGTTGTTTCAGTGGTTGATGAACAAGGTGCTGCCGTAGAGGGTGCAGAAGTCAGTTGGGAAATTATTGCCGGACAAGCCGAGTTTGCAGAAGGTGGTATAACCGCAACGACAACCACGGCAGAAAATGGCCAGGCCAGTATAGGTGTGAACTTGCTGGCTAATGATGGCGCTGCGATTCGAGCTACATTAGTCTCTAATGGTGATGCCGTGACCTTCTCGATTGATGCCCTCGAGGCAGATGAGGTAGGGCAAACCATGGTTATGTCTGGCGGTAACCAGTTTGGTGGTAACGGCACTGTGCTCGATCCGCTGGTCATTCAGGCAGTGCAACCCAATGGTGATCCGGCAGCCAATGTTGAATACTTATGGACGGTCAGGCCGCAAGGAGCCGCAGAATTTCAGAATGGCGAAGACAGTATTGTTCTGACTACCGATGCCACTGGTGAAGTGGCTGCTATCGTACGGTTATTAACGGATACCAGAGTCGTAATTACGGTACAGCCTGTTGCCGGTGGTGCGGCTACCGTTATTTTTGTCAATGGTGGTATCGCCAACATCCGCGGATTATCTGACAATGAGGAATCCTTGGCAGCGGTGCTGGATGATGTTTGTACTGATTTATTCCGTCGAGATGCTGCTGAAGGATTGGCCGATGCGAATGAACAGGATCTGTTGAATACCTGTAATGACATCGCGCTTGAAGTCGATGATGAACTGGCTGCAGCTGCGATAGAACGCTTAACTCCATCGCAAGCCTCAGCAGCAGGTTCTGCCAGTGTACGTATTGCCAGTTCGATGGCGGGTAATATTGGTGCGCGCCTGATGGCGTTGCGCAAAAGCAGTAATACCCAGCTAAATGTGGCTGGACTAAACTTCAGTTATGACGGTAAGACATTGCCGACGGGCTCACTGGCGCAATCCTGGATTGATGGTGAGTTGCGTGGTGGTGCTGCTGGAGATGCGAATCTAGCGTCTCCCTGGGGGATGTTCATCAACGGTGAGGTCAGCTTTGGTGACAAGTCTGATTCGGCAAACGAAGCCGGTTTTGATTTTGAAATACCCTCATTGACCGCTGGTATTGATTATCGTTATTCGAACGAGATGATTTTCGGTGCGGCTCTGGGTTATTCAACCACGCAAGCTGATTTTAATAATGATGCCGGTGATCTTGATCTTGAGCATGTCAATCTTTCTGTCTATGGAACCTATTACAATCTGAATGGATTCTATGTCGATGGTTTGGCCAAGCTTGGCTTTAATAATTATCAAACCAATCGTAAATTATCCACCGTACAAACCGCACAGGGCGATACTGACGGGAATGAATTTGCTCTAAATCTGAGTGGTGGTTTCAATAAGAACAAGGGTGGTACCAGTTACGGTGCTTATGCTCGAGCCAGTTATTTGAAACTCGATATCGACGGTTATTCTGAAACGGCCAGTGATCCGAATGCAGCGGGAGCTGGTTCAATACTTATGTTTGGTTCACAGTCGATTGATTCCTTGATTGCGGTTGCAGGTGCAACTGTGAGCCATGCAATCAGCACCGAGAGAGCTGTGATTGTGCCGCAACTGACGCTTGAATGGGAGCATGAGTTTGCCGATGATGCCAGAGAGATATCAGCAGCCTTTGTTTATGATCCGAATAACCAGTTCTTTGAAATCTCTACCGACTCTCCAGATCGAGATTACATGAACGTGGGTATCGGATTTTCGATGGTGACCAAGGGTGGTAAATCCGGGTTCCTGGTCTATGAACGTAAAATTGATCAAACCAATATCGAACAAAACACCATTAAAGGTGGTTTGCGTTTCGAATTCTAAAAGGGATTACGTTCGATAAAAAAATACCAGCTTTATGCTGGTATTTTTTTATCTGATGATCATGAATGGCAGAACCAGCCATACTAATAGAACTACCAGCAGGAATAATGAGGCAAAGATCCAGAATCTTCGCAAGCGCAGTATCAGGTTTTCTACTTCCGAGGCATCTGCTGACATTGCGACACGTTTAAAGCTGGCAGCGATACTCCAAAAGTATGCGCTAAAAATCAAGCTGCCCAAACACACGACGGTGGTGACGATCTGGTGGCTGAAGTTGGTGGTTGGTAGTGAGAATATCTCGTTACCAAAGTGAGCGAACCATAATTTGCACAAGGCCAGTGCGCTGACAACTACCATCAGGCAGGCAAAAATCACGGCCCATAAACGGCTGCGTCGTAAATTATCCAGGATGCCGTAAGAAACTTGTCCGCGAATGGTGCCAAACTCATTCTTCAAATCAGGTTCAGATGATTCGTAGTACTCAGTGATATTTTCGTCAGTCATAGCTTGAATAAACGTTGTGCATTAGCGGTAGTGAATTTTGCCACCTCTGTCGTTGATAGTGAATGCAGCTTGGCTATTTCTTCGACTACGTCCACAATCCAGTCCGGTTGGTTTCGTAGCCCCCGGTAATTTTCTGGTGGCTGGTCTGGAGCATCGCTCTCCAGCACAATGGCATCCAAAGGAAGTTTGGCAACCATTTTTTTTACTTTTCTGGTATTTTTCCAGCTCACTGGCCCCCCAACGCCGAAGAAAAAGCCATGCTTATAGAGAATGTCAGCTTGTTCTATACTGCCAGAAAAACTATGCAAGACGCCTCGTACTTTCGGGTATTCTTTTACCATAGTGATGACATCAGCCAATGCCTTCACAGCATGAATGATTATCGGTAGCTGATATTTTTCAGCCAGCGCCAATTGTCCTGAAAATAGTGTTTGTTGCAGTTTGCGGTCAACATTTTTATCACGGTAATCAAGGCCACTTTCACCAATCGCGAGAGCCGGATGTTCAATTAACCATTGATCAAGTTGTTGTAAGTCATTCACACTATGCCGATCCAGGAAGCACGGGTGTAAGCCATAGGCAGGCTGAATTTCGGGGTAGTCTTCGGCCAGTTTTTTAACTGCAGCCCAGTTATCACGCGCAACGGACGGTAGAATGAACGTGTCGACACCATTAGCCCTACTATTGGTAATGATTTCGTTTCTATCATGATCAAAATCACTAAAGTCCAGATGACAATGAGTATCAATCAGTCTGTATCGCATGCCATATAGTTTACGTGAGAAAGACCGGTTTTGAGGAGTAATTGACCGTTATCCTGATAAAGCGACCTTAAATTCTGACCAATAACCTTGTAATATTGTTACAGCGTGTTACGCCACTAGTTTTTCGCGGATCAGTTAACATATAGAATGGATAGAATCCGTATAATTACAGTCAGAGCTACAGATAAACTTAAAAACAAAGCATTCACTTTTAGAGGAAA
>CALIRD010000178.1 GCA_938042355.1 uncultured Thiotrichales bacterium
AGTGCGCCCAGTCCCAACATAATTGCAGCAGCAATATAAACCATTTTCTTCTCCTTAAAATACTTCAGTACGTAAACAAATTAGTGATGCTCAAACGACATGTTGAGGTACACGATCGTCAAAACCATAAATATGAATGCCTGCAATACCACCACCAGAATGTGGAAGATCGCCCAACCCATCTGCAAGGCACCGCCGAACAGCTGCCAGACTCCCCAGCCACCGGCGATACTGGCCAGAGCAGCAATCAGAATAAATATCATTTCGCCGGCATACATGTTGCCGAACAGTCGCAAGCCTAATGAAAATGGCTTGGCCAACAGACCAACCACTTCCATGAAAAAATTCAGTACGATCAAAAATGGCGCCGCAATCAGACCAGCCCCTTTGGTTGGCACCGGAAACGGCATGGTGGTCAATTCCTTGAGGAAATTTCCCGCACCTTTAACCGTAAACGAGTACCACAACATCAAAATGAAGATAGCCACTGCCATGCCCAGCGTAACATTCGGGTCAGTGGTTGGCACAATCTTCATGTACGGCACACCGATCGCGGCAAAAGCGGAAGGTATCCAGTCAACCGGCACCAGATCCATCAGGTTCATTAAAAAGATCCAGACAAAAGCCGTCAACGCCAATGGCGCAACCAGCTTGCTCTTGCCGTTAAACATATCGCGGCTCATATTGTCGACGAACTCAACCACCATCTCTATAAAGTTGACAAATTTACTCGGCTCACCGCTTTCGGCTTTTTTCGCGACACGCCAGAACAGGAAGGCAAAGATCGAACCCAGAAACAGGGCCCAGCCGATAGAATCTACGTGGATGGCATTGAAGCCCATAGCTGCCGCTTCGGCGCCACCGTGGGCGAAGGTCCACTGGTCATGCTCGAGCACATGAACATTGCCGTCATAATCGACACGTTCGTAGCCAGCCGGTAATTTACCGTAAGTTAAGTTAGTCAGGTGATGGACAATATATTCACTGACTGTTTGAGCGCCTTGCTCTGCCATTCTCTCTCACAACTCCTGCGTTAACCCGAGGTCACGCAATCAAATCAAATCTGTTTACTGGCGGTCTTTTCTGAACAACGGATATACCGCGCCGACCAGTGTTGTCATGGCAAACCCGAGTAGCATCACTAGCGCATGGGTACTGCCATTTGCCTTGAATGCCCACATAAAGAGGACTGCCGTTACTGCCATTTTCAAGGCCAGCCCGCGTTGCGTTGAACGCAGGGTTTTGCGAACTCCCGGTGACTGCTGATATCGACCAGCGTAGTACACGAATATCGCGTGGGGTATGGCCGCTATTGCAGCGCCGATCAGCCAGAATTTCAGCTGCTCATGATTTCCCCTTAGACCGAAGCCCAAGGCGCCGATCAGCGCGATCACGATCTGTAGTAGCAAGGCTTCGTGCCAGCGTGGAATCGTATTGGGTGTGTCAGTCGCCATTTCAGCTGAAACACTGGTTATTCTGGACCAGAGTAGCGCCTAAGTGCGCGCGAATTATACGAGCCAACCCAGTAAGGGTCAACCAATCATAGTATGCATCGAAGAAATTAATAGAGCGCATAAATTCGGCTCTCATCTGGCAAAATTTCGATATTTTCTGACCGCTGCTGCAGTAACCCACAATCTGCCTAATTCAGATGGGCCAGAATCCCGTCCAGCTCGTCCAGTGATGTATAACCAATCACTATTTTACCGCTGCCGTTATTGCTGTGTTGAATACTCACCGGTGCGCCCAACTGATCCGACAAGTCATTTTCCAGCAACTGAATATCATCTGATTTTTTCGACTTTCTGCTACTTTTTCTGGTGGGCTTGCCATCATGGTTTTTCAGCTTGCGCACGTACTTTTCAGTATCACGGACTGAAGATTCACGGGAAATCACATAGCGTGCAGCCTTGATCTGGGTACGTCCGCGTAAACCCAGCAAGGCACGCGCATGACCCATCTCAAGTTTTCCTTCATCCAGCAGCTGGCGCGTCTCGTCCTCAAGTTCGAGCAAGCGCAACAGATTACTCACTGCAGAGCGTGAACGCCCGACCGTTTTCGCCAATTGTTCATGTGTTAACCCGAACTCCTGTGTCAGTCGCTGTAAAGCCAAAGCTTCTTCTACCGGGTTGAGATTTTCACGTTGAATATTCTCGATCAGCGACATCGCCGCTGCTGCTTCGTCCGGGATCTCTCTGACGACTGCGGGCACTTCATGCAAGCCGGCTAACTGGGCAGCACGCCAGCGTCGCTCACCCGCAATCAATTCGTATTTGGTTCCGGACGGACGCACTAACAGTGGTTGTACGATACCTTGTGACGCAATCGAATCCGCCAGCTCTTGCAGTGCATCCTGATCGATATGAATACGAGGCTGGTAAGTACCACGAAGAATTTGTTCTACGGCAATCTGGCGCAGACCCTCGCCAGGCTTGGCGGGTATATCATCGACTACCGGTAAGTCAGCGCTGGCTCCACCTGAACTGAGCAACACATCAAGGCCACGGCCGAGTCCGGTCTTTTTCTTAGGCACTGGCGGTCTCCGGTGTGAATCGGGCACTCTCCATACGCCTTAAAATTTCTCCTGCCAGGGCCAGATACGCCACCGAGCCGCGTGAGGTTTTATCGTAGTGCAAAATCGGCATGCCATGACTGGGAGCTTCGGCCAGACGCACATTGCGCGGGATAATAGTGTTATAGACTTTGTCACCAAAGTGGCTAATCAACTGCTCGGAGACATCGTTGGTGAGATTGTTGCGCGGGTCATGCATGGTGCGTAACAAACCATCAATTTCCAGATCGGGGTTTACTGAACCACGAATCTCCTCGATAGTTTTCATCAAGGCAGACAACCCTTCCAACGCATAGTACTCGCACTGCATTGGAATGATCACGCCATTGGCTGCGACCAGACCATTCACCGTCAGCATGTTTAATGAGGGAGGGCAATCGATCAAGACGAAATCATAATCTTCACTGACATCATCCAGAGCCTGCTTAAGCTTGAACTCGCGCCCAATCATGGTCATGAGCTTGACCTCGGCTACGGTCATGCTGGAATTACCTGGTAGTAAATCAAACTTCCAGTCTTCGCTGGTGACGATGGCGTCTTTGACGCTTGCTTCACCCAGCAATACTTCGGTCAGGGTAGTCTCAAGATCATGCTTGTCGACCCCGGCACCCATGGTAGCGTTACCCTGCGGGTCCATATCGATTAACAACACGCGGCGCTTGGTTGCGGCCAGAGAGGCAGCCAGATTGACACTGGTGGTGGTCTTACCGACCCCACCTTTTTGATTGGTAATGGCGAGAACTCTACTCATTCAGGTCTTTTTAGCCGTTATTTATAGTTATCAGGTGCCGTGATGCTTGCAAACCCGGTACCGTCAGCGGTCTAACAGTGTACTTGAAATTATCCGCCAGTGCCGCAAGTTCCGCCTCTGGCAGCCTGCCTTTCATGGCCAACCACTGGCCCTCGGGGTCCAATAAATGCCTGCTACCCTCAATAAAGTC
>CALIRD010000179.1 GCA_938042355.1 uncultured Thiotrichales bacterium
AAAGACAGGGCAGGTAGTGATTGAGGCGCTGGGTGCAAAGCGAGTCTCTGGCGCATTGATTGCACCACTGGATGCTGAAGGTAAACAACTCACCGGCGAGAGCGAAAGAATAGGATGTGATTTGATCGCAACTTCAGGTGGTTGGAGCCCGGCTGTGCATTTGAGTTCACACACCGGTGCGAAGCCGGTCTGGAATGAAGAATTGATAGCATTTACGCCCGGAGAAAGTAAGCAACAAGAACGCTCCGCAGGCGCCGCTAAAGGGAATTATTCACTCAAGTCATGTGTTGTTGATGGTGTTTCGGCAGGCCTGGAAGCTGCAAAACTGGCAGGTTATGCTGAAGCAGCGGTTGAGGTGCCGGAAATTATTGAAGAAGAGTCAACTGCGTCTCAAGCGCTGTTTTTGGTGCCACACAAAAAATCGACCAGTCGAGCACCGAGCCAGTTTGTAGATTTTCAGCTGGATGTAACGGCGGCTGGTATTGAGCTGGCAGCACGCGAAGGTTTTGAATCGGTCGAGCATGCCAAGCGTTATACCGCGATGGGTTTTGGTACTGATCAAGGCAAACTGGGTAATATCAACGGGCTGGCAATATTGTCCGATTATCTCGAACAACCTATCAGTCAAACCGGCACCACTATTTTCCGGCCTGCTTATACACCGGTTACCTTCGGTGCGATTGCAGGGTGCGATCATGGTGATCTGTTTGACCCCAAACGCTACACCGCACTGCAACGCTGGCATGAAGAAAATGGTGCAGAGTTTGAAGATGTCGGTCAGTGGAAACGCCCATGGTATTTCCCGCAGTCTAATGAAGACTTATATGCAGCGGTCGAGCGTGAGTGTCTGGCTGTACGAAATAGTGTCGGTATTCTTGACGCATCAACACTGGGCAAAATAGATATCCAGGGTCCTGATGCAGCTGAATTTATTAATCGCATATACACCAACCCGTTTTTAAAGTTGCCGATTGGCAAATGTCGTTATGGCATCATGCTCAAAGAAGACGGCATGATTTTTGATGATGGTGTAACAGCCTGTTTGGGTGAAAACCATTATCTCATGTTTACGACTACCGGTGGCGCGGCGAATGTGTTGTCGTGGCTGGAAATTTGGCAACAGACTGAGTGGCCGGAACTGGATGTCTATTTTACTTCGGTTACCGATCATTGGGTTACCGCCACCGTGACCGGTCCAAACGCAAGAAAGGTTTTAGAGAAAGTCACTACCGATGTTGATTTAAGTCAGGATGCATTTAAATTTATGGACTGGCGTGATGCCACCGTCGCTGGAGTCAAGGCGCGAATTTTCAGAATCAGTTTTACCGGTGAATTGTCTCTGGAAGTAAATGTGCCGGCGCACTACGGCAGGCATGTGTGGGAGGCATTGATAGATGCCGGTGAAGAGTACAACATTACTCCCTACGGCACCGAAACCATGCACGTACTACGTGCAGAAAAGGGTTTCATTATTATCGGCCAGGATACAGACGGCTCCATGACTCCCGACGATATGGATATGAGTTGGGTGATTGGTAAAAAGAAAACATTCAGTTTCTTGGGAAAGCGTTCGCTAGATAGAACGGATACGGTTCGTGAATACAGAAAACAGTTGGTCGGTCTTAAAACAATTGATGCGAAAGAAGTGCTGCCTGAAGGCGCACAAATTGTCAGTACACCGGATCAGGCAATTCCTATGGATATGCAAGGTCATGTAACGTCCAGTTACTACAGTGCCTGTCTGGGGCACTCTATTGCTCTGGCAGTAATCAAAGGGGGCCATACCAGAAAAGGTGAGCATGTCTATGCACCGTTGGCTGACGGCAGAGTGATAGAGGCTGAAATTACCAGTTCTGTTTTCTATGACCCTGATGGAGAACGACAAAATGTTGAATAAGAATAGCATCGAAACGCCACTGCATTACCATGCCGATCAGGAAAGTTCATATGCTGCGGGTTCTGGAAACACTGGTATTGTGATCAAAGAATATCCGTTACTATCTCATCTGATCTTGCGAGGACGCGCCACAGACTCGGCTTTTGTGGACGGGGTTGCATTGTCAACCCAGCTGAATATATCGAGAATTCCTAACAGGGTTGTCTCGATTGAACAAGAGTCCATTTATTGGCTTGGCCCTAGTGAATGGCTTTTAGTATCGCCATACAGCAGAAAAGATGAACTGAAACAAGCGCTGGATAAACACCTTTCCGGGCACGTAGCTGTTGTCGATGTCAGTGGTGGTCAAACGATGCTCAACTTGCAGGGCGAGCATGTGCATGAGGTGTTAATGAAATCCAGTGTCTACGATTTTCATCCTGATAATTTTCAGCCGGGCAAGTGCGTGCAAACGACTTTCGCTAAAGCCGGTGCTTTAGTGAGCAAAAAGAATGATGGTTCTTTTGATTTGATTATCAGACGAAGTTTTGCTGACTATATTGCAGAATGGTTAATCGATGCTAGTAAAGAATATGGTTGTAGAATTGAGGTCGGTTTCAATCAGTAACGCAGATTCTGATATTTGAATCTCCAGTATTTGCGGCCGGTTTTGGAGATTTGTATAAAGAGTCCGTGTCCATCAAATAGTTTTTGTACTTTGCCATTCGCCTTGGCGTTTTTAACTGCCATATTGGTTAATTTCATGCTAAGGGGAGGGGGCACTTTATGAACATGGGAATATCTTAGCAAGAAATACCCCCAAAAGTACCCCATATTGCTCAGATAGCATAGGATAGCAAGAGGCTGTAAATTATAGGATGGTTAGATAAGTGATTGTAAAATATATAAAAAAAGGCCGTCATAAGACGGCCTTAATTTTCCTGATGGTGGAGGTGGCGGGAATCGAACCCGCGTCCGCAAAGTCTCCGCTGTCGGTACTACATGCTTAGTTTCTTCTTTTATTTAACCTTACAGGCTCCGAAGATCAGGATCAGGTAAGGCGATTCCGGGTTAAGTTTAATGGTGTCGCCCCCGGTCAGGACTAGCCACGGTCTTGTGTAAATGACCGACCATCAGCGGGCACAAGCACCACACCGGGGTCGGCTAGCAGGTTTTATGCCGCTAGAGCGTAGTTATCGTCGTTAGCAACTATAACAATTACAGCTGGATAGTTAACGAGGCTCCGCTGTCACCTCGGCATGCACCTAAAGTTTCATAATCCACGTCGAAGCCAGGACACCCCCGTATTCTACGTTACTACTTTAAGTAATCTATGTATTCTACGCCTAGATGACGCTTAAGCGTAGGCTTTTCAAGGCCCTGAAGGTATTATTGCGACGAATATCAGTACGGAATCACTGGCCTTGGCCTCAAGAAAGACGAAAAAGACGAAATTGCGAGTTGGCAGGACAGAGTGGGCAGCGCTACCAGAGCTCGGCATTCACAAGATCAAGGCCAAGATTGACACCGGTGCCTGGACGTCTTCTTTACACGCTTTTGAAATTGAGCCGTATAACACTCGCTGGGGGTTGTTCGTACGCTTTAAAACCGTACCGCTAGCGCGTAACTCGGTAGTGTGTCGAGCCAGGGTAATTGATGAGCGTGAGGTGACCAGCTCTGTAGGTACAGCCGAGCTTCGCTACGTGATAGAAACCAAGGTTATCTTTGGTGATAAAAGTTTGCCAATAGAGATAACGTTGTCGAACCGATCAAATATGAAATACCGTATGTTGCTGGGGCGTGCAGCCATGAAAGGAAAGATCATTGTTGACCCTAACAAGAATGAATTATTAGGCCTGCCTGGCAGGTGAGGTAATAATATGAAAATTGCCATTTTATCGCGTGATAAAAATTTATATTCAACCCGTCGTTTGCGTGAAGCGGCGCTTGAACGTGGTCACTATGTACACGTGCTGGATCACTTGCGGTGTTTTATGGATATCACTTCCGAAAAACCGAGTATTCATTATCAGGAGCGCGAATACGTTGGGTCAGATTTTGACGCCGTGATTCCCAGAATAGGTACCTCGGTTACCTTTTATGGTTGTGCGGTGGTACGCCAGTTTGAAGTGATGAATATATACAGTGTTAACGAGTCGGTTGCGATCACACGTTCACGTGACAAGTTGCGTTCCTTGCAACTACTTTCGCGCAAGGGTCTCGGCTTGCCAACGACGACGTTTGCTCACTCACCGCATGATCTAGATCAGGTTATTGAAGAAGTCGGTGGTGCGCCGTTGGTGATCAAGTTGCTAGAAGGTACGCAAGGCAAGGGTGTTGTTTTAGCAGAAACCAAGAAGGCGGCAGAGAGTGTTATTCAGGCGTTCATGGAGTTAAAGGCAGATATCCTGGTACAGGAGTTTATCAAGGAGGCTAACGGCGAAGACATTCGTGCCTTTGTGGTGGGGAAGCGAGTTATTGCTGCGATGAAACGCACGGCACCGGAAGGAGAGTTTCGCTCCAATTTGCATCGTGGTGGTACCGCAGAATTGGTCAAACTGACGCCGAAAGAACGAGAGGCAGCCGTCAAGTCAGCCCGTGCTATGGGTTTGAATATTGCCGGTGTTGATATGCTGCGCTCAGACCGAGGGCCGTTGATAATGGAAGTTAACTCATCGCCCGGCTTGCAAGGGATTGAAGCGGCTACCGGTAAAGACGTAGCTGGCATGATCATAGAGTTCATAGAAAAGAACGCACGACCATACAGGACCAAGACTAGTGGCAAAGGGTAAGAATTTTGAAATAGGTGGCAAGACGGTGGCGCCCGGTTCTACCCGAATAGTACGTTTGGAATTGCCGAAGCTCTATACCATGCGAGCCTCTCCGGAAATGTCAGTGCATGTCATTAATGGTGCCAAGCCTGGGCCGAAAATGTTCATCTGTGCAGCCATACACGGTGATGAGCTTAATGGCGTTGAAATGATACGCCAGTTGTTATCACAACTTGATCCGGATGATGTCAGTGGCACACTGGTTGCGATTCCTGTGGTAAATATTTTTGGTATTGTACAGTACTCCCGTTACCTGCCTGATGGTCGTGATTTAAATCGTTCTTTTCCAGGTTCTCGTCGAGGATCGCTGGCATCGCGCCTTGCGCATGAGTTTTTTACCGAGATTGTTGAGCAATGTGATTACGGTATTGATTTACATACCGGAGGAGGTCACCGCGCCAACCTGCCACAAATACGCGCCAATCTCGATGACCCTGAAACCATGCATCTGGCAAAAGCATTTGGTGTGCCGGTCTTGATGAACTCTCAGGGTGCCGACGGCACATTGCGTCAAGCGGCATTGGAAGCCGATGTGAAGATTTTGTTATATGAAGCTGGTGCGGCATTGCGTTTTGATGAGTTTTCGATCAAGGCAGGTGTGCTTGGCATGCGCTCGGTGATGCAGTTAGTCAGAATGCTGCCGGGTGAGCCAGAGTTAAAAGCTGAGCCCTATATTGCCAAAGCGTCACGCTGGGTGCGAGCTACCGAGAGTGGGATTTTCCACAGTACCGTTGAAATGGGTGATCGGGTAGCTAGTAAAGGGGTGGTGGGTTATATCACCAACCCATCAGATTGTTTTGCCGATGAGCGTCATGAAATTGTTTCTCCGGCCGAGGGTGTAGTGATTGGTTTAACGCTTATTCCTTTGGTCAATGAGGGTGACGCCCTGCTACATATCGCCTTGTTTTCTGACAGTGAAGAAGTGGCTGAAGAGGTAGATGATTTCCACAGTGCTTTATTGACAGAAGATCACCCCTCGAAGGTGTGATTTTGTTGCTGTAAGGGGTATGATATGCGCCTGCATTTAATGCCTATCAGGGAAGCATATGTTAACCATACCCGGTAGTCAGGCACTGTCTGATTTCCGCCTCAAGCGACTGTTCGATGAGGTTGTAATAAGTGTACCCGAAGTCTTTGAAATCAACTCAATTTTTATTCACTTCGTTGATCTTGAGCGCGATCTGGCGCCTGTTGAGAGCACTAAACTCTCCAAGCTATTAATAGAATCGGGGCGTGCCGAGCTCGAAATACCGGAAGGGAATCAGTTCCTGATTACTCCCAGACCAGGGACTATTTCACCGTGGTCGAGTAAATCTACCGATATTGCGCACAATGCCGGTCTGGATGTGGTCAAACGTATCGAACGCGGTATTCTGCTGGCAATACAAACTGATGAAACACTAAACGAGCAACAACGTAGCCTGATTAATACCATGATCCATGATCGTATGACAGAAGTGGTATTCAGTTCATTGGATGAGGCTGCCGTCTTGTTTCAGGAAGAGAAGCCCAGAGCATTACAGAGTATCAGTCTCGGTAATGATGCCAAGGTGGCCTTGAGCGAGGCGAACCAGACGCTGGGCCTGGCATTGTCTGATGATGAAATTGATTATCTGGCTGAGAACTATGAAGAGTTGGGTAGAGACCCTACCGATGTCGAGTTGATGATGTTTGCACAGGCAAACTCAGAGCATTGTCGACATAAAATCTTTAACGCAGATTTTACCGTTGATGGTGAAGTCGCAGAACGTTCCTTGTTCAGCATGATTCGTAATACACATGAGCTGCACAGCGGCGGGGTGTTGTCGGCTTATCACGATAATGCAGCAGTGTTGCAAGGGCCAGCAGCCAAAGCCTTTGTGCCAGATCCCAAAACCCGTACATACGAAGAACAGCGTATGCACGCCAACCTGGTGATCAAGGTTGAGACGCATAACCATCCGACCGCTATTTCACCTTTTCCCGGCGCTGCGACCGGTTCGGGTGGCGAGATACGAGACGAAGGGGCGACTGGCATTGGTTCACGGCCTAAAGCCGGTCTCACCGGATTTTCGGTTTCGAACCTGCGCATACCCGGTTTTGAGCAACCCTGGGAAACAGATCATGGCAAGCCTGACCGCATTGTCACCGCACGAGACATTATGTTGGAAGGTCCGATTGGTGGTGCTGCTTTCAATAATGAGTTTGGTCGTCCCGGACTTTGTGGGTATTTCAGAACGTTTGAGGAAATAGTTCCTGCAGAAAACGGACAGGCACTGCGCGGCTATCACAAGCCCATCATGATTGCCGGTGGTGTCGGTAGTATTCGCAGTAATCATGTCGACAAGAAAACGCTGCCGGAAGGCACCCCCATCTTTATTCTGGGTGGTCCGGCCATGTTGATTGGTCTGGGTGGTGGTGCCGCGTCTTCTATGACTAGCGGTGCCAGTGCCGAAGATCTTGACTTTGCATCGGTACAGCGAGGCAATCCTGAGATGCAGAGGCGTTGTCAGGAAGTCATTAATGTATGTACATCACTTGGCGATGACAACCCGATACTTTCTATACATGATATTGGTGCGGGTGGTTTATCCAATGCCGTGCCGGAAATCATTCATGATGCCTCTCGCGGTGGTCACTTTGAGTTGCGCGAGGTGCATAGCGCAGAAACCGGTATGTCGCCGATGGAGATTTGGTGTAACGAATCACAAGAGCGTTATGTGCTGGCGATTGATGTTGACAAGATAGAAGAGTTTGAGGCTTTTTGTGCCCGTGAGCGCTGCCCGGTAGCAGCCATAGGTACCGTGACCGGTCATGAGCACCTGCGACTTGATGATGAGTTGTTAGAGTCGAGGCCGGTGGACATACCCATGGATGTACTCTTTGGTAAGCCGCCGAAGATGAGTCGAGATGTTAAACGCGTGCATCCTCATTTCAAATCATTTTCGACCAAAGATATTGATTTGCGTGAAGCCATCGAGCGCGTGCTGCGTTTACCGACAGTAGCTTCCAAGCGTTTTCTCATCACTATTGGTGATCGTTCGGTTACCGGTCTGATTGCCCGTGACCAAATGGTGGGGCCGTGGCAAGTGCCAGTCGCTGATGTGGCAGTAACCTTGAGTGATTACGAGGGGTATACCGGTGAAGCGATGGCTATGGGTGAAAGAACGCCTATCGCGTTGCTGGATGGGCCTGCTTCAGGGCGCATGGCGGTTGCTGAAGCAGTAACGAATTTGGCAGCCGCTCGTATCGACAATATCAAGGACATCAAGTTGTCGGCTAACTGGATGGCAGCCGCTGGTCATAGCGGTGAAGATGCCTGTCTCTATGACACCGTTAAAGCGGTGGGTATGGAGTTTTGTGCCGAGCTGGGTTTGACGATTCCGGTAGGTAAAGATTCGCTGTCCATGAAGACTGTCTGGAAAGACGGCGATGAAGACCGTGAGATGGCCGCGCCCATGTCTCTGATTATTTCTGCCTTTGCGCCGGTCACTGATGCACGAAAAACAATGACCCCACAACTGAATACCAGCATCGAAGACACGCGTTTGATTTTACTGGATCTGGGTGAGGGAAAGAATCGTCTCGGTGGCTCCTGTCTTGGTCAGGTATATAAGAAGCTGGGTGATGAACCAGCGGACCTGGATGATCCGCTAAAGCTCAAGCAGTTCTTTAACGCCATTCAGTCATTGAATGAGAGAGGCAAAATACTCGCCTATCACGATCGTTCTGATGGTGGGTTATTCGTCACTATTTCTGAAATGACGTTTGCTGGTCGTGCTGGTGTGGAAGTAGACCTTGCCTGTGATGAAGAGCGGGTGCTGGATGCCTTGTTCAGTGAAGAGTGCGGTGCTGTGATTCAGGTCAAGCAAGAAGAGGTAGAGAATGTGCTGGCCACACTGGCTAAGCATGGTTTAGAAGAATGCAGCACCGTAATCGGCAAGGTCAGTAGTGATGAGCGCATTACCATTAATAATGGTAAGCAGGTAGTGTACAGCAAAGGCCGTGCTGATCTGCACAGCATCTGGGCAGAGACCAGCTACCATATGCAAGCCTTACGCGACAATCCACAGTGTGCTGCTGAAGAACATGAGCAAATCAAGGCTGATCGCTATGGTATGAAGCCTCAGGTTGGTTTTGACGCCCAGCTTGATATTGCGGCGCCTTATATTCAATCTGGTGTGCGTCCAAGAGTCGCGATTTTGCGCGAGCAAGGTGTCAATTCACAAGTCGAGATGGCAGCCGCCTTTCACAAGTCAGGTTTCGAATCGGTTGATGTGCATATGACGGATATCTTGTCCGGCACTGATGATTTAAGTTCGTATAAAGGCTTGATTGGTTGTGGGGGGTTTTCTTACGGTGATGTATTGGGCGCCGGTGGTGGTTGGGCAAAAACTATTTTACACAACAGCAAGGCCCGTGACAGGTTTGCCGAATTTTTCCATCGAGATGATGTCTTCGGTCTGGGCGTGTGTAATGGTTGTCAGATGTTTTCCCAGTTGCGAGATTTGATTCCCGGTAGTCAGCACTGGCCATATTTCAGACGCAATACGTCTGAGCAGTTTGAAGGGCGTCTCAGTATGGTAGAAATATTACCTTCACCATCGATCTTCTTTAAAGAAATGCAAGGCTCACATATTCCTATTGCCGTCTCACACGGTGAAGGCAGAGCGGTCTTTACTGACGCTACACCTGAGGCTGTGACCAAGGCAGGTCTGGTTTCAATGCGCTTTATCAATACCTTTGGCCATGAAACAACCGACTATCCCGATAACCCCAATGGATCTCCTATGGGAATTACGGGTCTAACGACAGAAGATGGTCGGTTTACCATCATGATGCCGCACCCTGAACGGGTCTTCAGGACCATACAAATGTCCTGGCATCCATCGGACTGGGGAGAAGACAGCCCCTGGATGAGAATGTTTAGAAATGCGAGAGTATGGATAGATTAATGAGAGTTCTACTAGCGATGTTATTGTTATTAATGGTGTCTGCGTGTGAAACTCAGGTAGCCGAGCCAGAGCCAGAACCACAGCAAGCAACTGCTACTGAACAACAACAGCAAACGATGGTCGTAGCTAGTGTGGACTCCTTTTGCGATGCCCTGAGTGGTCAAACCTGGCAATCGGTTGATCAGCTTGAAGCTGGTCGTTCAGTCAATGGTGTGGCAAAAATGCATTGGAAACTCGGATTTGAAAATGGACAATTTCGTTGGCGCTACTCTGATGTAGTGGAGATGGGGACCTATACGTGTGATGCAGAGGCCGTCTCGTTGATTAGTTCTATGAAAGATCCACGGGCAACAGGCAGCTTTAATGCCGAGTTATCCGAGCTGGTTATTAACAACGTGAGATATGTACTACAAACTGAATAATAGTATTAGTCAATCTGCAGCTATCGTTTTTTTGATGGTCATAGTGCAGCAGCCGGTCTTTGCTCAGGCAGAGCAAGCGTGCCTGATTAAGGGGCAAGCCCTCAACGGGGAAGAGCTTACGGACTGTGTCATCAATGTTGGTATAGACCAACAAAAAGATCTGGCCAAGTTTTGTTATGACTATACTGAGCTACGATCGTCCTATGTGCGTAACCCCGAGCCACAAATAGTCTATATGGCTGTATGCCCGGTCGCTGAGCAGGCGCAATGTAATCGACCTGCTGATGAAAATGTCCAGGTTCTCTTTTACGACAGAACAGCGTCACAGCTGGCGCTGGAGCATGAGTATTGTGATTTGTTGGCTGGCGAGTGGTCCGATGAATACAGCGCTGATAAAAACCCCATTGGTGCCATCGATGAGCGTTATAACCTCTGTAACTATCTTGAAGGCAAAACGTTTGTTTCTTTACAGCGTTTTACCTACGGTCTTTCTTTACTCTCTTATCACTGGAAGCTGGAATTTAATGCGGGCAAATTGATGTGGCGTAAAAGTGGAGATCAAACCGAACTGGCAGGGTATCGATGTGAGGCAGGAGAGATCACGGTCAAATCTCTCGAGACGGGTGATGAGTATCAGCTTGATGCGAGTATCTATTCAAACTCGGTCACTTTTGATGGTGTGGCGTATGACCAAAGCAGTCGTTAATGTTTATTCTTGTTTCATCCTACCGTTTATTCTGTATTAATTACCGTTCATAAGAAGTCCTCACAAGTGTGTGATTTATAACACATTTGCTTGTAAACCACTTGGTTATGCTTGGTGCATGGCTACCATGATATGCAATGAAGCTCTGGCGCAAGCGGCCGAGCAGAACAGAGTTTTCACTTACTTCCAGTCACGATTGCCCGACAGCGTTGTGGTGTGGCACAAAGTGCCGTTCGGTGAAAATGGTTTTGTACCAGACTATGTTCTTTTGCATCCCAATTTTGGTCTCTTGATACTAGTAGAAAAACAATGGGATTTTGATTTTATCTGCTCAGAAGCCTTTGAGCATCAGGTCATTGGTAATCCTGCCCTGATTGCTAAAACCTATGCCAGAGCCATACAAGCAAATTTCAAACATGATCAAGTACTCAGTTGTTGTCATGATGGTGGCATGCTACCGATTCAGACCGGCTTGATATTACCGCAACTCAGTCGCGTTGAGTTTGATCAATCACCGCTCACTGCTTTAATCGACCCTGAAAGTGTCATCAGTGCAGAGTTACTCGAGACTAATGTAGCTACAGAACGTTGTGTGATTGAAAAGTTTTTCCAGAAGCGTTTGTTTTCAACGATGTCTACTCGTTTGTTTGATCGAATCCGCTGGCATTGCTTTCCGAATTTACGTATCAACGAACATGTTGTCGCTGAAGACGGCAGTATTAATGTGCTGGATATTCAGAAAGAGCAACATCTTCATAATCCATCCGCTTCGGTACACTATATTCATGGTGTTTCCGGTTCAGGAAAAACCACCTTGTTGTTGCATCGCTGCAAGCGAATTAAAGAAGAACAAAAAACGGCGCTGGTGTTGTGCTACAACAATGTACTGGCCTCAGAGCTGAAATTTAAAATCTCTTTGCTCAAGCTGGACACGGCTGTTGATGTGATGAGTCTTGAGAGTTGGTGCCGTTCCGTGTTGAAGCGTGCCGAACTACCAGTGCAAATTCGGCGCAGGCTGGATAAGAGTGATCGCCTTGAACGTTTGATGGATATGGTGATCGACGGTTATAACGACGAGAAAATTAAAACGTTTGCTTACGATGCGGTCATGATCGATGAAGCGCATGATTTCAATCAGGGTTGGCTGAACACAGTAGAGCTCTTGAGTGCTGGCGCCAGCCAATATTATTTTTATGACTCGGCGCAAGGTAGCAGGCTGGCCATGCCAGAGCTGTTATCAGAAGAAACTGAAATACTTGAGCTGGAACAGAACTATCGTAACTCCGCAGAAATCATCGAGTTGGCGCGGGAGTTTGCTGAAGACAAAAAGCTCAAGCCAGATAACGAAGCAGACAAACTGCTCTCAATTAATGGCAGTGATAAAAAAGGTGACTTGCCTGAGTTAATCAGAAAACAAAGTCTGCATGCTGAAATAGACTATATGCTTGAGCGTCTTAATCAATATAACCAAAATGGATTGCAGTGGAACCGTATGGCGATTATTTGTCGCTCGGTTGAAATAGGGCAGATGATTGAGAACAGTCAGGCTGATACGGATATTCCACTCGATTTAATGCTGCATGAGGACGTCCTTTACCATCCGCAGAGTAATGCCGTTAAAGTGTTGTCCCTGGAGCAGGCTAAAGGTCTGGAGTTTGATGTAGTGGTGATGCCAGGCCTGGGTCATATCGGTAAGCAACAAAATACCTATATAGAAGACCTGCAGCTGATTTATATGGGCATGACCCGAGCTTCACAGCATTTGATTATGAGCTATCATCGCCATACACCGTTTGTAGCCAGAATTAAAAATCTTACCGCGGCTAACCGCGTTTCTTTATCTGCCTGACGCTAAAGTTTTCTTGAAAATCCAGCCATAAGCTTGCACTATTCGTGCATGGATAAAACACACGTAATTGATGTACTCAACAAATGGGCCGAAGGCATAAACACTGCAGAATATGCGAGTGTGGTTGCTATGTATTCTGAGGACGCAAGCCTGTTGCCCACATTTTCCAGTCATGCCTGTCACACCACAGCGGATATAGAAAACTATTTCGCCGGCGTATCTCAGAATGACAAGGTTACCGTCAGTTTTGATCATGACAGTCTGCAATTTGATTCGCTGGGCGAAGCCCATAAGCTGGTCACTGGTCTGTATGATTGGGTCATTGTTTCTGGCGACGATACTAAAGAAGTTCACGCGCGCTTCAGCTTTGTTATCAGGGCTAATGATCAGCAGCCGATCTTGCATCAGCATTCCTCGGTGGTTCCGGCATAGACTAGAACAATACTCATAGCGAGTATTGAATCACCTCTTTTTTGGGTGGTGTTAATTTATTCGCCACCACTACATAGCGTAACGGGCCGCCAGCGTTCAGCGTAAAAAATGGATAGCAGGTAATTAAAATCAGATGCTCGTCATCACTGGCCTGTATCTCGTTAGATACTCGGCTATCAACTACCGTCAATTCTGATACCTGATATTGGTGTAGTCTTTTATGTTGGTCTTCAAGCGAAATGATATCTCCATTTTCAAGAGTTTTAAGCTGTTTAAAATGCGTGTCACGATGCCCGGCAATGATAACCGGGCCTGCTTCGCCCGGGGCTGAGCTACTGGTGTCATAACCAGGCCCGAATGCCAGAGCTTCACCGTGCGTGCCGGACATTACCAGAAGATTTTCACTGTTGGCAAAAGACAGTTTGGCAACTGGCCATGTGTCTGCCCACGGCCATGGCTTTTGCTGGTTTTGGTGCTGTTGGCTTTTGATCCAGGCATTATCAATCAAGCTGTACGCCAGATTGGCTTTAATGTGAATCCATGAGCCATTCAACAGCAGTCCAACAGCGAAAGCGAGAATGATTAACTCGAGATAAATGGTTTTTCTTTTGCTCATGAGTGGCTCTCAATCGGGCGCAACAAGCTGCGCAGAAACAACATCAGCATCAGTGCCAGTGCTACCAGTATGTGTTGATCAGCAATGGTGGCGGTTTGCGGATAATTGATTCGCATGGTATTACCAGAGGTCATCAGGTTCTCTAGCTCGGTATCAACGTTATTTCCCGGGTTACTGTTAACCGGGGTTTTATCAATGGCAACCATGCTGGTAAAAGGTGTTACCAATTGGTGCAGTAGACCGACTGCAACGACTTTTGGTTTGATAAGTTCATCACTAATGCCATCAATGCGTGCTTCAAGATAGTTGTCCACACTCGCTTTCGCCCAGATGATATGCGTACCCTGGCTATTGTCTTGAACAGGTAGCGTTACCTTTTTTTGCCACAGCTCTTTGCCAATACGTCCAGAGATTGTTGCTTCACCGCCAGCTTGTCCAAGTTCTGCTGTTACTTGTAATGGCTGACCGTGGTAGAGATCCGGAATTTGCTCAGGGTAAGCGATTGCGTTAGTGCTTGCAGGCCAACTGATTGCGATGTCTTGTAATACAGGTCGTTCAAGTTTTTCAAACAGTTTGTCCATGGTGTTCTTTACCTGGTTAAGGTTATCTACATAGGTAAATGTGCCGCGCCCGTGTTTCGCTGCTTTGCGCATAAAGTGAGAGTTCGGGGCGGAGCCGATACCCACGGTAAACAGCCGGTCATTGTCGATACGGTCTTTGATCAGGCTAAACAGTCCTTGCTCATCTCCCACGCTGCCATCTGTGATAAATATTATCTGCTTTATTGTGTCTTGCATCGCGGGTTGTTCAAATGCCTGAGTCAGTGCGGTGTACATATTGGTGCCGCCGTCGGCGTTTAAGTTATCCACTGCCCGGATAGCACGGGTGAGATTCTGACTGGTGGCAAGTAATGGTTCCGGGTAAAACATACGAGCGCTGTCATTGAATTCAATCACATTAAAGTATTGATTGGTATCCAGACGTTTCAGCGCATTCTGTAAACTTTGGCGCGCTTGCAGGATTGAAATGCCACTCATTGAACCGGAGGTGTCGATAACAAAAATGATGGTACGCGGTATGGGTTCGCTGCTGATAGACTCAGGCGGTACTACCAGTAATTTAACGTACTGTTTATCAGCGTAGCTTTCCGAGAAAGTGGCAATATGGGGATTACTCGAAGAGTCGAGTTGCCAGCTGATGACCGCGTCGCGGTCCATGTGTGCAGTACCTTGACGTAACGAAACATCATAGCCCTGGTCATGTTTCAGCCACTCAATATCGTGCGTGGTACTTTGAATGGTCGCGACAGGCAAGCCGGCATTAATATTCATCTGCAAGGTCAGATTGTCTCTGTCCTCGCGCTTCAGGTGCGTCATTGGCGGGTTGATTAAATCTGCATCAACAATATCAGTAACAATAGTCTCAGCTTGTTTGCCATTGAAACGAGGGGTCAGCGTAGTGGGTAACCTCAGGCTGAATATACCGTCTTCATAATGTACCTGATCGTAATAGACCAGTTCTGTTTCTACTACTGAACCAGCTGCGACGTTAGCGATTTCGGTGCTGAATAAATTCGCTCGTTGGCTGTCTATCAGAGCAGCCTGTTGCCCATTTGCTTTGGCGGTTTGGTAGATTTTTCTGGCTTCAGACTTTTCATGAACTTCTGACTCAATTAACTTTTCATCCACGCGGAGTCGATATTCATTTACCGCAGCGGTCTCGGGTAGCGGAAACAGGTAGCTACCATTCATCCACTCATCGCTGTTGTTGCGAAACTGTTGTCTTACCTTTACTTTGATGATCAGTCCACTAACGTCTACTTCCATGGATGTGTTCTGACTCATGCTTTTGTGAGTGATAGTGTTTTCACTATTGCTAAACACCATCTCGCCGCTGTTGGTTTCAGCATAAAGCGCGTTGCCAAATAGCAGGCAGGTCAGTACAACGATTGGTTTGCTAAAGTTTTTCATAATGACTCCTTATGAGTGCCAGAGTAGATCGGGGTTAAAGTATCGAGTTTGTGCCAGTCAATTTTTCTGGTGAGCGTCATGACACTCGCCAGTCCTGCAAAAATCAGAACCGAGCCATAGAGCAGAGCATGATCCTCAACAAATAAGATCAGGTAACATGCCAGATAGGTCAGCAGTAGTAAGAGCAGAAAGAAGAAGCTCGCTTTTTTGCCAGCGAAAGGTAGCAGGTAATAGCCAATCAACCCGCTTGAAGACAATGCGGCGATTAAATACGCCAGAGAAAATCCTGTATGTTCAGACAATGACAGTAGCAACAGGAAAAATACCGCGAGTGCCAGCCCGACCAGCGCATATTGGATCGGATGGATCTTCAAGCCCTTGAGTAGTTCAAACAAATAGAAGCCTGTGAACACCAGGATAATCATCAATGCGCCATACTTGGTGCTGCGATTTACCAGGGAGTATTCGTCAACCGGAGTGAAGATATTGACCCCGAATTTAAAGTATTCAGGATGATATTGACGTTTCATCTCATCAAGAATTACGGGTTCTGAGGAGAGGTTGCTGTTATAAGGGCTGACTTCCCAGTTGGCTTTAAAACCGGTGTCTTTAACGTCCCGTTTGAGTGGTAACAAGTCACCTGCAAAACTGGGGTGTGGCCAGGTTGAGCTTACTTCGCTGGTCGCCTGCTGAGCATTGGGCGACATATTAAATGACTCGGCGCCACGTAATGAGTATTCATTGAAGATCGTCAACGTGTCGTTGTGTCGCAGAGTGGCTTCGCTAACCGGGGTATGAAAACCCTGTAACTGCGAAAGTTCGCGTGCGCCAGGTTTTGTCACTACCGTTTCCTTATTAATCTGTGTGTTAATAGAGCTTCCATCCAGACCGCGTGCATCAGTAACAGCATTCACAAAGTAAGCGGACTTGAATTCAAAGTTATCGGTGCTTGAGAGTGTTTCGAGAAATTCGTGCGTGTTAAATTGACTGGTGATATTTACGTCAGAGGTGTAGACCGGTATTGAGTAAATTCCACGTTTTCGCTCACTCATTTGTAATACCCCGCTGAGTGCCGAGGTGGTCGGTTTGATAATGGCGGTGCGCGGGAATTTCCAGGCGCTGGCCTGATTGTCTTTGCTTTTTACCGTGCCACTGATTTCATACTCAATGACAAGAATCGGGTCTTGAACAATCTGAGCGCTGGCCCATGAGTTAATGATGTTCATGGTAGCGTCATTTTTATAACGAATCCGCTCATGCACCGTGCCGCTAATCATGGTTAAAGGAATGAGCAGTAGTAAGGTTAAGAGCAAAAGAATCGCTGGTTTTTTTAAGCTGTGCATAAGGGTTCCTTGTTAACGTGTCGCGTGTAATTGCATTAAATGGTCAATCACTTTTTTCAATAAGTCGTTTTGCCGCTTGAGCTCCCAGTTTTCTTTTTGAATGGCCCGGGTTGCAATTCGATCTTGTTCCTGGTGATTGGCTTTGCGTTGCAGGGTGTCTTCGACCCAGTCATTGAGTAGGACTTTGGAAATTCCAGCTTTGCGCGCCACCTTGGTGACTTCCAGTCCTTGTTCGATAACTTGCTTTACAATGTTGTGGCGAAATGAATCGATGTATTTAAGTTCTGTTTGCATATTGATACCTCTCAGTAATTGAAACGTATTGTGAGATTTCAGTGTGTGGTTGAGGTGTGTTTTGTATGTGTTTTGTGCGAAATCAAAGTTCGTCAGAGTGTGATTTTGTGTTTTAATATCACCGTAAATACATAACACCGGAATATTCATGCAAGAGCAGAAAGTCATTGACCATATTGTTGCCTGGTTGTCAGATTATTTGGAAAATTCGAGCATGCAGGGCTTTGTTTCGGGTGTTTCAGGAGGCATAGATTCAGCCTTAACATCAACGCTATGCGCATTGACCGGTGCTAAAGTTACGGTGCTTTCCATGCCCATACTGCAAGCTGAGCAACAACACTCATTGTCACAACGACATATGCAGTGGTTGTGTGACAAATTTGACAATGTTGAGCAAGAAACCGTTGATTTAACTCCTGCATTTAAAAGTATTCAGGACACACTGCCGCAAGACATTCAAGACCCGTTAACCATGGCAAATACGCGCTCCCGACTGCGTATGCTGACGTTATATGCCTATGCCGGGAATCATAAAAAACTGGTGGCAGGCACTGGCAACAAGGTTGAGGATTTTGGAGTAGGTTTTTACACCAAGTATGGTGATGGTGGTGTCGATTTGTCGCCCATTGCAGATCTGATGAAATCCGAAGTTTACGCCTTGGCAAAGCATCTTGATGTGCTACAAGGGATTCAGGATGCCGCACCTACGGATGGTTTGTGGGATGACGAACGTACTGATGAAAGTCAGATCGGGGTTAGCTACGACGAGCTTGAATGGGCCATGAAATTTCTCGATAGTGGCGCCAGCCATGATGATCTGTCCGAACAGGAACAGCATGTCATTGCTACTTATTTAAAATTCAATACAGCCAACAAACACAAAATGATAGAGATACCAGTCTGTCAGATACCAGCAAATTTATTGGGTTAGTTGAGAGTTAGTTGTTGGCTGTAGCAATGGCCAGCTAATCGTGGCTGAGGTGCCTTGTTGCGACCGGTTTTCCAACCTGGCTGTGCCCTTGTGAAGTTTCATGACTTCATTAACAAAGCTGAGTCCCAGTCCTGTACTGCGCTGCTGGCTTTCGGGTCGAGGTAGGGAATAGAAGCGCTCAAATATTTTTTCTTTCGCGTACTCAGGTATTCCCGGACCGTTGTCCATAATGCTTACGTGATATTGATCTCCATCCACTTGCGAGCGAATCTTGATACTGCTGCTACTGGGTGAAAATTCAATCGCATTGTCAATCAAGTTGGCTATGGCCTGTTCCAGCAGGACGCTATCACCCGTGACACTGTGTTGTTCCAGCGCCTCGGTTTCGATGTTGATGTCAAGCGTCTCGAGTCTTTTTCGGCGGTCTTTGACCAGACGCGAGATCAGGTCAGACAAGTTGATTTCCTGAACGGTCTCCAGCTCACGTTGTCTTTCGACACTAGCCAGGTTCAGCATGCGTTCAACCAGTAGATTCATTCTTTCTGATGACTGGCTAATGTTATTGGCAAGTTTTGATTGTTGTTGTGGGTCCTGGTTTTCATTGAGCAGCTCAGCCGAAGCGCTCAAGCTGGTGAGAGGGGATTTAAGCTCATGTGCCAGCGAGTGCAGGTAATTTTCAATGTACTCTTTATCTTCCAGTTCAACTTTCATGCGCTGCATGGCATCAGCCAGTTTGGCGAACTCGGATTCTCTAAGCCTTGGTGCAGGAACTTCCTGTCGTGAGCCAAGTAAATCTGCATAGTTACCCAGCTTGCGCATAGAGCGGCTCAACCACCAGGTCATGAACATACTAAAAAACAACATCGCGCAGACTACGAACAACACGAAGCGCTGCATTTGTCGTGTCGCTCGTTCCATAAAAGGTTCGAGATAGGCCAGGCCTTTGGAGACTGTCACTACGCCAACGATTTTATCGTTGTAGTAGACCGGAGCACCTATATAGAGTGCTTTTTGTGGGTCCTCTTCAAGCTGATCAGCAAACTCATCAATGATACTGGTGCGTGCTCCGTAGTCTCCTTTCAGCGTTAAATGTACATCTCTCCAGTTTGAAAAATCTTCGCCTTCACTATGTCCAAAAGAGTCATAGAGCACCTGTCCTGTTTTGTCGGTGATATAGACTTGCATGTCTGGCTTGGTTTTCATCACTGTGTAGATTTCTGCGTCCAGACGACGCTCGAGGTAAGCTGGGATCAAATTGTGTATCTGATGCAGCTGTATCTCTCCAAGTATGATGTTCTGACTCACCAGCTCGGCAATAAAGTTGGCTGAGTCCACCATTACTTCTTCGGCCGAGGTGCGGACGCTGTCATCCAGTGTTTTGAGTGACTTGTCCAGAATGAACCAGGCAATAATACTGGTAATAAAGAAAAAGAATAAAAACAGGCGTAGTACAAAGCTCATGCGCTGATACTGTAACCGATACCACGATGGGTGTTAATTTGGTCAGCGCTTGCGTTAATCTCTTTTAATTTGGCGCGCAGGGATTTGATGTGGGTGTCTATGGTGCGTTCTTCAGAGGGATGATTGGCATCCCAGATGATCTCTAACAACTGAGCGCGGGTAAAGACGCGGTTGGGTTGAGTGAGCATACCGCTTAACAATTTATATTCTGCCAGTGTTAATTCCAGCGCCTGTTGTTGAAAACTGATTTTTGCCTGTTGGTCATTCACCTCGAAGGTGCTTGATACTGAAGAACGGTTTGTCTCAGAGTTGTTATTCGTTCTTCGTAAGACCGCTTTGATACGTGCCATGAGCTCACGTGGACTAAAGGGTTTGGTGATGTAGTCATCAGCGCCAATTTCGAGTCCAACTACGCGATCAATTTCTTCGCCACGTGCCGTTAGGAAGATCACAGGAACGTTATGAGTTTGGCGTATGCGTTTGAGTAATTCAAAACCGCTCATGTCAGGCAGCCCGACATCGAGTACGACCAGACTGACAGTCTTATGGGTTAACTGTTCGAGAGCAGTTTCACCGGTTGCAGCCCAGTCACAACCGTAGGACTCGTTTTCAATGGCAATTTTTATTGTTTCAGCAATATTGGCTTCATCTTCAACTACCAGTATGCGATCGCTCATTGTTTTCTTCTTATACCTCAATCCAGTCTTTTACGAATTGATGCGCGACTCGACCACTGCGCGAACCGCGGTGAATACTAAAGCGCATAGCGGCGACGCTCAACTCTTCTTCATTGCTGATGACTACCTGATAGTGATCGAGCCAATGGTTTACGATGTTGAGATACTCAGCTTGTTTGAGTGGGTGAAATGAGAGCCATAAGCCAAAGCGTTCCGCCAACGATATTTTTTCTTCCACGGCATCACTATGATGTAACTCGGTATCTACCAGACGCGTATCCTGATTGTCTTGCATGGATTCCGGTAATAGATGACGTCGATTGGAAGTGGCATATACCAGCACGTTATCGGGTCTAGCTGCCACAGAGCCATCCAATGCCGCTTTAAGCGCTTTGTAACTGGCATCATGCTCTTCAAATGAAAGGTCGTCGCAGAACAATAGAAAATGTTCGGGTCTTTCTGCCAGTCGTTCGGTTAATTCACTAAAGTGGATTAATGAATCTTTATCGACTTCGATGATGCGCAAGCCCTGATTGGAATACTCATTGAGCAAGGATTTAATCAACGAGGATTTACCCGTGCCACGCGCACCCCAGAGCAACGCATCATTAGCTGGCTTGCCATCGAGAAATTTGCGGGTATTGTTGACTAGTTGTTTCTTCTGTTTATCAACATGCAGCAGATCGTCCAGACGAATGGCATCAATCTCCCTGACACGATGCAACTGGCCCTGATTGATCCATTGAAAAGCAAGACCCTTCCAATCCGTAGCTTCACGCGCCGGAAATTGGCGTTCAAGGCTGGCAGCTATGTTATCCAGCTTGCTTAATAGTTGATCTAAATCACTCATACTGTGATGTTAGCGTCCTCTGAATACTGACCCGAGCAGACCGCGCACAATGCTGCGTCCCAGGTTGGTGCCAATCGAGCGGGCCACACTTTTGGCTGCCGCTTCACCAATGCTCTGGCGATTACTACGCCGCTTTTTAGGTTTTGCTTTGGCCTTCTTGGCAGCGGCTTCAGCTTTTTCCGCTTTTTCTGCGGCTTTTTTGGAGCGCTGCTGTAATTCTTCATGTGCCGATTCACGATCTTTGGTTTCATCGTACTTACCCAGCAACGGGCTGGATTTTCTGACTTTGTTGCGCTCTGCATCAGTCGCAGGACCAATGCGCGAATGTGGTGGGCAGATGAGCGTTTGTTGCACCACACTGGGAGTGCCTTTGAGTTCCAGTACTGACACCAGCGCCTCGCCAACACCAAGCTCGGTAATAGTTTGCTCGGTATCGAGATTCGGGTTGGGTCTGAAGGTTTGTGCCGCTGCTCGAACCGCTTTTTGATCACGTGGCGTAAACGCGCGCAATGCATGTTGCACCCGATTACCCAGTTGACCCAGTACGTCATCCGGAATATCGGTAGGGTTCTGGGTAATGAAATAAATACCAACCCCTTTGGAGCGAATCAGTTTGACGGTTTGTTCTACTTTTTGCACCAGTGCTTTGGGCGCATCATCAAAAAGTAAATGCGCTTCATCAAAGAAAAATACCATGCGTGGTTTTTCCATATCACCGACTTCGGGTAACTCTTCGAACAATTCTGAAATTAACCAAAGCAGAAAGGTGGCGTATAAGCGGGGTGATTCCATCAGTTTGTCTGCCGCCAGAATATTGATTTGGCCCATGCCGCCATCGCCCGTACGCATCATGTCCCAGATATCCAGGGCCGGTTCGCCGAAAAAGTTTTCAGCGCCTTGTTGCTCAAGCACTAACAACCGACGTTGAATCGCACCAATAGAGGCGCTACTGACGTTGCCATATTCGTTCTGGAAATCGGCTCGGTTGTCACCGATATAGCGCAGGGTAGAGCGCAGGTCATCCAGATTGAGTAATGCCAGGCCTTCCTCATCGGCAAACTTGAAAGCAACATTTATCACGCCTTCCTGCGTGTCATTCAGATCCAGCAGGCGCGAAAGTATTAGCGGTCCCATATCGGTAATGGTGGTTCTGATGGGAGTACCTTGAACTCCAAACAGGTCCCAAAAAATACTCGGAAATCCTTCAAATTTAAAATCGGTAATACCAATTTTTTCAATTCGTTCATTCACTTTGGGATGCGGTTTACCTTCCTGAGTAATGCCAGACAGGTCTCCTTTAACATCCGCCATGAAAACGGGCACGCCTATGCGAGAAAAGCCCTCTGCCAGCACCTGTAGCGACACAGTTTTACCGGTACCAGTTGCGCCGGCAATCAAGCCATGACGGTTGGCAAATTTGGGGTCAAGAAATACCTGTTCTTCACCTTTACCAATAAGTATGGGTTGTACGCTCATAATGTCTTCCTGTCTTAAGTCGCGAGACGTTTGTATTTGATTTTGGTGGGTTGATTGGCGTCCTCTCCGAGGCGTCTTTTACGATCAGCTTCATAGTCGGAGTAGTCGCCCGCAAACCAGGTGCTTTCACTGTTGCCTTCAAAGGCCAGTATATGTGTGGCTATTCGATCAAGAAACCATCGGTCGTGTGAGGTTACTACCACACAGCCCGGGAAATTTAGGATCGCTTCTTCCAGTGCCCGCAGTGTAGCAACGTCCAGATCATTGGTGGGCTCGTCAAGCAACAACAGATTGCCGCCCGAGCTGAGTAGTTTGGCCAGATGTACGCGATTACGTTCACCACCCGACAAATCACCAATTCTTTTTTGTTGGTCTGTGCCTTTGAAGTTAAAGCGTCCGACATAAGCGCGGGATGGAATCTCATAGGTGCCGACCTGCATGATGTCAGAGCCACCAGAGACTTCTTCCCAGACTGTTTTACTGTCATCCAAAGCATCACGGCTTTGATCCACATAGGCAATTTTGACGGTTTCACCAATATCAAGTGTGCCACTGTCTGGCGCTTCTTGCCCCGTGAGCATTCGGAATAGTGTGGTTTTACCTGCACCATTAGGGCCAATCACACCCACAATACCACCGGGGGGTAATGAGAAGTTCAGATCCTCATAAAGTACTTTGTCACCATAGGCTTTTTTCAAGCCTTCTGCGACGACCACTTTGTCACCCAGTCTCGGGCCGGGCGGGATATACAGCTCAAGTGTTTCACTTTGTTGTTGAAACTCTTTGGAGTTAAGTTCTTCAAAACGTTTCAGGCGCGCCTTGCTTTTATCGTGCCGGCCTTTGCTACCGGAACGTACCCATTCCAGTTCAGCCTTGATGGCTTTCTGATGGGCGGCTTCGGTTTTTTCTTCCAGTGCCAGACGTTGCTCTTTTTGTTCCAGCCAGGTTGAGTAATTACCTTCCCAAGGAATGCCATGACCGCGATCCAGTTCCAGAATCCAGCCCGCGACGTTATCCAGAAAGTAACGATCGTGCGTAACAGCTACCACGGTACCGTTATATTCTTGCAGGAAGCGTTCCAGCCAGGCCACTGATTCGGCGTCAAGATGGTTGGTCGGCTCATCGAGTATCAGCATGTCCGGGTTAGACATTAACAAACGACACAGAGCCACCCGGCGTTTCTCACCACCCGATAATTTTGTAACATCAGCGTCCCACGGTGGCAGTCGCAGCGCATCGGCAGCGATTTCGAGTTTACGTTCCATGTCATGTCCACCACCCGCCTGAACAATGTTCTCCAGTTCTGCCTGTTCTTTAGCTAATGCGTCAAAGTCGGCATCCTCTTCGGCGTAGGCGGCATAGACGGCTTCGAGTCTGGTTTGGGCCTCGGTAATATCACCCATAGACTCGGCGACATTGCCACGCACATCTTTGCTCTCATCCAGTTGCGGTTCCTGTTCGAGGTAGCCGATCTTGATGCCTGTTTGTGGACGGGCTTCGCCAATATATTCCTGGTCGACGCCAGCCATGATTCTAAGCAAGGTGGATTTACCAGCACCGTTGTAGCCGAGTACCCCGATTTTGGCGCCGGGGAAAAAGTTGAGTGAGATATCTCTGAGTATCTGTTTTTTGGGTGGGACGATCTTGCCCACGCCATTCATGGTGAATATGTATTGAGCCATGGAATAGAAGCTTATGTTGAATAACTGGGTGATTATTCAATATCTGGGCGCTGGATGCCACTGCTGACACCAAGAAACATCAAGACACAACGCCGTAAATTTTTCGATCTGGCTCACACCTGTCTGTACGAGAAATGTAAACAAAAATCACATCCACGTAAAAACACGATTCGTCGCACGTTACCTGCTCTCTGAGCCGTTATAGTGCGCTTTATAATTACTGACCAACTACTTGGGGTAGTGTCATGAAACAGTATGGACTAGGAACATTGTTAATCGCTTTGCTGCTATTAATGGCAGTGCAAGGCAATGCACATGACATCACTATCGAAAGTGTCCAGGCTCAGTCTCCTCAAGAACACGTCGTTGCAACAGAGCTGCCCATACCTGCCATTGGCGCATGTGGTGCAGAATACGGTTGTGCCGTGACAGAACTGTCTTCCTCTGAAGCAGTGAATCATGACGATTTGCTGGCTGAATTGGCGGCATCTCTCGGTCAGGACGACTCAAAGACCGAGTAAGCCGCTACTACATCTCGTTGTAATCACTCTAATTGCCCTCTGAAGGTACATTATTTGGTATAGACCAGATATAATTCTGCCTATCTGAATACACTACATTTATGAGGGTTTGTTATGTTCGATCTTGATATGGATATTGCCGGTTTTGATCCGCAACTTCATCAGGCGATGGAGCGCGAAACCACTCGGCAAGAAGAGCATATTGAACTGATCGCTTCCGAAAATTATGCCAGTCCTCGTGTAATGCTGGCGCAGGGCTCCATGCTGACTAACAAGTATGCCGAAGGGTACCCTGGCAAGCGGTATTACGGCGGCTGTGAATACGTTGATACCGCCGAAACACTGGCTATAGAGCGAGCCAAAGAATTATTTGGCGCTGACTATGCCAATGTACAACCCCACTCAGGTTCGCAAGCGAATGCGGCTGTATACATGGCGCTACTCAATGCAGGCGACACCATCCTGGGTATGAGTCTCGATCATGGCGGTCATCTCACCCATGGTTCAAAAGTGAATTTCTCTGGCAAGATTTTTAATTCTTATCAGTACGGTATTGATCTGGATACCGGTGAAATTGATTACGCCGAAGTTGAGGCCTTGGCCAAAGAACACCAACCTAAAATGATCATTGCGGGTTTTTCTGCTTACTCCAAGATTGTTGACTGGCAGCGTTTTCGTGATATTGCTGATGAGGTGGGTGCCTACCTGGTGGTTGATATGGCGCACGTCGCTGGTTTGGTCGCGGCAGGGCAGTACCCGAGTCCGGTACAAATTGCTGACGTGACTACCTCGACCACGCACAAAACATTACGTGGTCCACGTGGTGGCATTATTCTGGCTAAGAGTAATCCCGAGGTTGAAAAGAAAATTAACTCCATGGTGTTTCCTGGCTCACAAGGTGGACCCTTGATGCACATCATTGCTGCCAAAGCGGTAGCCTTTAAAGAAGCGCTTGAGCCTGAATTTACCGAGTACCAAAAACAGGTGGTGCTCAACGCCAAAGCGATGGCGACGACCTTGCAGTCGCGAGGTTACAAGATTGTCTGCGACGGTACCGAAAATCATTTGATGTTGGTTGATCTTATCGACAAGCCGATGAATGGCAAAGAAGCGGACGCTGTATTAGGTAGCGCTAACATTACGGTCAATAAAAACTCAGTGCCTAATGATCCTGAATCTCCGTTCGTGACCAGTGGTTTACGCCTTGGTACACCTGCGATCACCACTCGAGGCTTCACCGAAAAAGAAACGATTGAGCTAAGTGGCTGGATCTGTGATGTTCTGGATGATCACACCAATCCAGAGGTCGTTGCACAGGTGAAAGCCAAAGTGCTGGATATTTGTTCCAGGTTCCCGGTCTATGGGGATCGTCTGGCTGCCAGAGCAAGCGCGTAACCGCACCCTAGAGACCCGACGCTATGCGTTGTCCATTTTGTAATAACTCAGACACCAAAGTAACTGATTCACGCCTGGCAGGTGAGGGTCAAAAGATCCGACGTCGCCGTGAGTGTCTCGAGTGTGAAGAGCGCTTTACTACCTATGAAATGGCAGAGCTCTCAATGCCGAGGGTTGTGAAGCGCGATGATACACGCGAGCCATTTGATAATGAAAAGTTAAAGCGTGGCATGTTGCATGCGCTGGAAAAGCGCCCGGTAAATACCGAAGACATTGAGAATGCGATCGAGCGCATCAAGAACCGTGTGTTATCTGCCGGGGTTAGCGAGTTACCTGCCAAGCGGGTGGGTGACTGGGTGATGGAAGAGTTGCGTCAATTGGATGACGTCGCCTATGTCCGCTTTGCATCTGTGTATCTGGGTTTTGAAGGTATTAATGCTTTTCGTGAAACCATCGAAAAACTGGAAACCCAGCCATCAGCCAAGATGAAGCGTGATCAGATCCCTCTGATCGATAGTGGCGGGTGAGTTTTAGTACAGCTGATCAGAAGTACATGTCGCTGGCGATTGATACAGCCCGGCATGCCATTAATATCACTACACCTAATCCTGCCGTCGGTTGCGTCATTGTAGTCAATGATGAAGTCGCTGCAGCAGCACATACCTTGCCAGCCGGTGATTTGCATGCCGAGGCACAAGCGCTATTGAAGGTTGATCGTGATGTTTTGGGTGGAACTGCTTACGTCACGCTGGAACCCTGTTGCCATCATGGTAAAACACCACCTTGCACCGAGGCGCTCATCGCCGCAGGTATCAAGCGCGTTGTTATAGCTCAGTTAGACCCGAACCCGTTAGTTGCTGGTAAAGGTGTTGATGCGCTGCGCGCCGCCGGCATCGACGTTGAACAAGGTTTGCTGGCCGATCAAGCCATGGAAGTAAATGCCGGTTTTTTCAAACGTATGCAAACAGGTTTGCCTAAAGTCACAATCAAAGCAGCCATGAGTATGGATGGGCGTACGGCGATGGCATCGGGTGAGAGTAAATGGATCACTGGCCCTGATGCGAGACAAGATGTACAAAAGTTACGTGCCCGAAGCTGTGTAATTTTGACCGGGATTGATACCGTGCTCGCGGATGATCCATCAATGACGGTTCGCATGAGTGCGTCTGAGTTAAGTCAGGAGGGCTTTGTCGTAAGACAGCCATGGCGAGTCATTCTCGATACCCATCTACGTACACCTGCCAACGCCAAAATCATCGGTGAAGACTCCCGTTGTCTGATATTTCACGCGCAACAGGTACAAGAGAATCTTGAAGTGCTTCAGAGCAGCGGTGCTGATCTGGTGACTGCTCTCAAAGGCAAAGACTCAATTGACTTGAAATCAGTGCTCACATCACTGGCGGAACGTGAAATAAACGAAGTCCTGGTTGAAGCCGGTGCGACGCTTACCAGTGCGTTACTCAAGCAGGAATTGGTCGATGAAATCATCCTCTATATCGCCCCCAAGTTGATGGGCAGTCAGGCCAGACCACTGTTTGATTTGTCATCAATCGCCAGCATGCAAGAGGCGGTTGAGCTCGAGTTTACGGATTTCAAACAAATTGGAGATGACCTTAAAATTAGGGCGATCCCGAAATATTCTTAAAAGTTAACTCAGATTCCTACATAATCGAAAATAATGTAGGAAATACAAGCACTTATTACATAATTTTTATCTAATCTGACTTGACCATTGCGGTCAGTTCAAGCACACTTCGCTGTATAGATACTGTACAATGTATTGCATAACAATAAACATTTATCGGGTGGGTTATAGCTCGGATCACTGGATAGCCTGAGGGACAACAGGTGAGGTGCTCCAGCAGCAATAATCAATAACTAGAATTAAAGATATGGGCTTCAAAGAATTTACCGACAAGGGCTTGCCGCTAATTCATTGATCATAAACCGTATGGGAGCATATCCATGTCAACGATCGTCGTTGTCAGGAAGAAAAAGCAGGCATGTATTGCAGCGGATAGCGTGACCAGTTTTGGTGACACGTTACTACCGGCTGA
>CALIRD010000180.1 GCA_938042355.1 uncultured Thiotrichales bacterium
TTGCGGGGTTTTTCGTAATGCTCAATAACTTTATCGCTATATGCCACAGTTTTTTCCTCTCATTATCAGGGCCAATATGGGGTCAGTGTTCTGCCCATTCAATGGTACTCAGGTCTATTCCATCTTGATGCATTTCCCACAGGGGCGACAAATCGCGCAAACGTGAGACCGCATCCTTCACCAGGTTAATGGTGTAATCTATTTCTGCTTCTGTTGTAAAACGGCCAATCGAGAAACGAATTGAACTATGTGCCAGTTCATCTTCACGTCCTATTGCTCGTAATACGTAACTTGGTTCGAGTGATGCGGATGTACAGGCCGAACCACTCGAAACAGCGATGTCTTTCAATGCCATGATCAGGCTTTCACCTTCGATGAAATTGAAACTGACATTCAGGTTCCCTGGCACGCGCTGATCAAGGTCACCGTTTAAGTAAACTTCTTCAATACTTGAGAGTCCTTCCCACAATCTATTGCGTAGCATATGCGCACGCTCGTTGTCGGCTGCCATCTCTTCTTTGGCGATGCGATAAGCCTCACCCATACCAACAATTTGGTGCACGGCCAATGTTCCGGAACGCATGCCGCGTTCATGTCCACCACCGTGCATTTGTGCTTCCAGTCTGACGCGAGGCTTGCGACGAACATACAAAGCACCTATACCTTTTGGACCATAGGTCTTGTGCGCCGTGAGACTCATCAAATCCACTTTGAGTGTTTGCATGTCAATTTCGACTTTGCCAGTACTCTGGGCCGCATCAACGTGATAAAGAATTTTACGTGAGCGACACAGTTCTCCGATGGCTGCGATATCCTGAATCACTCCAATCTCGTTATTAACATGCATGATAGAAACCAGTGTCGTGTCTTCACGCATGGCTGCTTCCAATTTGCCAAGATCAACCAAACCGTTTTCTTCAGGATCAAGATAGGTTACTTCAAAGCCTTCACGCTCGAGCTGACGGCAGGTATCGAGCACCGCTTTGTGTTCGGTTTTACAGGTAATGATGTGCTTGCCCTTTTTCTGATAAAAGTGAGCCACACCTTTGATCGCCAGATTGTCTGACTCGGTTGCACCCGAGGTAAACACAATCTCTCTTGGGTCTGCACCGACTAGATCAGCAACCTGCTGGCGCGCCACTTTAACGGCATCATCCGATTCCCAGCCAAACACATGACTACGTGAGGCAGGATTACCGAAGGTATCATCACGGGTCAGATACTTGGCCATTTCAGCGGCAACCCTCTCATCAATGGGAGAGGTTGCACTATAGTCCAGATAAATAGGAACGGTAGGCTGGTTCATTTGCTCACCCCGACTCGTTTTGACATAACATCAGGCATTTCAGTGACAGGGAAAATGTCCTGCTCGACACCATCCTGTCGGGCAGCAATGCGCTTGATTGAACCACGGGAAGCCAGCTCGGCCAGACTAATCCCGGCCAGAAATTCCTTAATCTGGTTACTCAAATCTTCCCAGAGGTCATGTGTCAAACACTGCTCGTCATGCTGACAATTTGCTGCGCCGGAGCAATTGGTGTTATCGATGTTTTCATCAACCGCGAGAATAATATCTACCACTGCCACATTCTCTGGTTTGTCGTTCAGAGAGTAGCCACCACCAGGCCCACGCGTACTGGCAACCAGCCCACGACGCCGCAGTTTGGCGAAAAGCTGCTCCAGATAGGAAAGTGAGACATGCTGACGTTCAGCGATATCGCTCAAAGACACTGGACCATCATCCATGTGGATAACCAGATCCAACATTGCTGTAACCGCATAGCGGCCTTTTGTGCTTAATTTCATAAAAAAGATTATAAAATAACCAACTATTTTAGTCAATTATTATTGGCGCTCTAAGTTATTGTATTGATTGAATATAATTATTTTCAAAAGATTATTAATAAGATTTAAATTACCTATCAGGACTCGATTTTTGCTCTATCTGAAGCTGCATTTCCTTTAACTTCTGGTTCAGCAACTCAACCTGCTCATTTAGAGCATTGATCTCATCAGCATTCGGGTCTGGCATATCTTGATGTGTGCCATAGGGTTCAAATTCTGCCGCCGCTTCGGCAATATCTGCCGGGCTGGCCTGACCAACAATCTGGGCCGGAATCCCGACCACGGTCGCACCATCAGGCACCTCTTTTAGCACTACCGCATTTGAACCTACTCGAGCACCTTTGCCCACAGTAAACGGCCCAAGGATCTTGGCGCCAGCACCAACCACGACATTATCTTCAAGAGTAGGATGACGCTTGCCTTTTTCAAGACTGGTACCTCCCAACGTAACCCCCTGATAGAGCGTGACACAATTACCGATAATAGTCGTTTCACCTATCACCACGCCCATACCATGATCAATAAAAAATCGTCGTCCGATGACCGCACCGGGATGAATTTCAATACCCGTAAATATTCGCGCTACATTGGATATCACACGCGCCAACCATTTAAGTACACTCCAATCGAGACCCGTCCAGAGAGAATGAGTAAGTCGATGCAAGATGACGGCCCACACCCCTGGATAGGTAGTCAAAACCTCAAAACTGCTTCGAGCTGCCGGATCTCTCTCCTTGACGCAGCTAATATCTTCTCTTACTCGTTCAAACATGACTTTATTCGTAGACTGTTGGGCTTGATTGGCACACTTTAACCGGTATAAAACGGATTACAAGTGTTTCCTTATGGCACGCAGAATCCCATGCAACATTTTTATTTCTTTGGATGTTGGTACCGCTCGTAATAACAATCGGCGTAGATGAAAACGAACCAGGCCCGGGTGATCCAGCTCTAAATATCCGGTCTCTTGCATGACGTGATCGAGCTGTTCGAGCAGCGCATCCTGATCACCCATGCTGGCGAGCTCAGATTCCTTATCAGTATCTTGCAGATTCTCGCTCTGAGAAATCAAACGAAGTTCGTATGCGATGACTTGTACGGCGGCAGCAAGATTAAGTGAACTGTAGTCAGGATTGACAGGTATTCTAATCAGCTGATGACAACTCGCCAACTCCTGATTATCCAGACCGCTTCGTTCTCTGCCAAACAAGATAGAAACCTTTCCTCCATTTTCGATCTCTTTCATGACTAACTGCGCGGCTGCGCGTGGCGCATGTATAGGCCACTTTTCTGAACGCTCTCTGGCGGTGGTTCCAAGCACCAGGGTACTTTCACCAATTGCGGAGCGGATTGAATCTGTCACCGAAGCACCCGCCAAAATATCATCTGCTCCGGCGGCACGCGCCGTCGCTTCAGCAGAAGGATAGACTTTGGGAGTTACCAGTCTGAGCTGGTTCAAGCCCATGGTTTTCATTGCCCGGGCTGCCGCACCGATATTGCCGGGATGCGAAGTCTCTACCAACACAAACTCTATATTTGAAGTGAAAAATGACATAGGAAATTCCGGCAATTTATATGTTATTCTCAGCGCCCCGAGGATGCCTACACGAGTCACACCATGCACCCGATGCTAAACACTGCTATCCAGGCGGCACGCGCTGCCGGGCACATCATACTACGATACGCCAATCAGGTAGACTCGATATCGGTTGAAAGTAAAAGTCGTAATGATTTTGTCACGGAAATTGATCGCGAAGCAGAAAAAGAAATTATCTATAAACTAAAACGCGCCTATCCTGACCATGCATTTCTGGGCGAAGAGTCTGGCACCACCGGCGAGAAAGATGCCAAACATCAATGGATCATTGATCCACTGGATGGTACGACCAATTATCTTTATGGCATACCACATTACGCTATCTCGATTGCATTGAGGGTGGATGGCATTCTTGATCAAGCGGTTGTTTACGACCCTTTAAAAGAAGAGTTATTTACTGCCAGCCGTGGCAATGGCGCCCAACTAAACAATCATAAAATCCGGGTTTCTGCGCGACGCTCAATGGCCAATGCCTTGATTGCAACCGGTATTCCTTTTCGCCCCGAACATAATCTGGAGCAGTGGATTAATGAGATCAAGAAAGTACAGCCTGAAACGGCCGGCATTCGACGAGCCGGAGTTGCCTCATTGGATCTTGCCTATGTCGCGGCAGGTCGGTTTGACGGCTTTTGGGAACATGATCTGAAAAGCTGGGATATAGCAGCCGGCGTCCTCCTGATTCAGGAAGCTGGCGGTTTGGTCAGTGACTTGCAAGGCAACAACGATTTCTGGAAGTCCGGCGATGTCATGGCTGGAAACCCACGCGTGCATGCCGAGCTTGCAAAACTACTGAACTAGATAAAATTACTTAAGGAATATTATCCAGCTCTTCGTCATCTTCATCAGGAATCAGATCCTCTGGAGTGACGCCCATCAGAAGCGTGGCGGTGCTTGCCACAAATATAGTTGAATAAGTACCGATCAATACACCGACGATCAAAGCCACTGCGAATGAATGTATGGTTTCTCCACCAAACAGAAACAGGGTAATCAATACGATCAACGTCGTTATCGATGTCATCAAGGTTCGTGACAAGGTTTGATTGACTGAGGTATTAATCGCCTCTTCGGTCGTGACACGACGCATGCTCCGAAAATTCTCACGTATGCGGTCAAATACTACGATTGTGTCGTTGAGTGAGTAACCAATCACAGCCAGAAATGCGGCCAGTACCGTCAAATCAAATTGATATTGTGTAATCGCGAAGAACCCAAGCGTGATCATCACATCATGTACCAAGGCGATGATTGCACCCAATGAGAAACGAAACTCAAAACGCAGTGCTACATAGATCAAAATTCCGAGCAAGGCCCACAGCATTGCCATACCACCCTGATCGCGCAGCTCGTCACCGATTTGGGGACCAACAAATTCAATTCTGCGCTTTACAGCATCACCACCCGAGGCAGCTTTCAGGCTTTCTATAATAGTATCGCCAAGCACGGCCTGATCAATGCCTTCAATAGGCGCAAGACGAATCATCACCTCGCGAGACGAACCAAAATACTGCACTTTGGCATCATAGCCCTGCTCTGCCAACACAGAGCGTATCTTTTCCAGGTCTGCTGCTTCGCTGTAACCCACCTCAACAACCGTTCCGCCAGTAAAGTCGATTCCAAAATTCAAACCACGACTGATCAAGGCGAACAATGAGATCAGCAGTAACGCGATTGAGAATACTATGGCGATATTCCTCTTACCGAGGAAATCAATGTTGAGACCTTGCTTTAATAGTTCCATGTTATATCGCCAGTGCCTTACCGCGTTTGCGGCCATATATCAGATTTGCCACAACACGCGTGACCACTATGGCAGTGAACATTGAGGAGACAATGCCAATACTCAAGGTAACGGCAAAGCCTTTGATTGGACCCGTACCAAATACAAACAACACCACAGCAGCGATGAGCGTGGTGATATTTGCATCCGCGATAGTTGAAAAGGCTTTGGCATAACCACTGTCTATAGCAGCTTGGGGTGATTGCCCGGCGCGCAGCTCTTCTCTAATACGCTCAAAAATCAACACATTGGCATCAACGGCCATACCAACCGTCAATACGATACCGGCAATACCTGGCAAGGTAAGTGTAGCCTGCAACATAGACAACACCGACACAATCAAAACCAGATTCAGGCACAGCGCAATATTGGCAATGAAGCCAAAGGTGCGGTAATAAATGAACATAAAAATCACGACCAATACAAAACCGTACATGACAGACTTAAAGCCTTGTTCAATATTAGCCTGCCCCAGACTGGGTCCAACAGTTCGCTCTTCTACAAACGTCATAGGCGCAGCCAGTGCACCAGCACGTAACAATAACGCTAAATCCCGTGCTTCATCAGGAGAATCCAGTCCTGTGATTTGGAAGTTCTTATACAGCTCTGATTGAATGGTCGCGACATTAATGACTTCAGTCTTGGTTCTTCCATCGGGCAGCTTTTCAATAAACACGCTTGCCATAGGGCGACCGATATTTGGTGCCGTCAGGCGACTCATTAACTTGGCACCCACACCATCAAGCGTAATCGATACATTCGGCGTACTGCTTTCACTATCAAAACCGGAGGCGGCATTAATAATATGCTTACCCGAAACGAGATCTCTTCGTTTTAACAGCACTGGGTTGCCTGTGCGATCACGGTAAATTTGAGAGCCTGAAGGCACAATACCGCTGCTGGCAGCGGAATATGGGTCAGCCTCGACATCAACCAGACGAAATTCTAACGTGGCTGTCGAACCAAGAATCTTTTTCGCATACGCCGTGTCCTGAATACCGGGCAGCTCTACTACAATACGCTCCAGGCCCTGCTGTTGTATGACGGGCTCTGCAACACCCAGTTCGTTGACTCGCTTACGCAATGCAGTGATATTTTGTTTTACGGCAAAACGCTTTACTTCTTGCAGACTGGTATCTTTTACCTGTGCCAAGGTCTCCCCTTCACTACCAGTGGTAAATTCAATATCGGTACCCAGTTCTCGAATCAACAGATCAACTGCTTTATCCTGATCGGCAGCATCCCGATAGACAACCTTTACTGATGAATCATCATTAGTGACACTTTGATATCTGATTTCTGCTCGCTGGAGTGCCGCCTTGATGTCATCGACATTATTCTTCAGGGATCTGGATATCACATCTTCCATATCAAGCTGCATCAGAAAGTGTACACCGCCACGCAGGTCAAGGCCGAGGTACATCGGCTTGGCATTGAATGATTGCAACCAGCTTGGCGTGGTTGGCGCCAGATTCTGCGCAGTAACGTATTGAGAACCCAGCGTTTCGAGTGACTCCTTAACCGGGTCAAACGCAGCCTGTTGATCGTCTATAGAATTGAGACGTATCAACATCGATTTATCATTACGCTCAACCGCTTTAATACTGATTCCCTTTTCTTCGATCACACTGCGTACCGTTTCTTCTCTGGCGATATCAATAACCGAACCTTTGTCAGCAGAAATTTGCAACGAAGGATCAGCAGGATACAGATTTGGTGCCGCATAAATAAATGCAGTCACCAAAACTACCAAAATGAGAATATATTTCCAGAGAGGATTGTGATTCATAGTGAGAGTTAACCTTTAAATGTGCCCTTTGGCATCACGGCATGTACTGCATGGCGTTGTATTTTCATTTCACCGTTAGAAGATATTTTTAATTGAATAAAGTTATCATCAATATCGATAACTTTTCCGAGTATGCCGCCACTGGTCACTACTTCATCACCTTTAGAAAGTGATGCAACCAGAGCTTGATGTTCTTTTTGACGTTTCTGTTGTGGCCGTATCATCATAAAGTACATGATCAATATCAGCGGTAAAAAAATTACAAACGAGCCCCATCCAGACGCAGCAGTCCCTTCTGCGGCATAAGCACTATTAATCAAAAATTCCATGATGAGTCTCCGGTCATTATTACGGCGGCGTATTATGACATAACGATGCGGGAATACTAGCTGCTTTCGGCCTGTAACATGTGGAAATTGTTAACATATTCCTGCAATTTCTGATCTTCAATTGCCTCTCTCAGTTCCCGCATCAGTTGCTGGTAATAAAATAAATTATGAATGGTATTGAGTCTTGATGAGAGAATTTCGCCACATTTGTCGAGGTGACGTAAATAGGAGCGGGAGTAATTCTTGCAGGTGTAGCATTGACAATCTTCATCCAGAGGACGCGTGTCATGCTGGTAACGGCTGTTGCGTATTTTTATGACGCCGTTTTGTGTATATAAATAGCCCGTTCGGGCATTTCTGGTGGGGATAACACAGTCAAACATATCCACCCCGGCTTGCACCGCAGCAACCAGGTCCGCTGGTTTTCCTACTCCCATCAAATAACGGGGGCTCTCTATAGGTAGATGCGGCAATGTTGCTGCTAGAACCCTTTCACGTTCGTCTTTGGGTTCTCCAACAGATAACCCACCAATAGCATATCCATCAAAACCGATCTGTTCCAATCCGGCGGCTGATTCAACCCGCAAGGCTTCATGCATGCCACCTTGAACAATGCCAAATAGCGCAGCGGGATTATCGGCATGGGCTTGTTTACTTCTATCTGCCCAGCGTAAGGATAATTGCATAGATGCTTCAGCTTCTTTATAGCTGGCTGGATACGGCGTGCACTCATCAAAAATCATGACAATGTCGCTGCCCAGTTCGCGCTGAACCTGCATCGATATTTCGGGTGTCAGCTCTACCTTTGAGCCGTCTACGGGTGAATTAAAGATAACCCCGTCTTCTGATATCTTACGCATCTCGGCCAAGCTAAAGACCTGAAACCCACCTGAATCCGTTAGTATCGGACCCGACCAGTGCATAAAGTCATGGAGTGTGCCATGCGCCTGAATGATCTCGGTACCGGGTCTGAGCATAAGATGAAAGGTATTCCCCAGTATAATTTCAGCACCAATATCGACCACCTCTTCAGGCGTCATACTTTTCACCGTTCCATAAGTACCAACTGGCATGAAGGCAGGCGTTTCAACGGTACCGCGCTCAAATTTTAATTGACCACGTCGCGCTTTTCCGTCGGCGCTGTTAAGAGTAAATTCCATCAGGTTTTTTTATCGAGCAACATCGCATCACCGTAACTAAAAAAACGGTAGCGATTATCGATGGCGTGTTGGTATGCCTGCTTTATTTCTTGCACTCCGGCAAAAGCGGATACCAGCATCATCAAGGTAGATTTAGGCAAATGAAAATTAGTGATGAGTCTATCCACGACTTTAAAATCATAGCCCGGCTTTATAAACAAATTCGTTTCATCTTCATATGGTAACAACTCACCTGAGCTGGCTGCGGTCTCGAGACTTCTTACGACCGTTGTTCCAACGGCAATAATTTTACCGCCAGCTGCTTTGGTAGCACGAATAGCCTCTACTGCCTTCTGGCTAACTTTCACTCTCTCAAAATGCATAACATGATCTTCTATATTATCTACCCGCACCGGTTGAAACGTTCCTGCACCGACATGTAGCGTGAGTTCTGCCAAACCCACCCCTCTGTTTTTCAAGGCTTTTAATAATGATTCGTCAAAATGCAAACCCGCTGTAGGCGCAGCGATTGCACCGGACTGTTTTGCATACACCGTTTGATAACGCTCATGATCCAGAATATCATCGGGACGCTCTATATAGGGGGGCAAAGGCATTTGACCATATTCGCTGAGTAGATCCATCCACTGTTTGGCCAATAGCTCTAGCACGAACAAACTCTGATCACGTTCTACAACTTTAACCTCATGTCCATGTACGGTGAGCAAACTTCCAATCGGGGGGGCTTTACTGGCTCGTACATGCGCGATAGCCAATTGATTACTCTCTATTCGCTCGATCAGAATTTCAATTGCACCCCCGGTAGCTTTCTTACCAAACAATCTGGCTGGTATCACACGAGTGTTATTAATCACTAAACAATCACCTGCGTTTATCTCAGCCTCAATATCTTCAAAAACCAGATCGTCAATTTGCTTATCTACAGCCAACTTGAGTAAACGACTGGAAGTTCTACTCTGTGGGGGAAACTGTGCGATCAACTCGGATGGCAGATCAAAATCAAAGTCATTTATGTGCATGATTAAAGTACTGAGGCCGATATCGAGTAGTGCTACAGTGAAGTAATTTCGCGTGAATTCTATCAGCTCATTGCCATGTTGGTGGAATTCATTAAACTAGCACCCTGTGCCGGGATGGCGGAACTGGTAGACGCGCTGGATTCAAAATCCAGTTTCCTCACGGAAGTGCGAGTTCGATTCTCGCTCCCGGTACCATCTTTTCTATAATAATCAACAACCTGCCACTATAATTATGCTTGCCCGGTAACCGTAATGTGACCTGTGCATCGGCATTTTTACTGGTTTTTTGATGCAATAGCACTCAGGATTTCAGAGTCAAAATATTGCCGACAATCCGAACAAGTCAGCAAGTAAATAGCCAATTATGACAATAACGACAGAAACCAAGTCAATACAGAATCACCAACCGCCGCTGGCGCTGGTCGTACGCATTCTTGACTCTCTGGCTATCGGTATCGCGCTCTATATCACAACTCAATTCCTGGGAGTTGATTGGTCTCGAATACATGCATTTTACGCCATGGTTGGCATTTTGATGATGCAATTTTTTGCGGAATTCCTGAATCTCTATACTAACTGGAAACTGGGACATTCAATTACGCTGGCAATACAGGCTATAGGTGTATGGCTAGGAACATGCTTGTTTATGTTCATCTTTGCTCTTTTATTTGATCAGGATCTTGAAGGGCTTTATCTGACATTAGCCACTATCTGGGTTGCGATAAGTTGCATTAATCTTGGTATCGTCAGAATTTTTCTTAACCAATTAGTCAAATATCTCAGAAAGCATGGCAAAAATATCAAACGTGTCGCATTGGCCGGCGGTGGACCGCTAGCAAACTATGCGCAAATTCAACTTAATAATGATCCCTGGACCGGTTATGACATCTTGGGAATCTATGACGATCGCTCAGACATACAATTCAAACTCAGCCAGACAGTCAACAATAAAAGAAAACTGGATACCATCAAAGGTGTTTCTAGTGATGGACAAGAATTGTTGGGCAGATTTCCGGATCTCTACCAAGCGGCCAAGAACGGTGAAATAGACACGGTCTTTATTACGCTACCTATGCGGGCGGAATCAAAAATATATGAAATCCTGCATCACTTATCATCGACGACAGTCGCTGCCTATATAGTGCCTGATTTTTATTCTATCGAGAGTCATTATTCTCAGTTGAAAAATGTGAATGGTATGCCAGCAGTCAGTATTTATGAAAACCCGGTGACTGGCCTCAAAGGCATCGTTAAACGACTTGAAGATATTGTTTTATCAATTTTGATCCTCGTATTAATTTCGATACCTATGTTGATAATCGCAGGTGCAATCAAGTTAACCTCCAAAGGTCCCGCCATCTTTAAACAAACGCGCTATGGTCTCGATGGAAAACCTATCCAGGTTTGGAAATTTCGCTCAATGAAAGTGATGGAAAATGATGACACTAAAATCATTCAAGCGACCAAAGATGATCCTCGGATTACGCCACTGGGGCAATTCCTAAGAAAAACATCGCTGGACGAGTTACCACAATTTATTAATGTATTATTGGGAGACATGTCCATCGTTGGACCCAGACCACACGCTGTGGCTCACAATGAGGAATATCGTGACTTGATCGAAGGCTATATGTTACGCCATAAAGCCAAGCCTGGAATCACCGGCTGGGCACAGATCAATGGATATCGCGGAGAAACGGATACCGTCGATAAAATGAAAGGCCGTGTTGACTACGACATTGAGTATATACGTAACTGGTCGGTTATTTTTGACATGAAAATCATATTTTTGACGATGTTCAAAGGATTTCGTGATGCCAATGCGTACTAGTGAAACGATTCGAGCTACACTATCCTGATGTCACTATCGATCCGCATCGGTGTTGTAGGTACCGGCTTCATTGCCGGGAGCTTGATTCGTCTGATTCAAAGTAAGGAAAACTATCAGCTCTCTTCAGTACTGACACGCCGTGATATTTCAGCAAGTGCAGAATTTCCGGGATCAGAGATCGCCACCAATTCCATTCCTGAATTCATTGATAAAGTAGACTTGATAGTTGAGTGCAGCGGTACGGTCAATCATGCCACCGAGATTGTTAATGCAGCCGTAGAAGCATCATTACCTGTGATCACGATGAACTCAGAGTTTCACACCACGACGGGTTCCTACTTCGCAGACAAGCTGTATTTATCAGAAGCAGAAGGAGATCAACCTGGCTGTATTGCTGCATTATACGAAGAATCAATACAAATGGGCTTTACCCCATTAGTGCTAGGAAACTTTAAAGGCTTTTTGAATACCAATCCCAGCATAGAAGATATGCAGTACTGGTCAAAATTCCAGGGTATTACCATTAAACAGACAACCTCGTTTACAGATGGTACCAAGGTTCAGATTGAGCAAGCATTCGTCGCCAATGGCCTTGGTGGCACCATTTTAGAATCTGGCCTTACGGGCCCCAATTCAGATGACTACGTAGCTACTGCAAAGGATCTGGCAAAAACAGCTGACGAACTTGGCCTGCCTGTCTCGGACTACATTATTTCCGATACTGGCTTACCTGCAGGCGTTTTTATCGCAGCGAAGCACATTAACAAGGAGCATAAAGCGCTTCAATACTACAAATTGGGCGAAGGGCCCTATTATGTGTTGACTAAAAATTATCACTTATGCGCTTTTGAAATCTTAAAAACCGTCGACAGATACTTGTTAGGGCTTCCCCCGTTACTAAATAATTCAACTTCACCAGCTGTAAGTATTGCCAGTATAGCCAAGCGACACCTTAAACCTGGCGAATCTATTGCAAGTGGCATCGGAGGCTTTGAAGTAAGAGGTGAAGCCGTTTTGCTGTCTGATAAAATTGCCCATGTCCCTATTGGAATTCTGGAAAACGCTACTATTACTCGTGATGTCGACGCTGGCAAGATACTCACATACAACGATGTAGAGATTGAGCCTTCATTGGCTCTTGATATCACACAAAAGTTATTCAATCCAAATGACAGGCATGAAAGACAACTACTTGGCAAACCCTGACATTTAGAATCTCTCATACTTTGTATATAAAATGCACTCAATTAATATAGGAATGGTTGGCAGCGGTTTTATCGCACATAATTTTGCCGCAATGATCAATCGAATGAGCGGTGATCAATACAAGATCGCATCAGTACTGACACGACGTGATATTAAATCAATAATCGACTTTCCGTTTCACGATAAGCTCACTAACTCTACCAAGGAATTAATCGATAAATCTGATTTGATTCTTGAATGCAGTGGTGATGTTATTCATGCTACTAAAGTCGCCCTAGCAACTTTTGACGCAGGCCTTCCCTTACTCACTATGAACTCGGAATTTCATGTCACTACCGGCTCCTATTTTTCAAATAAAGGTTACTTGAGCGAATGCCATGGAGACCAACCTGGTTGTATCGCGGCCTTAAAAGAAGAAGCCGAACTGATGGGTTTTAAACCCCTGGTTCTCGGTAACTTCAAAGGTTTTCTTAATACCAACCCTTCCCCAGATGACATGTCTTATTGGGCTGAGAAACAGGGATTTACAGTCAAACAGACCACGTCATTTACAGATGGCACCAAAGTCCAGATAGAACAAGCATTTGCAGCAAACGCATTTAACGCATCAATTTTTCAAGAAGGAATGCTGGGGCTTAACACGACCGACTATACTCAAACCGCAAAAGAACTGGCACAAAAGGCAGATAAATCAAATCAGATAATGGCTGATTATATAATTTCTGATTCAGCACTACCGTCAGGAATATTTATCGCCGGTAAACAACACCCTGATTTGGAACTTGCTTTAGAAACTTATAAGCTGGGAGACGGTCCTTACTATGTACTACACACAACATTCCATCTTTGTTCATTTGAAATACTGAAAACAGTGGACCGATATTTGCTTGGTCTACCACCGCTATTGAACATCGATACGGAGCCTGAAATCAGCGTTGCGGCAATCGCAAAAAAACAGTTGGACAGTGGCCAGTTGATAAAATCTGCAATTGGTAGCTTTGAGTGCAGAGGAAGCACTGTATTTTCCAAACAGCATAGCTCTCATGTACCTATCGGTATTCTGGAAAATGCAGTAATCAAAAGAACGGTAGAACCAGGCCAAATAATTACTTACGATGACGTAGAACTCACTGATTCAGAAGCGTTAGAAATTACGCAAGAAATATTTAACAAGTAATTCTTTATGGAAATAATTGCAACCAATATCGCTGACCTTTTATTACTTCAGCCGAAAGTCTTTAAAGACGATCGCGGGTATTTTTTGGAATCCTGGAACCAGTCAACCTTACAATCACATGGTCTGGATATTAATTTTGTTCAAGACAATGAAAGTCAATCCAGTCGCGGCACCTTGAGAGGCATCCACCTACAGATAGCACATCCACAAGGAAAGCTGGTAAGGGTAACCCAGGGAGAAGTATTTGATATTGCTGTTGACCTGCGCCCTGATTCATCTAGCTGTGGTGAGTGGGCAGGGTTTACTTTAAGCGCACAGAACAAAACCCAACTCTGGATTCCGCCAGGCTTCGGACATGCCTTTCTGACACTTTCAGAAACTGCCACTTTCAACTATAAATGCTCAGAGCTATATTATGGAGATGACCAGTACACATTGGCGTATGATGATCCTGTGCTAAATATTGACTGGCCACTCAACAGCAATGAACTTAAATTATCAAGTAAAGATAATGAAGGCTGGTCTTTAGAGAAAATTCTGGATCGAATCCAGAGCAAACAGAAAAAATAAACTAACTATCCAGCTCGATTTATGGGCGTTGGACGACGGTTTATCAATGAGTCAGCGGTTGATCCCCCAATCGCTTGGTCCTTTCCACTGGAAAATGCCAGCTTGTACTTACCTATTGCAATGATGTCTCCTTCAACAAGCTTGACAGAAGACTTGATTCGCTTGTTATTCAGATAGGTGCCATTAGTACTACCCATATCTTCTATATAGTAGCTCTCACCGTTCTTGACGATATGAAAATGCTTACTACTTATAGTGCGCTGATTGATAATAATGTCGCAAATTGGACTTCTACCCACTACCACTTCGGATTTTTCGAGCGGCTCAATGCTGACAATTTTCCCTTTCAAGGTCACCAATAAAGAGCCATCTTTTTCATCCGCATTGATAGTAGTGTTAGACTTTTTGTTACGGTAATTCTTGCGCTTGTTATATGGCGTCCACTGCAAGTCTTCCAATGCCAGATTAAGCACATTTTCATCAACCACATCATAATCCTGTGCGAATGCAACCAACAATGCAGTATCACACAAGGTATTAATCAAACGTGGTATTCCACCCGTGTATTTAATGATTGTTGGTATCAACTCATCTTCAAACAAGTCTGTTGGCAGCTGCATCCGCTTTGAAACACCATAAGATAAAAATGGCTGCTTTTCCTGTAGCAAATTAAACTTGATTCCAGAAGCAATCGCTAGTCGATGCCGGATATAAGAACGGACCTCATCGAAACCCAGCCCCTTGAGATGAAAACGTAATCGTATACGCTGAAATAACTGCTCCATCTCCGGAGACAATAACTTGTCCTTAAGCTCAGGCTGACCGACCAAAAATATGTTCAAAATCTTTTCACGATTTGAATCAAAGCCAGATAGTAGTCTAATCTCTTCCAGCACTCGATTACTGAGATTTTGCGCTTCGTCGATTATCAATACGACTGTCTCACCTTCTTCATACTTCTCTTGGAGGTAATTATTGATCATACTCAATAGTTCAACTTTAGAAGTCGTCTGAAACGGATTGATGCCAAACTGGTCCAGCAAAGCCTGCAAGAATTCAATTTCGTTAAGCTGGGTTTGATGAATTTTTGCCGTCGTAATTCGATGCCCAAATTCATCCAGCATCTTCTGAATGAGTGTTGTTTTGCCGGTGCCAATCTCGCCTGTGATCAATACAAAACTGTCACGACTCCACAGCACATAATCCATATAGGATTTTGCAGTGACGTGTGCCAGACTCGGGAAATAAAATTTGGCGTCCGGTGAAAGGCGAAACGGATCGGTTACAAAGCCAAAACGACTATGGTACATATGCTATCGAGCCTCGCCTAAGTAATTAATCTCAAGAAAAAAGATATTGTCATCTCCATCTCTGTTGCCCAGATTACTGGTGCGCTTTTCACGTCCATATCCCGCCTGCAGGTTTACACCATCGAGAATTTCATAATTGTACGCGATCTCTAAACTTGTGTTTGTGTCTTCAGTAGCAAGATTTACATAATCCAGCTTTGTTCTTGAAGCACTCAAAGTCACCCCGGACCGTTCAGTCAAATCGATTAGCAAAGAGCCACGTACTCCAAATTCATCTTCTTCTGGCTCAACCCCGTAATAATCTCTGCTGGTGCTGAACACCTGAGCCTGTGGATGATACCGGCCTGCCTCATAGCGAAGATCCAGTGCCAGCTGCTCCCTCAAGTGATAAGACTGATTATCATTTGTACCCAATCTGCTTGGGGCCAGAATACCTTCCAGATGTATACGGGTATCATCAGGATTAAAACTATTCACTATCGGATCCGTTAATTCTGAACTAATCGTTAGACCTGCCACCAAGCTTGCGCCTGCATCGTATGTCAGACGGAAGTCATAATAAGCTTCATCAATCGTATCTGCACCACTATCAAGTGAGTTCTGACCAACTTTTGCAATTAAGCGCCCATAGGGCAACTCTCGATTATAGACTATGGCGTATTTGGTAACCTCATAATCTGACTGAGTAAATGACGTCGTCGCTGTGGAACCAGGCAAGACCGGAATCAGAAAGGTTGAGAGTTCGTCATATTCATTTTCGTTGTAGCTAACACTCAAACCGAGACTACTGTAAGCATTTAAATCTCGATACAAACTAACGGATGCTGATAATCCAGAGGCGTCATATTCGTCGCTTTCTTCATAAGTAACCTGGCTAACTTGGGCTTTAGCGATGGTACGCCAGACATTACGCTCATAATAAAGCTCAGGACCAGTCGCAAGCACATTTACTCGCTGAGTATTATCAGGCAAATCAAACCCCAAAGCGTTGATTCTTTGAATGGTGGCACTATCTTGCAAATTCCAGATTAGACGACCCGGGATAATACCCCACCCCAAATAAGCATCAATATACAAACGTGTGTCATCATCAAAAGTATCCTGATATCGTTCATACTCAGCCAAAAAATCCACACTGGCATATAGACGCTCACCTTCATTAATAAACTGGAAACCGGCATAGGGCTGATAGGAAATATCATCCTGAGCGTTGTTTGTAGTTTGTCGCGCATTATCATGCAACTCAACACGTAACCCTAGTTCAGGTATGAATTCATAAGCAGGCAACAATGATGAGTAGAAGAGCACCAAAATCGCTATAACTACCGAAGAAAGCCATTTAGACATATAACTAGCCCAACCCTAAACGGTCTAGTGGTGTTTTGAATTTTTCAATCACATCCAGCATGACGGTTCCGAGAAACTTGGTTTTTTCAAGCTTGCCCATTGCCCTGATGACATCTCTTTTCATGGTTTTACTGTACGGCACTGCCAGTATGATCTGATCGGCATATTCATTGAGCAACTCTACGTCTGAAACCGAATTTATCGGAGGAGCTATAATAATCGTGTAGCGCTCACGATAGCGCCGGGTAACATCTTTAAGCAAAACTCGCATACGGGTTGTTCGCAATAACTCTCCCATCTGAGCAAGTCCGGATCCGGTAGGAATAATTCGCATACGCTGTATCCCGGTTGGATAAATCACATCTTTTACACTTAATGAATCATCCTGCACGAAATCCCTGACACCAGGCTGCTTCAGCGAATCAGTCAATTGTAACGATTCCTTGGTGTTCACCATATCGATTAAAATTGCGGTAACACTTTCATCGGTTGTGAGGATCGAAGCCAGATTTCTACTAAAAACAGAAACAGCAGGCGAATCAATTGGACTAGTGATCAAAACAGTTTTACCAACAGCCGCATTACCATCTGCAATCTGGTTTCTCAGCTCCTCCAGTGCAGCGCGTTGCTCCACGGCTTTTTCGTCTGCCAGTACAAACCTCAATGAGTTTAATTCACGCTCGGTATACAAGCGCGGTTGATACATCTTTTTAATACCCTGAGATGCCTCCAGACGCCTTGAAGTTACACGATCCTCATATTCAAACGCCCGCTGGTGATCACCGGCAGCACCAAGGCTAATATTCTGCGCCTGTGAAGCTCCCTGCTCCTTGCTAATGATTTTGTCCAGCGCCTTACTAAAATTCGACATTAGATGCCTCCCCTGGCAAACACTTTAAACATTACCATGGTAGTTAAAATGACAAGCGAGCCTGCAAGTAATATATATCTCAGGCTTTTATCAATTCGCTCAACACGATGATCAACTTGTGTTTTTACTTTGCCCATAGAAACCAGGACAGGTATGCCCATATCTGTGAGCATTTCCTTTGACTTTACCTGTTGACTGAAAAACTGTAGCAAGTAAATAAGGCCAAGCGGCAAACCAAGACCCAACACCAAACCGCCCAGCAAGTAGTGCATGAATCGCAACCCACTTGGTGATACAGGCAAAAAAGGTGCTTCATAAATAGTGATATCAGATTGACGTGAATCTGTGGCTAACGCTTTAGTCATCCGCGCACGCTCAAGACGTTCCTTGTAATCAACATAATTACCTTGCTTGGTCTCATACTCTCGCTGCAGCTGAGCCAGCTTTGCATCGACTACCAGTACTGTTTTACCCTGTTGTTGAAGTTGCTTGATATTTTTTTCGAGCTCACTCACGCGTATACGCATAGTATCCATTCGCGTCTTGGCGTTGTTGCGATTAAGCTTCATTTCCTGATAAGCCTCGTTCAAGTAAACGCTGTCATCCAGGTCGCTGGTATTTTGAGCCTTGTTTTTCTCATTTCTGAGCAATTGTTTTTGATTTGAAATCTCACGTTTGAGCTCGACAATATCAGGATAATCATCGTAGTAATTGGTGCGTAATTCCGCCAACTTTGATTCCAGTGTGTCTATCGTTTTTTGAATTCCTGATTGCTTGCCAACATTAACCGTTTCACGAGCCTCGCTTTCCAGCTGTCGGCTCAGGGTGCTGTACTGAATCTCTGACTCCCTCAAATCCCTTTTCGCCTGACTCAGCTCGCCTTGCAATGAAATCATTTGTCGATTGATATCCGCCTCGGTTGTTACCCCGCCATCAAGCTTTTCGTTTTTATAGGACTTAAGTAATTCTTCAGCTTCGGTCAGTTCAGTTTCAATTCTTTGCACCTGCTCATCAAGCATCTCATATGCTTCGCTCGCGCCACCCACACGACTTTGAGACTCTTCTGCCATGTAGAGCTCAAGAATTTGCTCTGCGCCCTGTTTCGCAGTAAATGGGTCGGCATCATCAAAAACCAGCTGTATATAATTATCACCGCGTTGATTCAATGAAACCCGGTTTTGTATTTGATTTAGTGCAATTTCTTCTGACTGAGTATCAATTTCGCCATCAACCGCACCAAGATTTCGGGCCAACTCACTCATGAGCTTACGACTGAAAACCAATTCCTCTGCACGGTCAGCGATAGTTTTACTTTCTGGTGTTACCGCTCCATCTCCTATGAGTGGCTTGATAGGCGTTTCACTACCCAGCTCCAGTGTTGAATAGGAAGAGTACACTTTTTGCTTGTTGTAACCGGCAATAGCCAGAGCAAGAGCTGTAACAATAAACATTAACGTGATCAGCCATTTATATTGGTTGACGTTGCGCAGGTATAATTCTATGTCGACTTCGGGTCTATACATATTTAAGTATCGTAAGTTAGTAAGTTAAAAACCGCTGCTAAAAAACACGTTCAGGAATGGTAATCACATCACCCGGTGCAAGATCAAAGTTGGTTCGTAAATCACCCTTTTTGAGGATGTCGTTTAATTTAATGGGGAAAACGCGACTCTCACCATTTTGCTTACGATACAACATAGTTTTGTTAGCTGAAGCGAACTTGGACAATCCACCCGCTTCGAGTACCGCATCCATAACTGTCAGGCCTTGACGATACGCCAGCGTCATAGGCTCATTTACAGCACCGGTAACTCGTACGCGCGAAAGGTATTCGTGACTATTAAGCTGGGACATGATCACAGTGACTCGAGGCTTACGTACATAGACTGAGAGTTTCTTCTTTATAATCTCGGCAACCTCAGCAGGCACCTTACCACCAACCTCTACATCACCTATTAACGGTACAGAAATCATACCATCAGGTCTGACCGGAACTTCGACTGAAAGATCAGGGTTTTTCCAGACATCAACCTTGACCACATCATCCACACCAATCTTGTATTCAGCATCTAACCCACCCAGATCTGAATTACCTGCTGTGGTCGTTGAAATGTCGGGAACCGGAGTAGCATCTGCACTCGTTCCAGGCAATAAACCATTTCCGGCGCAGGCAAATAAACTAGATATGAGTAATAAAGTGACTATTTTTTTCATGGGTTTATATCCTTTTTAGTCTGTGACTTATCCATCGACTGATAATACATGGAAATTAGCCACTTTAAGCAACAATACTACGCAATAATCGGATCTGCGTGAGTTAGTTATATTAGCCCTTGCTGCTTTCTGTCGCGTATTTTAGACCACTTGTCTGCACAGAATAAGGGTCTGACAACAAGGAATAGACTTTCGTCACATACAATTCACGCACTATTCACAGTCTTTGACAGATAGGCCCAATAAGGCTCAAACCTATCAATGTCACACTATAAAAATTTGTTCACCTTTAATCTCTGCATAACTTGAGTTTATCAGCCAACTAATGCATCGATAGAGTGCAGAAACTAGACTGCCAGCTGTAACACGGGAGACTTTTCATGGAATCAACACAAGTTGCAATAGATTCACTGTTTCAACACGAAATTTCTAATCTGCAGGCAGCATTAGAGCAAATTATCATCGGAAAATCTGATGTCATCCGGCTTGCAATTACTTGTTTGCTCGCAGATGGGCATCTATTGCTGGAAGATGTTCCCGGAGTAGGTAAAACCACGCTTGCAAAAGCCTTATCAGCAGCGGCCGGACTGGACTTTCAGCGTATACAATTTACGAATGATTTATTACCGGCTGATGTCACCGGCATGTCGATTTATAGCCAGGAGCAAGAAACCTTCAATTTTTTACCAGGTCCGATCTTCGCACAACTGGTATTGGCGGATGAGATTAATCGCGCCAACCCAAAGAGCCAAAGTGCTTTGCTCGAGGCAATGGAAGAAAAGTCTGTTACCGTCGATGGCACTACCCACATTTTGCCTGACCCATTTTTTGTCATAGGCACTCAAAACCCGCTAACACAAACTGGTACTTACCCATTACCGGAATCTCAACTCGATCGATTTTTAATGCGTGTCTCTCTTGGCTACCCAGATGAAGCGGCGGAAAGAAAAATTCTCTCTGGTGAAAACCCAGCCTCACTCATTAAAGAATTAAAGGCAGCAATCTCTCCTTCAGAGTTACTAGCCATTCAAACCAAAGTAGCCAACCTGCATATTTCTGACCCGGCACTTGATTACTTGCAAGCCTTGATTCGCGAAACGCGGGAAAGTGGTAAATTTGTTCAGGGACTGTCACCCAGGGCTGGGCGCGGACTATTACAGGCTGCCCGTGCCTATGCGGTCATAAGTGGACGGGAGTACGTCTTACCCGATGACTTTCAGGCTGTCTTTATCAATGTCGCGGCGCATCGCCTCAGTAGTGTCAATCAAGATGACAGCTCGGAATTATTAAAAGAAATGCTTACTAAAATTAAAACACCCTAGTCAAAGAAGATGGGTAGTTATTCGAACCTGATCCAGCATACAGAATCAAAACTACAATGCTGGCTAACCAGACGCCAGCGTCATTACAGCAATAGCTCGACACTCGATCGCAAGCATATTTTTATACTTCCGACACGTGCCGGTGTATGTCTTGGTGCGCTTTTGTTTTTGATGTTGTTGACATCATTGAATTACATGAACAGCATGTCGATGTTATTTACTTTTTTTGTCGCCGGCATAGCATTCAACTCTGCCTGGCTAACGTATCGAAATTTAAAAGATCTGACCGTCAGTCGCGCTCCTCAGAAGAACCTCTTTGCAGGTGAGCAGGGTAATTTCACTATCAAAGTCAACAATCCTACAAAACGAGATCGCTATGGCTTGGTGTTTCGTGAAAGAAATGAGAACCTGATTCTGCATGACGTGCCAGCCGGTAAAGAAATTCGCGTCATGATGCCGATAACACCTATACGTAGAGGAGAATACAAGCTACGACGATTTGCCATAGCCACTCGTATGCCGGTAGGTATTTTCAATGCATGGAGTTGGCAAACGCTAAAAACCAGCCTCTGGGTCTATCCTAAACCGATCCCAAATCACCCCGCTCCATTTGCAGCATCGGGAGATGACGGCGAGTGCGCACCCGCTGCCTCACAAGGTGAAGAGTTTTCAAATTTACGTGATTATTCACAAGGCGATCCCATTAAACACATCGCATGGAAACAACAGGCACGGCATCATAAGCTCTTAACCAAAGAGTTTAGTGAGAACACCAGTGGCAGTATTAGCCTGAGCTGGGATTTCTACACTGATCTCGATGCTGAGACCAGACTCTCTTATCTGTGCTACTGGGTACTTGAAGCCGAAAAGCAAAACATGGCATATAGCTTGAGCTTGCCCGAGCACTTTTACCCGGCCAATTCCGGTGAAAAACACACTCAGAAGTGCTTGCTTGCTCTCGCCAAACACCCAAAATAATGTTCAAAAATAAGCACAGTTTGCCGGAAAGTCCACTACGCCAGAATACGTTAAAGACACTATTTCTTGCGTTGTTAATTGCCGGCTTTCCACATTTTTTCAATCTCCCCGTTTGGGTCACCGGTGTTTTTTTTACATGCATCACATTGAAGTACTATCTGGTTTCGATAGATAAATACAAAGCAGCACCTTATATCCCGATCTTACTGGCGATTCCAATCATCTCGTTGGTCTATTTTCAGTTTGGCACTTTACTCGGTATTGAAGCGAGTATCTCATTACTGATAGTGATGCTGGGCCTGAAAGTGCTGGAGCTTTCTGATTATCGCGACGCCATGCTCAGCCTCTTTCTTGGCTTTTTTGTCGTGGTTACCGTATTCCTGTTTCAGCAACAGTTAATCATTGCACTTTATTTGCTGATATGTGGATTCATGTTGACCCTGTCATTACTAAAACTTAATGATTACACCGGCAGACAACCACATCGCCAACAA
>CALIRD010000181.1 GCA_938042355.1 uncultured Thiotrichales bacterium
GTTTTTACTTTCAAATGTTAAAACCTTTTCTACAGAGTTGTCTTGCTTTAAACAATCAGTTTAGGATGTCTGTGATGATACGAATAAATGTTATCAACTTATATGAGGAGAAAAGATGGACATCAAAGTAGTTGCAAGAAATATCCTGGCATTAGTAGCTGGAATACTGGTTGGGGTATTTTTAAATGGCTTTCTCGTGACTGTAGGTCCAGCGATTGTCCCACTTCCAGATGGTGCAGACATCTCTACTATGGATGGTTTGCGTGACAGTATGAAATTGTTTGCGCCTATCAACTTTTTATTTCCATTTCTGGCTCACGCACTTGGAGCTTTGCTCGGTGCATTTGTCGCTGCAAAGTTGGCGTTAAGTCATAATTTTAAATTTGCGATGGGTGTTGGACTATTCTTTTTAGCGGGCGGCACCTATATGGTCGCAAATGTAGGTGGACCATTATGGTTTAATGCTCTTGACTTGATCTTGGCATATTTGCCGATGGCCTGGTTGGGGGCAAGACTTGCAGGGAAGCGGTGAACAAGGTTCATCCAAAAAAATTACTGCATAGTAAATGGACGGCGGTAAAGCCCGAGAACAAAGAAAAACACTTTGTGGTTTCCGAGGTTGAATATGATGAAGAAGGAGCAGTCACGCTATGCTCCCTGGAAGCCGTGTTCTCTAAACGCATCCAGTCTATTGACTGGCGAGCGTTAACTGATACTGATAGATGGCAACAAGGGTGGTTGTAGGTTTTAGACCTTTCAGGCTGCCACAAAAAAATTAATGAAACTGAATCTACCTTTGAAGTAGATTCAGTTTCCAGTTCAAGCCTTAAAACAACTCTTCATAAAAATAAATGTACTCGAGTGCATTACGGTACGCGAGTTGATCCTGGTTTGCTGCGCCTCCATGTCCGCCATCGATGTTTTCATAATAGAGAAAAGGCTTGCCGAATTGCTGTAATCTGGCAGCCATTTTGCGCGCATGTCCCGGGTGGACACGATCATCTTTGGTAGAAGTGTAAAAGAATACATTCGGGTAATCGGCTTCCTCTGTCAGTTTTTGATACGGGGAGTATTTTTTCAGCACCGATCTTTCAGCCGGGATGTCCGGATTACCATACTCTGCTGTCCAACTCGCCCCGGCTAGAAGCTTGTGATAACGAAGCATATCGGAAAGTGGTACGCCGCAGTCGATGGCCTGGTATAAGTCGGGTCGTTGGGTCAGTGCCACTCCCATTAATAAGCCTCCATTCGAACGCCCAATGGCGCCAAGTTTTTCCGGGCTGGTTACACCGTCTGCAATCAGGGCTTCACTGACGGCAAAGAAATCATCAAATGATAATTGACGATTTTCAACTTGAACGGAACGATGCCAGCGTGGACCATATTCACCACCACCTCGTATGTTGGAGAGTACCAGAATACCTCCTCTGGAAATCCAGAGCTTTCCAGCCAGTGCACCGTGCTGCGGTCGTGCTTCATCGGTATAGTAGATGGGTAGTATCGGGATATTAAAACCGCCATATCCGTATTGTATGGTGGGTGCATTTCCTTTTTCGAGGACACTCTTTTTCGCCATGATGAAGTAGGGTATTCGTGTGCCATCACTGCTTTGTGTAAAACGTTGCTCTACCACCACATCGCTAGCATCATAAAACTCGGGTAATGACTGGATAAGTGTCAAATTATCCTGTTCATCTACAAAATACAGGCTTTTGGGTACTGTCATGCTCTCAAAACTGACTAGCAGCTGATTCTTGCTTGCACTGGTAGAGGATATAGAGACAACACCATTTTCAGGTAAGTCAATTAATGACTGAGTCCAGTTATATTCTGTTTGAATCAATTTCAGGAGTTGGCCCTGTACATCATCCAGTAGACTGATATAAACCGCAGACTCAGATATGGCAACATCATCAATGGATTGGCTTGATGAAGGTGTGAAAACATTTTTGACCGTGTCTTGATTTAGGTCCAGTGTAATCAATGATCCTTGTAGATACTGATTTCCCTGATAAACCCAGTCTTGTTTCAAGGTGACAAACAGCTCTTCATTCAAATTGCCATGAATACTGATTTTTGTAGGCAGTGGTAGTTTTCTCTGGGTACCATCCTCATGGAGTCCGTAATACTCACTATCGAAAAACGTCATTGCGCGTCTGGTAAGCGGATAGGTGGTCGCGCCATCTCTAACGCCAGTAACAAATGCACCGACATCTTGTTGCTTGCCATCAAAGACAGGACTGGCATCGCCCAGCATTTGTCCTCGCTTGAGTAGACGAGTGCTTTTCGCATAACCTGAATCAGTGACTTTATCGTCCCAGGAGGTGCCTACGAACAAGGTATCTTTGTCTTTCCAGAATACTGAACTCTTGGCGGCAGGTAGATAAAAGCCATCTGACACAAATGCTTTTTGACTGACAGAAAATTCCCGGTACTCTGCTGCGTCAGTTCCCCCAGGTGACAAGCCGATCATGCAATGTTCATATTCGGGTGGTAAGCAGTTGTAAGTTGAAAAAACCCAGTTTTTTCCTTCTGCCTCAGCCAGGGCGTCGATATCAAGCAATACTTCCCAATCAGGGTTGCTTATGTAACTCGATAGTGTGGCACGTCGAAGTACCCCGCGAACGTGGTTTTCGTCCTTCCAGAAATTGAACACATAGTCACCTCGTATACTGCCGATGGGAATGCGTGCGCTTGAGGTTAAAATGGCCTTAGCTTCGCGTTGCATCTCTTCATAGACAGGTGAGGCTTCGAAAACTTTTTGACTACGTGAGTTTTCAGTTTTGACCCAGTTTAGTGATCGCTCACTGGTTATTTCTTCCAGCCATAGAAATGGATCGCTCTCGTCTGCCACTGGCAGACTATGTGTCGTGGTGCCACAGGCTGCCAGAGTTAAGGTAATGAGAAAACTCATCAGTGTGGTCAGGTATTTTTGAATGGTCATGGTGATCAAGGTAAGTTGTGTTGCCATGATTATAGCCATAAAACGTAGTCAGGTTTATGATGGTATTTATTTATCAATGATGGTGAAGAAATGGCGACAACCAGCCCGATGGTGCGGTCAGCACTATTTGTTTCAGACCTCCATGTATCAACTCATTTTTATCGGGACTTGTTGGGTTTGGATGAGATTTGGTATGAGGGGGAGCTGAGTACTGGAAATGCACATCAGCTGCTCGGAATGCCCGCTTCTGCTTTGACACGCGCAAAAATACTCAAGGCTAAAGGACCGGCATGGGGCATGGTAGGCTTATTTGAAGTGAGTGACCCTCAGCCAAAGTCAGTCACAGCAGATCAATCGGCTATAAATATTGGAGAAACATGTTTGGTGTTTTATCACAGTGATCTGGATCATGTGATGAATGCGTTGATACAAGGAAATCACCTTATTGTTTGTGAACCTCTGTTACTCGAGGTGGACGGTAAGGGGCGACAGAGAGAAATGACCTTTCGCGATCCGGATGGTGTCTTGATCAATTTGATAGAGTGGGACGAGAGTGATGATGTAAGGCCTGAGCAAAAATGAGATTGATTAATAGGTTTTTACTGCTTGTATTGATGCTTACTTGCATTGCGATTTTGCTTTTCATGGCGAGTCGTAGTGAAGACAAACAGTTAATGGGCACTTTGATTGATCGAGTCAACACAAATCGAAAAGTAGTGGCATTAACATTTGATGACGGGCCGACTCCTGAGTATACGCAGGAATTACTGGGTATTCTGAAAGCGCATGACATTAAGGCGACGTTCTATCTGGTTGGAAAAGTCATTGAACGCAATGAGGATGAAACCAGAGCTATTCTCAATGCAGGGCATGAAATTGGAAATCACTCCTGGTCGCATCCGCGCATGGTGTTTAAATCGCAACAGTTTATAGCGAACGAGATCGAATCAACGGACAAGGTAATAAGAGCAGCAGGGTATTCAGGTGTCATACACTTCAGACCACCATTCGGTAAAAAACTTGTCGCCTTACCCTATTATTTAAATAAAACTAACAGAACCTCCATTACATGGGATGTTGCTCCTGAGCGTCGTTTGGGAGACATGGCAACTACTGAAGAGATCGTAGAATATACTTTAGCTAATACCAAACCGGGCTCAATAATCTTGCTGCATGTTATGTATCCTTCACGAAAAAATTCTATGCAGGCTGTGGCTGGGATAATTACAGGCTTACAAGCAGAGGGTTATGAATTTGTCACTGTCTCAGAACTAATAAAAAGATAATCAATCACCATAATCAAACTCGGTAAAGTAATGTACTTTCATCTTTGAACTGCTTATCCTCTTCGTTTTAACGCTTTTCAGGAACAGTCATGCGCGTTCTAATGCAGGTCATCATACTTCTCCTCTTCATCACGGCATGTGCTCATTACACGACAATTACTATGCAAGAATTCACATCATTAAAAGCTCTTTCGATTCCGACACCGGTAGCAAAACGTGTGCCTCATGATCGGATCTATCATGGGAAAACACTGACGGATCCATACTTCTGGATGAAAGATCAAGGTTATCCAGAGGTGGATGATCAGGACGTGCTGGATTATCTCAATGCCGAAAATGAGTATTATCAGGAGTTTTTGAAACCACATGCGGATTTAGTTGAAACTATTTTTCAGGAGTTCAAAGGCCGCACAGATGAACAGGAAACCTCGGTACCCTATGTCTACAACGGCTATGAATATCGATGGTTCTATCGCCCGGGTGAAGAATATCGTGTGCGCAGCAGAAAAAATCTGGCAAGTGGTGTGGATCAGGTGTTTCTTGATGAAGCCGCATTAGCGGAAGGGCACGAATATTTCGTACTGGGTGATTGGGATATTACTCGTGATAACCGCTACCTTGCTTACTCCTATGATACAGCAGGTGACGAACGCTACACCGTCAAGGTTATTGATCTTGAAACTGGTGATTATTTGGGTGATGTATTGGAGGATGTGCAGGGTCAAATTGATTTTGGCGCTGACGGAAAGACCTTGCTTTATGCGTTACTCGAGCAGGATCGCTGGCACTCGAAAGAAATCAAGGTACACACACTGGGGCAACCACAAAGTCGTGATGTCACGATTTATGAAGAAGCCGATGATGGTTTCTTTATTGGCGCCGGCTTAACCAGCAGTGAAGAATATGTCTTGATTGTATCAAGCCAGGGAGAAGTGCAGGAGACCTGGGCGCTTCCTGCTAACGATTTGATGGCAACACCTGTAAAG
>CALIRD010000182.1 GCA_938042355.1 uncultured Thiotrichales bacterium
CGCCATACCGGCACTGATTTTGCTTTTCTTGTGGGTAGCACTGGAGCCAGGGATTATCAATCGAGCACTGATGAACTCGCTGCCATCCGATATACAAGCCATGAGTAAAGATCAGTTGAGCTTGTACATCAACGACGTCAAGCTCTTGTCTTCAGCTTCAGTACTTCCCGAGAGTACCTCTGCGGCTCAGTCAAATGCGGTACAAACCCTGCAGCAACTGACCACCCGCAGCAGCGTGCTCAGGGCAATATCCGTCATCTTGTTAGCGCTGCTTGGCGCGTTATTTGCGTGGCGCCAAATACGCCCTGAAAAAAGAGCACGTGTCACCGTTGAACGCACCATACTGGGTATTTTGATCGCTTGCTCCTGCGTCGCCATTTTCACTACGGTCGGGATAGTCCTGTCGGTGTTGTTTGAGTCCATTCGCTTTTTTGGTGAAGTACCGCCAACCGAGTTTTTGTTCGGTACTAGTTGGAGCCCACAGATGGCCATCCGCGCTGATCAGGTCGGTTCGTCCGGTTCATTTGGTGCCATTCCACTGTTCGTAGGAACCATCCTGATTTCGTTTATTGCCATGATCGTTGCGGTACCACTGGGCCTGATGTCAGCCATTTACCTCTCTGAATATGCCAGCAAACGTTTTCGCTCCATTGCCAAACCCATGCTGGAAATACTGGCTGGTGTTCCAACTGTCGTGTACGGCTTTTTTGCGGCGCTTACGGTTGCCCCTATGATCAGAAACATGGGTGAGTCGATAGGCCTTAGTGTAGCTTCCGAGAGTGCGCTGGCTGCTGGACTGGTAATGGGTGTGATGATCATACCGTTTGTATCTTCACTGTCAGATGATGTAATCGCTGCGGTACCCATGGCAATGCGTGAGGGTTCTTATGGCATGGGCGCCACCAAATCAGAGACGATCAAACAGGTGGTATTGCCCGCTGCCTTACCCGGCATTGTGGGTGGTATCTTGCTGGCGGTATCGCGAGCGATTGGTGAAACCATGATCGTTGTTATGGCGGCTGGCCTGGCAGCGAATATGACCATCAACCCACTAGAAGCCGTCACCACCGTGACCGTACAGATTGTGACCCTGTTAACTGGTGATCAGGAGTTTGACAGCGCCAAAACACTCGCTGCTTTTGCGCTGGGACTGATGCTGTTTATTTCGACCCTGCTGCTGAATATGCTGGCCTTGAATATTGTGCGCAAATACAGAGAACAATATGAATAACAATACCGAGATAATCAAACAAACGTTGGCTAAACGTTATGCCAAAGAGCGGCGCTTTAGGGCGCTGGGTATGGTTTCGGTTTTTCTTGGGCTGATGTTTTTGCTGGTTTTACTGGTGGGTATTTTGTTCAAAGCAACGCCTGCATTTACCCAGCACTATCTGTCCGTTGATATGAACTATGATGCCAGCAGTCTGGGAGTTGGAAACAACCCGACGGTATCAGAGCTGGAGGGTGCCAATTACCGCGGACTGATTCGCAATACACTCTATGAACAATTTCCCGAAGTCACCAAACGTCAGGATAAACGCGAGCTGGGAGCATTGATCAGCGGCTCGGCAGAATATCAAATCCGCGATGCACTGTTGGCTAACCCAGCTTTACTCAACACCAACACCCGTGTGCAAGTGCTGCTTGATGATGATGTCGATACCTACCTCAAAAACAATACACATTCGGGTCGTGTCAGCGAACAACAAATCGCCTGGATCCAGAAACTCGAAGACAGTGGCGCGGTCGAACGCAGCTTCAATCGCAACCTGTTTACTAATGGAGATTCGCGTGAACCTGAAAGCGCCGGCTTGCTGGGAGCCACCATGGGCTCTTTATATGCACTGACCATCTGTTTGCTGGTCTCTTTTCCAATTGGCGTGATGGCCGCGATATATCTTGAAGAATTTGCCCCGAAAAATAGATGGGTAGACTTGATTGAAATCAACATTAACAATCTGGCAGCCGTACCATCGATAGTCTTCGGTTTGCTTGGCTTGGCGGTGTTTCTGAATTTCTTTGGTATGCCGCGATCCGCCCCTCTGGTAGGCGGCCTGGTACTGGCTTTGCTTACCCTGCCAACCATCATCATCGCCAGTCGCTCCGCCATAAAATCCGTGCCACCATCAATTCGCGAAGCCGCGCTGGGACTGGGCGCTTCCAAGATGCAAACCGTATTCCAGCATGTCGTGCCACTCGCCATGCCCGGTATTCTCACCGGTGCCATCATAGGCTCTGCTCGAGCACTGGGGGAAGCCGCGCCGCTACTCATGATCGGCATGGTGGCGTTTATTGTTGATGTACCACAAGGGTTTACAGACCCGTCTACCGTGTTACCGATACAGATTTTCCTCTGGGCAGACAGCCCGGAACGAGCCTTTATAGCCATGACCTCTGCCGCTACCATTGTGTTACTGGTCTTCCTGATCTGTATGAATGGCCTGGCAATCTGGCTACGCAAGCGTTTTGAAAAACAATGGTGATACACTACCAATGACCGACACAATCACAGCACCACCTTCTGGAGAAGCCCGTATGGCTGCAGAGAGTACTGAAGAAAAGACCAACAAAGAAAACACCAAAGTTGATATTGAACAGCAGCTGGGTGAGACGGTTGGCGAACAATTTACCAAAGAACAAAAATTCTCACTGCGTAATGTCGATGTTTTTTATGCCGACAACCATGCGATTAATGACATCAGTATGGATATTGCCCCGAATGAAGTAGTGGCATTCATCGGCCCTTCCGGTTGTGGTAAGTCTACTTTCTTGCGCGTACTGAACCGCATGAACGATACTATCGATATTTGTCGTGTCAGTGGTGACATACGACTTGATGGTGAAGATATCTATGACAAGAAAATGGATCCGGTGTTATTACGTGCTCGTGTTGGCATGGTTTTTCAAAAACCCAACCCGTTTCCCAAGTCTATTTACGACAACGTTGCCTATGGACCTAAACTACATGGACTGGCCTCTTCGCGCGCGGAGCTCGACGATATCGTGCGTACCAGCCTCAAACGTGCCGGACTGCTGAAAGAGGTAGAAAACAGACTGGACGAGCCTGGCACCGGTCTGTCCGGTGGTCAGCAGCAACGTCTCTGCATTGCACGCACTATCGCCGTAAGCCCTGAAGTGATCCTGATGGATGAGCCAGCCAGTGCGCTGGATCCGATTGCCACAGCCATCATCGAAGAGTTGATTGACGAGTTACGAGAAAATTACACGATCGCGATTGTGACACACTCAATGCAACAAGCCGCTCGTATTTCTCAAAGAACAGCCTACTTCCACCTGGGGAAACTGGTAGAAATGGGTCCGACTGAAAAGATATTTACCAACCCCGATCACACCCTCACAGAAAATTATATTACCGGCCGCTTTGGCTAGTCTGGAGATAATTCATGGAATCTAAAATAGATATTTCTGACCACATTTCTCATCGTTACAACGATGAGCTGGAAGATTTGCGCAATCAGGTCATGGAGATGGGTGGTTTGGTTGAACGTCAGTTACAAGACGGACTCAAGGCACTGAGAAAGTCTGATATGACATTGGCTGAAAAGGTAGCCAGTGCAGATGATGAAGTAAATGCAAAAGAAATAGAAATCGATAAACGCTGCACCCAGATTCTCGTTAGAAGACAACCCGCAGCCAGTGATCTTCGCTTGGTGTTGGCCATCATAAAAACCATTAACGATCTTGAGCGAGTTGGTGACGAAGCAGAAAAACTAGGCCGCTACGCCATTCATTTGCACAAGAAAAATACCTACATCGGTGACTTCACCGAAATCAAACATCTTGGTAATCACGTCCGTACCATGCTGAGTAAAACTCTGGATGCATTTATTCGTATGGATGTGCAATCGGCGATTGCCACCATTCAGAGTGATGATGAAATCAATGAAGAATTTGATTCCATTATGCGTCAGCTCACATCAAAGATGATGGAAGATCCACGTGCTATCAAAGAGACATTGCGGGTTTTATGGGCAGCACGCGCACTCGAGCGGATTGGTGATCACGCCAAGAATATTTGTGAGTACGTGGTCTATCTGGTGAAAGGTGAAGATGTACGACACACTAATCTGGTTGCACTACTGGAAGAGAACCCGGAACTTACCGACGAGTAGATACGTTACGTATTAACTGCACATAAAAAAGCCCGCTTTTAGCGGGCTTTTTACTGGAACTACGAAAATTGAGCTACGAGGCTTTCTTCAGACCAGCTTCCAGGGAATCTACTTCAGCCATCAAGGCTGCGGGTGTACGACCTGCAAACCCGGCATAGTATTCACGTATTGAAGGCAACTCGGATAACCAGCCTTCGACATCAACGCTCAAGAGCGTTGCGGTTGTCTCGGCATCCATCTCCAGACCATCAAAATCCAGATCTTCCTCTCTGGGCAAGTTCCCGATCGGTGTTTCAGTGGCACCTACGCTACCGTCACAGCGCTCAAAGATCCATTTCAGAATTCGGCTATTCTCGCCAAAACCGGGCCAGATAAATTTACCGTCGGCATTTTTGCGAAACCAGTTGGTGTAATAAATTTTTGGCATTTGGGCGCCCTGTTTCTCGCCCAGACTCAGCCAGTGGCCCCAGTAATCGGCCATGTTGTAACCGCAAAATGGCAACATCGCCATGGGGTCGCGACGTAAATCACCAATAGCACCATCCGCTGCTGCTGTTTTCTCACTGCCGATAATGGAAGCAAGAAAAGTACCGTGTTGCCAGTCTCTGGATTCGTTAACTAATGGCACCACGGTGGCTCGACGCCCACCTACTAAAATGGCACTGATCGGAACGCCATTGGGATCTTCCCACTCATCAGCAATGACCGGGCATTGGCTGGCCATTGCCGTAAAGCGTGCATTCGGGTGAGCGGCCGGGCGACCACAATCCGGCGTCCAGTCCTGACCTGTCCAATCCACTAAATGATCAGGTGCATCATCCGTCATTTCTTCCCACCAGACATCACCATCATCGGTTTTAGCCACGTTGGTAAAGACAGCGTTTTTGGTCAGTGACAGCATGGCATTGGCGTTGGAGTCCATACTGGTACCCGGTGCCACACCAAAGAAACCATTTTCAGGATTGATCGCATAAAGCTGACCGTCTTTGCCAAACTTCATCCAGCAAATGTCATCACCAATGGTTTCAATTTTCCATCCTGGAATACTCGGGGTCAGCATAGCGAGGTTGGTTTTGCCGCAAGCACTGGGGAACGCACCGCAGACATACTTGGCCTTTCCTTCAGGGTTGGTGATTTTCAGGATCAGCATGTGCTCTGCCATCCAGCCTTCATCCCTGGCCATTGCCGAAGCAATGCGTAACGCCAGACACTTTTTACCCAATAGTGCATTACCACCATAGCCTGAACCAAATGACCAGATCTCATAGGTTTCAGGGAAATGTACAATATTTCGGTTTTCGAGGTTGCATGGCCATGGTACATCGGCCTGACCTTCAGCCAATGGCGCACCGACAGAGTGTACGCATGGAATGTACTCACCATCATCTCCGAGTACATCCAGAACTTTTTGACCCACTCGAGTCATGGTATGCATGCTGGCCACCACGTAAGGAGAGTCAGTAATCTCAATCCCGATCTTGGAGATATGCGAACCTACTGGACCCATACTGAATGGAATCACGTACATAGTGCGTCCTTCCATACAGCCGGTGAACAAGCCTTGCAAGCGATCACGCATAGCTGCCGGGTCCATCCAGTTATTGGTTGGACCAGCGTCCACTTCTTTTTCAGAACAAATAAAGGTGAAATCTTCTACCCGTGCTACATCGCCGACATCGGAACGCACTAAATAGCTATTTGGGCGCTTTTCTTCATTTAATTTTTCGGCAACACCGGCGTTTATTAAAGCCGCCATCATGTTATCCATTTCCTGTGATGAACCATCACACCAATAGATATCTTTGGGTTTAGTCAGATCGGCAATCTGCGCAACCCAGTCTTGTAACTGCTTGTGATTAGTCGTGGAAGCCATAGGCTTTGTATACTCCAACATGCTTAAAAGAAACTGGTAGGTGGGTCTCTTGGCCCACTAAGGCGGAATAGTTTACTGGTTAACCAATTTACTTACTATGGCAATGTTCCAATGTTTGACAGGATTACACCAAATCCAGCACTAATGAGATAAAATTTTCTATATCAACTCGGATTTACGATTAATTTCGGTTATTTTCTTATCAATTGCTCATCGTGAATTTATGCGTAAGATAGGTGAATAAATTTGTATTCGACACAACTAAACACCTCAAACAGACTCTATACACACAATAAAATAATAATAAAGGAAGCTAACAGGTGAATCTTACCGAACTCAGTCTGAAACAATGGCCCGCCATCGGTGTGATCATGGCATTGATTGTGCTGTTTGGCGTGCTGTCTATGTTGCGGCTTCCGATAGAAATGCTACCAAGAATCGAACGCCCGCAAATATCTATCGCTACCTTTTGGCGCGCAGCAGCTCCGGAAGAACTTGAATCAAACATGGTAGAACCCATCGAGGATGTAGTTAGAAACATCCCCGGCCTTCAGGATATGAATTCATGGATCAGTCGAGGTGGTGGCTGGATTAATTTGACCTTTGAATTAGGCACCAATATTGATCGCGCCAAACTGGATGTAATCAACCGTATGAGCCAGGTACAAAACCTGCCGCGCGATGCTAATGAGCCCGCTGTCTCCAGCGGTGGTCAGGGCGGTAGCACCCCGAATCTCGCATCATTATTAATCCGTACCCTACCCGGAAACCCTGAAAAAAATGTCGCAGCCTACCAGGCGTTAATCGACCAGGAAGTCGAACCCAGGCTCTCCAGAATACCTGGCGTATCTTCCGTCAATTTGGCCGGACAGCTCGACCGACAATTGATTGTCAATTTTGATGCCTATCGAGCGGCGGCTTTGGGTATCTCAATTCAGGATATAAATAACGTGATCGGTCGCGCCGGTGATCTGTCCGGGGGCTTTGCTGATGTCGGTCGACGACAATATACAGTTCGATTTATCGGTCAGTTTGATCTGGATAACTTCAGACAAATGATTGTTGGCTGGAGTGATGAGCGCCCGGTCTACTTACACGAAGTCGCCGAGATAGAAATTGATTTTGCTGAACGCCAAGGCTTTTCATTACGCAATGGTTTCCCGGCTTACTACATCACGCTGGAACGCGAGTATGAGTCAAATAGCGTAGAAATTCTCGATGGTGTCAACAGTGCTATTGAAGAGTTGAATGCCGGACCACTCAAACAAGCCGGCCTTGCCATAGATTTGAGTTTCGATTCCAGTATACATATCAGACGCGCTATCTCGCTAGTACGAGGCAATCTCGGTATCGGTCTACTGTTAGCTTTGAGCATCCTGTATTTCTTCATGCGCAGTCGACGCGCTATTGCATTGATAGCGGTGACAGTTCCGATGAGCTTACTAGTGGCCTTCATTGCACTGTCTACTTTCAACAAAACACTCAATGTGATTTCTCTGGCCGGGCTGGCTTTCGCTGTCGGACTGGTGATGGATGCGGCAATTATCACGCTCGAAAACATCACCCGCTTGAAACAACAAGGCAAAGATACAGAAAGCGCGATTCGCACAGGCACGCATCAAATTAGTGGTGCTTTGTTTGCTTCTACAGTCACTAGCGTCGCTATTTTCTTACCGGTATTTTTTATGCGAGGTATTGAAGGTCAGTTATTTAGAGACCTGGCACTAACCCTGGCAGTCGCTGTTTGCGCCTCATTTTTTATTGCGGTGACTATCCTGCCTGTTGTTGCCAGAAAATTTCTTACCGGTACAGGCAAAAAAGACCCGTGTGCTTCGTGGTGGGAAAATATCAGTGTGTTGGTTGATAAACTTACCCACAATAAAGCACTATGTCTCTTCTGGATAGGCGGGATACTAATTACATCAGTACTGGTAATTACCACCATGCTACCAAAAGCCAATCTATTACCTAATGCAAAGGCGGATTCCCTGAACGCATTTTTTCAACTCCCTCCCGGCACGACAGTTGACATACTTGAAGGAGAGTTTGGCCAGACTATATCGAGTCGTTTAAAACCCTATATGGAGCATAAAAAAGAACCGCATATACGCGGTTACAATCTATCTGCATTCAACACATTTAATGGCATGTTCTTGTATCCATCAGATCCCAATAAAATTGAAGAAATGATTGAGATTGTACAAACGGAAACACTACGAGATATGCCCGACGTTACCGCGTATGTAAGCCAGTCTGGCCTCATCAACTTTGACTTTGATGGTGGCCGCAGTATTAATGTTGATTTTCAAGGACCGGATATAGAACGACTTGCAGAAGCAGCCAGCACAGCTCAACCTATTCTAAGAAAACTTTTACCTGAGGCGATGATTCGCCCCATTCCAGGGTTACAAATTGCAGAACCGGAAATCCAGCTCAAACCTGATGACAGAAGACTGACGGCAGCAGGCCTGGATAGAAATGCCGTAGCACAATCAGTGAGGGCATTGACCAGCGGCACTTTTATTGGCGAAACGTTTGATGGGAATGAACGCATGGATATTATTCTCCGCGGCCCCAGCTGGAACTCTCCCGAACAGCTCGCTGCCACACCCATCGCCACACCACTGGCTGGAATCCAAACCATTGGAGAACTGACTCGCATCGAGCGCACCGTTGGACCAACCCAGTTATTTCGATTTGATGGGCAAAGAACGATTACACTCAGTGTCACACCTCCAGACGAGATGTCGGTTGAAGAGGCACTTGAAATTATTCGTAATCAGGCCGGACCTGAAATACAGGCTGCTATCAGCAAGGATGTTAAAATAAATTACCGAGGTACAGCGGACCAACTTGAAAAAGCTCTGGCCGAGATGGGTAAAAATATTATGCTGGCAATAGTGATCCTGTTCTTCATCATGGCAGCGATGTTCAGATCGATACGAGACAGTCTGCTAGTGTTGCTGGCAATGCCTATGGCACTCGCCGGTGGTATTTTATCGCTACAACTTTTAAATGTATTCAGCAATCAACCACTGGATTTACTCACCATGATAGGCTTTGTTATTTTACTTGGTTTGGTGGTCAACAATGCCATCCTGTTAGTGCTGCACACACGTAGCGGAGAAACAGACGGTCTCGATCGTCAATCAGCAGTTAAAGAGGCCGTCAGAGTTCGATCACGACCCATTTACATGAGCACATTGACGAGTATTTTTGGCATGCTGCCCCTGATGTTGATGCCAGGACTGGGCTCTGAGATTTATAGGGGACTGGCAGCTGTCATTATTGGTGGTATGACCGTCAGTGCCTTGCTAACACTGGTACTATTACCTGCGCTATTAAAACTGGAACTACCAACTCTGACTAACTTGAACTTGGCTAAATCTACCCATGAAACTTAAAACAGCTATCATTTTGCTCGCGTTGACCCAGACCACTAATGCGGCGCGCGACAATATAAAAACAGTAGAAATTATTATCGCCGCACCGCGAATGATTGAAGAAACGATTGCCGTACCCGGTACTGTGCATACTCGCAATGAAGTGCAGCTCACCGCCGGTGTGAATGGACGCTTGTTGATGGTGCATGAGCCCGGCACTGTTATTAAACAGGGAGAGGCAGTAGCTCGTATAGATGACAGTACACTGCAGCTACAAAAAAGAGAACAGCAAGCATTGTTAAAACGTGCCAGGGTTGAATTGCGACGACAACAACTCGAATTTGATCGTCTAAAAAAACTCAGTGATTCCAATGCCGTTTCAGAATTTCAATTAGATAATGTACGCGCACTACGTGATTTGGCTCGCACAGAACAAGACATAATCAAAGTCCGTATTGAGCAAATAGAAGAACAGATCTCCCGAACCTATTCAACTGCTGACTTTAATGGTGTGGTTACCGAACGCATGCATCGCAGTGGCGAAGATGTGAGTCGCGGTCAGATTCTGGCACGCTTGACAGATACCGATACGCTCGAAGTGCGCGCCTTTGTGCCGTTGAAGCACCTTGAAAACAGTAAGCAAGATGTTGTGCTAGACGTTTATGTCAACAATCACAGGCAACAGGGCAAAATCCGGACGCTTATTCCTGCCGGCGATATTCGTTCACAAACCTTTGAAGCGCGTATAGACCTGAGTGATAACGACAATCAAATCTGGTCTGTTGGTCAACTGGTAAGCGTTGCAATCCCGATTAATAATAGAACTGAACGACTGGCTGTGCCACGTGATGCCTTGATACTGCGCAACGATGGCATTTATATCTTTGTCGTCGAAAATGAAATGGCTCGACGGATCACGGTTTCATTAGGAGATAGCGACCAGAATTGGATTGCTGTGACCGGAAAACTGAATGCAGGTGACCGAGTAGTCACACGTGGTGCCGAAACATTAAATGACGGAGATTCAGTAAGAGTCATCAATCCCGCTTGAACCACTCATGTTACGGATCTATCGGTAATTCAAGTTCGGGCAAACCCCATTCACTCCAGGACCCGTCGTAGACAGCATAGTTGGTTCTCCCAATCAGATCTGCACCGAGAGCGAGAATCGCGGCAGTTACTCCAGAACCACAACTAAAGATCATTGCTTGATCACCGTCCACCCGCTCGTCAAACAACGCTTCCAACTCTGTGGATGAGATCATATGCCCGTCACCTACCAGCATTTCAAACGGCAAACAGGAAGAACCGGGAATATGACCACCGCGTAATTCAGGTCGTGGTTCCGGTGCGGTGCCGTCAAAGCGTCCTTGTGAACGTGCATCCACTACTTTGATGTGCGGGCTCTGAATAGAATCCTCTACCTGTAACCTGTCTTTAACCAGCTCTGGCTGATACTCGGCTACAAAGTCTCCTGCCTCATTCAACATCATCTTGGCAGAGGTAACCTGATGCCCTGCTTCCAACCACGCTGGCAAACCACCATCCAGAACCGCAACATCCTGATGCCCCATCGCACGAAACATCCACCACGCTCTGGCACTGGAGCGTATGCCGAACGAATCGTAGATGACAATCAAACTGTCCTTATTTATTCCTAAAGACTGAGCTTCTTTAGTAAACAATTCAGCATCAGGTAGCATGTGTGGCAAGTTAGAGCTTTGATCACAAACACGGCCATCAAAATCGAAAAACCGCGCACCTGTTATATGTTGTTGCTGATACTCCGCATAACCATCACGCTTTTCCGCTGGCATATGCCAGGATGCATCCAGTATGATCAAGCGTGACTCTTCAAGATTTTCATCTAGCCATTCAACACTGACCAGACTGCTAGGAAGAGACATTATCACCCTCCGCTGATGCTGGGATAGGCACTTTTAACAAGACCAGGGCACCAGCAATAAAAAACACCAACAGTACCAGAATGCCGATTCTATGCGAGCCGGTCATGACAGTGACAGTACCCATCAGCAAGGGCCCGAGAAAAACGGCCGATTTACCCATAATATTATAGAAACCAAAGAACTCGGCGACCCGGTCGGCTGGAATCAAACGAGTGTATAAGGAACGTGACAAGGATTGCACTCCTCCCTGTACCAGGCCGATCATGATGGCAATGTAATAGAACTCCTGTTCGGAGCGAATCAATGAAGCCCATACCGTTACCAACATATAGACGCCTATGCCGACCAACAACATCGCTCGAGTGCCAAAACGTTTTCCCAACCAACCAAAGACCAGTGTCGCCGGAAAAGCGACAAACTGAGTCAGCAGTAAGGCCGTCAACATAGAGCTGGTATCAAACTCAAGCGCGCGACCATAATCTATTGCCATTCTGATAATGGTGTCCACGCCGTCAATATAAAGAAAATATGCCAACAGAAAAATAGCAACGGCACGATGCTGCCGAATCGATTTGATGGTGGATATGACTTGTCGAAACCCGGAAGTCATCGCATGAGACAGCGACATTTTTTCTCCTGGCTTTTCATCCACAAACATTAATACCGGGATACTAAATAGTGCCCACCACACTGCCACCAGTAAAAAGGAGACACGTATCGCTTCTATGCCATCTTCGAGCCCGAAAAACCCGGGGTCCTGAGTCATCCAGTAACAAAATACAAACATTAACGCTGAACCGATGTAACCCAAGGCATAACCCAATGAAGAGATCATATCGACGTTATTTGAATCGCTAACGTTAATCAGCAAAGCGTCGTAAACGACATTGGCCGCCATGTACGAAACCACACCGAGAGTGAACAACACCAAACTCACTTGCCAACCACCCGCCTGTACCCAATACAGGCTGCAGGTGATTAAAATCCCCATCCAGGCAAACAGTGCCAGCAAACGTTTCTTGGCACCACTGCGATCAGCAAACGCCCCGAGTATGGGCGCAGCCAGCACGATCACCACACTGGCGAGAGAATTAGCCGTACCTAACTGAAAAGTGACCGCTTCACTGGATTGACTGGAAGCCCAGTAATTACCGTAAATGACCGGATAGAAACCGGTAATCACGACCAAGGTAAAGACTGAATTCGCCCAGTCGTACATGGCCCATGACAAAGACTTTTTGGTAATAAACGACGTTCTTGTTTCACTCTTGGCTTGCATAAGTATCTCAGTTGGCTCGTCTTACTTGACGAACATTTTCAATCTGGGTCAAACGATTCAGAACCTGTACCAACTGACCTGCCTGTTCGAGTTGCAAGGTTAACTTCATTAATACCTCTTGCGTATCGTAATCGGTCTGGCTGTCTATGCGCACAATCGGCACATTCAATGACACTAACTTATTGGTCACATCGTTCAATAAACCGGTTCGATCAAAAGCCTCTATCTCGATATCAACCGTATAAGACTTGGTTTCCTGTCCCCAGTCTACAGCAACCACACGATCACGCCGCTCACTGCGCATATTAATAATATTCGAACAGTCTTTGCGATGAATGGTAATCCCAGCCCCTACGGTGATATATCCCACCACCTGATCGCCGGGGATAGGCTTGCAACACTTGGCAATTTTCGTCAATAAATTACCAACACCCATCACTTCACTTTGCGTACCCGTATTGGATACCGGATTAACTTTCTTGAGACGCTTGGGTGCCGCTTCAGGCTGAAAGTAGCCATCCAGCTGGGTTTGGCGAATTTCACCCCGTCCAATACCAATCAAAGTGGCATGCCCACCGGACTGATGAAAGTGCTTGGTTAGTTTCTCGAGAATGCCGTCGTCTTTGATATTCCAGCGTTTCAACGTCTGCTCCAGAATACGCTCGCCAGCTTCCAGATTTTCCTCTCTGTCTTGCTCATGGAACCAACGCCGGACTTTACTGCGTGAACGTGCCGACACCAGATAACCGGCATTGGGGTTCATCCAGTCGCGACTGGGACGCGCTTGTTTGGCCGTCAGAATTTCAACCGACTGATGTTGCTGCAACTCATAAGTCAGCGGTACGATCTTGCCGTCGACTTTGGCACCTCGCGTACGATGACCAAGATTGGTGTGAATGTTATAGGCAAAATCCAGTGGCGTTGAACCCTTGCGCAGTTCTACCGCATCACCTTGCGGAGTAAGTACGAATACCTTGTCCGGAAAAAGCTCGGTACTGAAATTCTCAAAAATATTTTCTTGTTCACTGTCTTCCATCAGATTTCGCATCGACAGGATCACCTGCTCCATCGCGTCATCTTGTGCACCACCCTCTTTGTAACGCCAGTGCGCGGCATAACCCAGTTCAGCAAACTCGTGCATTTGTTCAGATCGAATTTGAATTTCAACCAGCTTTTTTTCCGGCCCAACTACTACTGTATGTAAGGACTGATAGCCGTTCGGCTTGGGATGCGCGATATAATCATCAAATTCTTTTTTGATGGTATTCCACTGGGTGTTAATAATGCCTAACACCATATAACACTCAGCGACATCAGCTACGATCACGCGTAGCGCCCGCAAATCGTAGAGTTCATCAATATCGATATCTTTTTTCTGCAACTTTTTCCAGATACTGTAGATGTGTTTGGGTCGACCAGTTATCTCGGACTTGATCTTATCCTTATCCAGAATTTCCTGTAAGTGGTTAGCGAACTTGAGCACATAGTCTTCGCGCTCGACGCGTTTTTCTTCCAGTTTTTTCGCCAGTGATTTATAGGTTGTTGGCTCAAGAAATCTGAAAGCGAGGTCTTCCATTTCCCACTTCAACTGCGCAATACCAAGACGGTTAGCCAGTGGCGCATAAATATCCAGGGTTTCACGCGAGATAATATCTCGACGCGGATCACCTTGTTTAATATTGCGCAAGCGCGATACTCGATAAGCCAATCGAATCAACATGGCTCGAATATCGTTAACCATCGATAGCACAAAGCGTCGTAAGCGCTCACTGTCTTCATCGCTATGCATATCATCGGTAAGAAATGGCTTGAAACCATTCAAGTGACGTACATTATCGACCAGCGTCGCGACTTCCGATGAAAACTGTTTTGATAATTTAGCTAAAGACCAGTCATCCAGTAGACGATGGTCAGAGAGCACCGCAGCTGCCAGTGTTTCATCGTCGACATGCAGATCTTTTAATATCTCGGCCACTTCCAAACCGGACGGCCTAGTGTTGTCTGCGGCTGGTAGCTGCTCGAGAATTTCTGAAGCTTGATTGAAATAGTCAGTCACACTACATTCTCTTCTGCATTAACCAGTGTGGACCGACACCGGGAATGTCGAACATCTCACCCACAGTGGCGTAGCCCAGTTTTTGATAAAAGCCACTGGCCGTGTCGCGTGCATTGCACCAACTCAAATCTGCGCCTTGCTCACTCAAATACGCCTCCATGGCGTCAATAAGCGCTTTCCCATGACCCAGGCCCCTGACATGCTCACGGGTTGCCATGGCACGAAACTGCCAACAAGATCCTGCCGAGACATGCGCTGGATTGATTTGATAAACCGAGACGATACCGGTTAAATCATTTTCCAGATACGAACCAAAATGGGTCGCACCAGACAATTTGTCCTCTTCAAATTGACAGGTCTCTAACGGCAGCCCGGGACGCAGAATTTCATTGCGAATGGGCCATGTTTGTTCAACAGAAATTCGTTTTACATTCATCACTTCAAGACTATAGCGCGAAGCTCATAATCCAGCCACACAGGATTAATACCAATGCTAGAATACGACCATAACAATATCTAGAAACACAGGAGTTAGACTTGATCTCTTTTGCTTGCCGCTCGGCATACCTATTTCTGCTCAGCTTGATCCTGATATCGAGCGCCCTGGCAAAACCTGCCACCATTACCCCGAATGACATTTATGATGAACGGGTTGGCGCTTATGCATTTACCAATGCCACGATACAGATCAGCCCCGAGAAAAAACTCACAAACGCCACCTTGTTAATTCGGGACGGCAAAATCGTCAAGGTAGGCAGCAACATCAAAGTACCCGCAGACACAGCCAGCTATGACATGACCGGCCGCTATATCTATGCAGGTTTGATCGAACTGGACTCAGCTTATGGCTTACCGGACGCGGCAGATAGATCCGAGTACAGCTGGAGTGCGGCTGAAGTGACTCAAAGTCAAACGCCGGGTGCCTATAATGCCAATCAAGCGATCAAGTCGAGCTTTAACGCGGCAGATCATTTTTCCCATGACAAGGATACGGCTGAAAAATACCGGGCACTCGGCTTTGGTGCGGTATTAACGCATCAACACGATGGTCTGGCGAGAGGTACAGGCGCACTCGTCTCGTTAGGTAATGAGTATGATCAGGAACTGATCATCAAAACCGGTGCCAGTGCTCATTACTCGCTGGATAAAGGCAGTTCAGAGCAAACCTACCCACGCTCAGCTATGGGCTATATGGCGGTATTACGACAGACTTATTACGATGCAGACTGGTACAGCAAACAAAAAAATCCCGATTTTATCGACCTCTCTCTGCAGGCGTGGACAGCGAATCAAAAATTACCGCAAATCTTTGATGCCAGTAAAGACTGGCTGACCGTCTTACGTGCAGATACTGTCGGTGATGAATTCAAAACCCAGTATGTGATTCGTAGTGCCGGCGATGCCTATCAAAGACTGGAAGCCATTGCTGAAACCGGCGCAACCTTGATCGTACCTGTGAACTTTCCGCAGGCAATAGATGTGAGCGACCCGTTACAAACCGACGAAATTGCTTTGGCCGATATGTTGCATTGGGAACTGGCGCCAACCAACCCGGGCGCACTCAGCAGCCGAGGAATACCTTTTGCGATCACCTCCGCCGCTGAGAGCCCTGAAAAAACTTTCTGGAAAAATCTACGCAAAGCCATAAAACATGGTCTAAGCGAAGAACGTGCGCTGGCTGCACTGACGACTGAACCCGCAAAAATACTGGGTGTTGAAAATCAACTGGGTCAGATAAAAGCCGGGGCCATTGCCAATTTCATTATCACCTCAACCGAATTATTTGACGACAATATGGTGATAGAAGAAAACTGGATAAATGGTCGACGCTATAAACTGGCGGAGCATCAACCGGACTTAAGTGGCCAATATCAACTCACCGTCAATCAACAGAACTACCCACTCGAGATCAATAGTACGGGTGGCAAGCATAGTGCCAGCCTCGCGCTTTATGACAAGGATGACAGCGACAATAAAAACCCCAAGGTGAACTTCAGCTACTCACCCGAACAAATCCTGATCAGTTTTGCCATGAATGAAGATAGCCTCCCTATTCGTCTCAGCGGTATACCAGCTAACAATAGCTGGAGTGGCAAAGGTCAGCTGGCTGACGGTCAATGGATCACCTGGAATGCGCGGCGCACCGGTGACGTTGAGCAAGATACAGATGCTACTAGTGATGAAACGGATCTGGCTTTAGGCAACGTCGTCTATCCCTTTACCGCTTACGGAACACAAAGCCAGCCAGCGCAACAAAATCTGCTACTCAAAAATGCAACCGTCTGGACCAACGAAGACGAAGGTATTCTTGAAAACGCAGACGTCTGGATTAGAAATGGAAAAATTGCAGCGGTTGGTAAAAACCTCACAGCAGCAGGCGCCAATCAATACGATGCCAGCGGCATGCATGTGACCAGTGGCATCATCGATGAACATTCGCACATTGCGCTCTCCGCCGTGAATGATGTTGCCACCAACTCCTCCATGGTGCGTATGAACGATGTGATCAACTCGGAAGATATCAATATTTACCGCAACCTCTCGGGTGGCGTCACCGCTGGACAGTTATTGCATGGCTCTGCCAACCCAATTGGCGGCCAGTCTGCCTTGATTAAATATCGCTGGGGCGCCACACCGGAACAAATGAAAATCGAAGGCGCCGATGGTTTTATAAAATTTGCCCTAGGCGAAAACGTCAAACGCTCCAGCAATTCCAAATCAGTACGCTACCCTCAGACTCGCATGGGTGTCGAACAAGTATTTCGCGACAGCTTTTCGCGCGCGCAAGCCTATCAAAAAGCCGGCAAAAACAAACGCCGCGATCTGGCCATGGACACCATCTCGGAAATCATCAATGGTGAACGTTTTATTACCTGTCACTCTTATGTGCAGTCTGAAATTAATATGCTGATGAAAGTGGCCGAAGATTATGATTTTAATGTCAATACGTTTACGCACATCCTCGAAGGTTACAAAGTAGCCGATAAAATGGCAGCACACGGTGTTGGCGGCTCCACTTTCTCTGACTGGTGGGCATATAAATGGGAAGTCCGCTATGCCATTCCTTATAACGCTGCGCTGATGTCTCAGGCTGGTGTTACAGTTGCGATTAATTCTGATGACCGAGAGATGGCTCGTCGTTTGAATCAGGAAGCTGCCAAATCCATAAAGTATGGCGGCATGTCTGAAGAAGAAGCCTGGAAAATGGTTACTCTGAACCCTGCAAAACTACTACACCTTGATGATCGTATGGGCTCAATTAAAAAAGGTAAAGATGCCGATATTGTCGTCTGGAACGATAACCCCTTATCAATTTATGCCATTGCAGATATGACGCTGGTGGATGGCAGAATTTATTATTCACGTACAAAAGACCTGGAGGCTCGTACGCAAGTACAACAAGAACGTATGCGCCTGATCAACAAACTACATCAAGCCAATGCCAATGGTGACAAAGCCAGCCACAAGCCCAAACCTCAGCCTGACTGGCACTGTGACAGTTTGCATGGCTATGAACACCTGACAGGAGCAAAGCAATGAAAACAACTATTCAGGCACTGATAACAATTTTAATCTGCAATGTTCTTTTATTAACTCCAATCTGGGCGGTAACACCAGAACCGGCCCCTCTGACTGGCAACAAGGTGGCAATAACCGGGGCCACTTTACATACCGTTAGTAACGGCATGATTGAAAACGGTATTTTGACGTTTGAAAATGGAAAAATCACCGGCGTCTATCAAGCCGGTGGAGTAGATATTAGCGGTTATCAGACAATCAATGCTGAAGGTCAACATGTCTACCCGGGCTTTATCATGCCGGACTCACAACTGGGCCTGGTAGAAGTTGATGCACTTCGTCATACCCGGGATTTTCGTGAACGCGGCGATTTAAATCCAAGTGTACGGACATTAACTTCCTTTAATACTGATTCAGAACTGATCCCCACCATGCGCTTCAATGGTATTCTGATCGCACAGATTGCACCCATAGGCGGACTGGTTTCCGGTACCTCCTCCATTGTGCAACTGGACGCTTGGAACTGGGAAGATGCTGCGCTAAAAATCGATGATGGTGTACATATAAACTGGCCGGCGAAAAGCTACTATAAATATGATGATACGAGTGACTCAATTGTGCTTGAACCCAACAAAAGTTATGCCGACGATCGTAGTCAGCTGACAACTCTGTTTAAGGATGCGGCCGTTAATCAGGATAGCAGTAACCTCAAACTCAAGGCACTGGCTGGTGTATACGATGGCTCACAGACACTTTATCTGTATGCCAATAAACCGAACACTATCATTGAGGCTGTCACACTACTCAAACAAGCCGGGGTAAAACGACTGGTCTTAAAAACTGGTGCTGGTGCCTTACTGGCAACCGAGATATTACAACAACACAACATTCCGGTAATTATCGATACCCTGCACAATTTACCGGGACAAGATCATCATGATATTGATCAAGTGTTTCGCTTACCGCAAGAGTTGCAGGCACATGGCATCAGGGTTGGTCTCAGCAATAACAGCTGGTTGATGAGCACTAGAAATCTGGCATTTAACGCCGGCTCAGCGGTTGCCTATGGCATGTCAAAAGAGCAGGCACTGCGCATGATTACCTTAAGTAATGCAGAAATACTGGGCATCGCTGATCGGGTTGGTTCATTGGAAGTGGGTAAAGACGCGACTCTGTTCATCTCTAAAGGCGATGCTCTGGACATGCGCGGTCAGCAACTGACTACGGCCTGGATCGAAGGAAGACAGATAGAGCTGGAAGCCATGCAACAGGAGTTGTTTCAACGTTTCAGCAAAAAATATCGCTAGAGTTAATCCGTTTTCAACACTAGGAAGTTACCACACATGACCAGTGCCATGCCGATCATAGCGAGCCAAGTCCACTGGTAACCTTCAAACAGGGTTGACATAACTAGTGCAACAGCGGGAAACATGACGCTGGTATAGGAGGCCTTGTCGGCCCCGATATTTTCGATCAGTGTCAGATAACACAAAAAAGCAATAGCGCTACCGAACACGGCCAAATAGGTTAGCGAGCTGACGTAAGATAACGAATATTCAAAGTTAAATGACACACCCTTAATCAGAAGATAGATCAAGGTGGCTAAAGTCCCATAAAACATACCCCAGGTAGTAGCGGGTACGACTGAAACCCCATTGGCCTTATTTTTCAAGGTCAGAACATTACCGATTGATGCAGACAAGGTTGCCAGCACACAAAGAAATATGCTGAATTTAACTCTCGTACTATTTTCCATGGCTTGTAATTCTGGAATAAATATTAACGTCAGACCCAACATGCCCAATATGCCACCGACAACCACCATCGGCTTGATAACCTGATCGGCAAATAATTTGCCATTGAGTACATTCATCAGAACGACAGTTGAGAACATTACCGATACGAGACCGGTGGCCAGCTCGTAGGACGCGTAATAAAACAAAATGTAATTTATACAGAAAAGAAATATTCCCTGCATTGCCATGAAGTAATGCGAACGCAGGGAGTATTTGAGGGTTTGCTTTTTGAGCAAGCAAACTATCAACAATAGTGTAGTGGCCAGCACATAACGGTAAAAGACAGAGACTTCTACTGCGACCACACCCAGCTGAAAGCGAATAGCAAACCAGGTGGTACCCCAGATCAGTACAGTGACGACATACAACCAAAGATTAGACACCAGCTATTTTTCTTTGGCGTTAAGTATATTGGCGGGTGAGTATTGATCGGTTAAGGGTCGCGCTGATTCATTCCACATCGGTAAGGTATTAATCGAGCGCAACATCAATTCTGCATCAACATCATATTTATCAAGAGTTTTTCCAAGTCGCTGCACATTGTTTTGGATATTATCTATGTTGAGTAACGCATCATTCTCGGAATAAAGAATCACGCGATTACTACCGGCATTCGTCTGCATGACAAAAAACTTGCCAAATACCTCAGCGTAGGTAGAGGACTCGTGGTGATAATACTTGCTGCTTGAAAAGGTATTCGACGCAAGCACACCCTGAGGAGATAAAACCTGTTTAACCTCCTGCAGAAACTCGACTGTGGTTAAGTGCTCAGGAATATAATCAGAACCAAATGCATCGAGGATGACGAGATCATACTTTTTATTCTTGAGAGCCTGACGCTTGATGTGTAAGCGTGCGTCTTTAATTACCACCTTGTTGTTATCGGTCTCTTTAAAGTCAAAATATTTTCGCGCAACCTTGGCAACCGCCGGATCAATTTCAACGCTGGTAATTTCTGCGTCGGGATACATATCATTGAATGCTGTGGGCAATGTGCCTCCACCAAGACCTACGATAAGAATTGACCGTGGCTCGGGGTTGATCAACACCGCTGCCATCATCATGCGAGTGTAATTGAACACCATTCTCATCGGGTCTTTACGATCCATGCATGATTGGCTGGTATCTTCTCGTCGTGGAATAGAAAATTTCAAACATAATAAATCATTGTTCTCTACTACATAAATATCACGATAAAGTGATTTAGCACGATATAACTCTTTGGCATCCAGCACGACACTCAGTTGCAATAACACTATAACCAGAAGAATTTTTTTCATTCATTTTTCCTGTGTTGCAGTATTGCTGCTATACCAAGCAACAGCAATATACCACTGCAGAATTTAATAATGGTATTGGTTTCAAAAAATTCAACAAGATAAAATGATGTTATCAAGGTACCCAAGGCGCTTCCGATAGTCGATAAAAAGTACAAGAAACCCGCAGACATACCGCTGGTCTCTTTACTGGTTGTGATCAGACTGACAGCATAGGGGGAAGCAAAACCCATAACAGTAGTTGGCAAAAAGAAAATAAGAATACAATAGAGCAAGGAACCGGCTCGTTCATCTTCAATTCTAAGAAATACAAAATCACCGAGTGCTTCGCTAAAGAAAATAATTATCCATAATAGTATTGCTGCGGCGATAAACAGAACACCGTATTTTCTAATGTCAGGCTCACTCCTTGAATAAAGACCACCCAGAGCGTAACCGATAGCAAGCGCTAACATGAAGACCGTGATAATACTGCCCCAGATATGAATGCTGCCTCCGAAATAAGGAGCCAGAATTCTACCGCCGAGCATTTCAACGCTCATAATGACAAAGCCCATGGTGAATGCCATCACGAAGATCAAACTGTTTCGATTCATTGTTTCTTTTTTATAGAACCCCGATACAGGATTCTACAGCAGCAGAGCAGAATGTCTCTACTATAAGCAGATAAATTTATTTACTAGCGGTAGGCGTCGAGGATCATGGTGTCAACCGGGGCATTATCTGACATCACTTTTGCCAAACCCATGCGATAGACTCTGGCCTTCTTATCCTGCCCGTCGGCTGTCAGTAAGTTGGATAATTTTTCAATTAATTGGCCAACCTCATCTGTAATTGGCGGCTTTTTCAAGAGGACTTTGACCAAATATTCAGCTTCAACCAGGTTGCCTACTCGCAAGAAACGCTCTGCCAGGCTGACTATGGTTGTTTTGTTCAGACGTGATGGACGAGCATTGGTGATGTAATGCATGAATGTTTCACGCACCATCTCATGAACACGTTCATCGCGTGCCTGATAGCGCAGGACTTTGAGACTGTAATGATGATATTCCTCACTATTACTATCACGTCGGGAGCACTGTTGTAATCGATAAGCGACTTCATGCTCGCGTGGATAGTCATTCTCAAGCTTTTGTAAAACAGGTAATGCGTCAGCATATTTTCCTGCATCACACAGCGCGGCAACTTCTGCTAATTGCTGCTGCAGTAAATCATCTGCTTCTTCTTCAGTTAACGTTTCTGCAATGTCTTCAGGCTCTTCTTCTACCAGCCTGCTTCTGGCCAACAATCCTGCTATGCCACCGATTGCCAGTGGTGCCACTAAAAACAGCGGGTTACCATTGAAAAATGGTGTTATAAAAAATGTGGCGAGTGTAAGCACCAACCACAACGCTGCATACAGATATGCCGAAAAGGCAGGCAAACCGGGAATTTGTGTTTTCAATAAATTTGAGCGGTAACAGCAGGCAATGAAAGCTGCAAAACAGGCCAATAAGGCACTGATACCGGTGTATGGTAACAAGCTCGATCCCATGATTGTCGCTACCAGCCAACTTGAGGATACCGCAGAAAGTACGATAAACAACGCGGTAACCGAGCGCCCCAGTATCCCTTCGAGCATAGATCCAAACAGTAAGAGAAAGACAATGTTTACCAATAACAATAACAGGCCGGGGTGTATAAACATGTGCGAGAGCGATGATACGGCCGAAGGACGACTGGTGATAAAACCATATTCCCAACCGATAGCTTTAGCCAGTAGTTGTGAATGTCGTTCACGAGCATCCTTCCATTCCGGATACTGACGATTACTCGGCGTGATGAGTTTGTTACGTTCCAATGCCGTGACAAAATCAGCATCCGTTTGAATGCTCAGCCAGTCCGACTTACTCAATTGATTTGCAGAGATTGCCGACTGCGCATTTTGTTGTTTGTATAACGGTACTTCCAGAGGCGCCAGGACTGATGATTGGTAATATTCATGTGCTCGGTCGAGCGCGCCTTTGTCCAGCATGCTGCATAAACCCCAGAGGGCAATCAGCAGCAGCACCAAGCCTCCGGTCAAGACTGGCAATCGTTGTTCTTCAGGTGGATTCTTTACTGGATTTAAAAACATAGTCCTGTACGTTTTAATTCAAAAATAAAGCTTGAGCTTTTACGAGAAAAACCTCTAACCAGTTCAAAGTGTAACAATCAAATTCTATGAACGATGCCAGATAAGGACAAATTCAATCTGACGAGGGATAAGTGGCTTAACGGTTTGTTTTTTTGTGATGCAGGTTAAATTTTACTTGCCGCCACGGGCCTTGCTGATCTCGGACCATTCCTTGTGATCCAGCCAGATACCGTGACATTTTTCGCAGGCATCAATCTCGACCGCCGTACCTGGATAACGAAACTCGTGCATACCCACTTTACAACGAGGGCACTGATACTCATCGTTGACCAGAGCCGAAGCGGATATAAAGAAGGGTTGTACCGCTTTTTCACCAAGAATAGTCTCAAGCTCATCCGGATCAAACCAGATACCACCGCATTTCTTGCATTGGTCAATCGTGACACCGGATCGCTCCATGGTGTATTCATGCATAACACCCATGAAACACTTTACACAGGGCATGCCTTTTAACTTTTTATCTGATTGATTCGCACTCATGGCGACAGGCTAGCATGGAAATTATAGCAATAATCCTGACCAGATCACGCCTTTAACACATCAGGAAGGGAAAAAGTCGATAGGATAATTAACGGTAGTTCTCAAAACATCCTTGCTAGCAAATTTTAACTGCTTCACTTTCACCACCAGTTTGCGCTCCAGTTCAGGGTTACGAAGCTCGCTTGAGGCAATGGTGCAACTGGATACTGACCCATTAGGCTCTATGGTTAGCGTAAACACCACCTTCCCTTGCAAGGCCGGATCATCTCGCAAAGCCCGGGCATAGGTTCTGTCAAAAGAACCTCGATTTCTGTCGAATACGATCTGTACTTCTTCTTCGCTACGCTTGAATTTTCTGTCGGAACCAGAACCTCCTGATCCAGCAGTGTTGCCTCCACCACCG
>CALIRD010000183.1 GCA_938042355.1 uncultured Thiotrichales bacterium
CGATGTTGATTACTTCACGCACAGTTTCGCCGAAGGGCACGACTTTCAGGAAAATGGCGTATCGGTAAGGCACGATGGAGAATACGCGACAGACGTGCACGGCAATCAGGCAGTTCGTTACATCAAAGAAATCAGAGATCCCAATAAACCATTCTTTATGTATGTGCCTTTCCTCGCTCCGCACTCGCCAATGCAGGCCAAAGAAGAAGACATTGCCAAATACACCAGCCGTCTCGACACTCCCTTATACCCCAAGAAAACCTATGCGGCGATGGTTGATAGTCTGGATCAGGCAATTGGAGAAATTCTAATTGCGTTGGATGAAAGCGGCTTGACAGAAAACACATTGATTTTGTTTTTTACTGACAATGGCGGCTTTTATAATTTTGGTGCAGACAACAAACCGCTGCGTGGAGAAAAGTTATCAACCTTCGAAGGCGGGGTGAGAGTTAATGCATTGATGCGTTGGCCTGAGGTCTTACCGCCTAATACGGTTAATGAATCGATCATTTCGGTGATGGATATGTTGCCGACCTTAACGACTGCGGTAAATATTGAAGCCAAAAATACCAAAGAGATTGATGGCTACAGTCGCTGGGATGCGATTACCGGTAAAGGTCCTACGGCCAGAGAAGGTGCATTGTTTTTCACCTCTAATTTATCGACTTATAATTTGTTTCAGTACGGTGTGCTAGACGGACCGTGGAAGTTTTATCAAAAAGTTGATCATCAGCGACGCTCTACCGAAGTAGAAACCATGCTCTTTAATGTCTGGGAAGACCCCAATGAATCGGTTGATCTTGCGGCGGATAATCCTGAAAAAGTAGCCGAGTTACAAGCCATGCTGGATGAGCGCCTCGCCATGCATCCGGTAGGTGGTACCACGGTCAGGATTCAACCGCATCCAGGCTGGCGCGCTCCACTGGATTATGCGGCTGCGGTGATACCTGCTGATATGCTTCAAGAAGAGGCCTATCAAGGTTTTGGGCCTATGAAATCTAAAGTGTTGCAGCAGATGTATGGAGAGCGTGGGCGAATTCTATATGATCAGTAGCGAACAACAGGATCACTTATTTTTGGAGTGAATCCTCACGAGCAAAAGTTAAACAAAGACAGCACAGTTTTGTAACACTTTGATGAATGTCAGTGAGCTGGTGTCACGGGTAAACGCTAACAATAAATATTACTCGCAGCAAAGGCTTTCATTTGCGTATCCGAAATGTTTCACACGCACTTTAGCTTTGTCTTAATAAGTGCGTTTTTGAGGTAAGAGACAGACAATGAAAAAATTAGTTAAAATCCTGGCCTTGCTTTTACTGCTACTCATCGCATTAGTGGTACTCACACGTTGTGATTTCGGTCCAGCCAAGTCACGCCCCGATCTGGATCTGATACCAGCACCACAAATGGCGCCTGAGTCATTGTTAAAAAGTCCTGTCCAGTGGCCTCCTAAAAACACTTACGCTGCTGACGGCATCAACCCGTTACCACATGGTGAGCCGGCGCAACAAGATGCTACGCCAATAGCAGGTCCCATGGATGTATCGCGGGTACTGGACGAAAGCGAGATTACCTATACCTATTTAGGTCCAGGTCATTTTGGAGCATTCACGTCGAGTCAGTATGACAATGGTCAGCGCATACTCTGGTCAAATGGCGTCAATGGTTTATACAAACTCGATTACGACACCTACGAGATCATTGATCACCTCGTTTCAGATGTGGCACATAAGTACCCTGAATCCTGGGCAAACGAGATGACCGACAAGCTCAATAAAAATAATGGCGTCACAGCTGTTCCAACAGCGATTAATGCGGTTAAGGCATTAAGAGATTTATCGGGCGTTTATATTGTTGTGGGTAGCAACAATTGGGTATATATCGCCAACAAAGATGGAACGATACGTGCCTATGGTGATGCGGTTGACGGTGACCCAAATTCAAAAATTGTAGAAAAAGGGCGCTATGAGTTACCCAGGGAGCTCGCGGGTCCAACGGTTGGAATGAATATTACTTATGATGGCTGGATCGTATTGCCCACTGAAAATGGCTACATGATTGCCGTCAATATGGACTTGACTGATTCCAGAATAATTCGTCTCACTCATGCAGATACAGAAGATACCTCCTCACAGGGAGTGGGTTACGGCTGGGTGCGTAACTCAATTGCAGTTGATGAGCAAGGTGGTATTTATGTGCCTTCGCGTAATCACATGCACAAGGTGGTCTGGACTGGTAATGATTTTTCCATTGACGAAAAAGATGGTGCTTGGGTTGCGCGTTATCGCAACGGCAAGGGTAACGGCAGTGGTGCCACACCATCGTTAATGGGATTTGGTGATGAAGACCAGTTTGTTGTAATTACCGATGGCGATGACCGAATGAATATTACCTTGTTCTGGAGAAACGAAATTCCTGATAACTGGCAGCAACTGGATGAGGCGCCATCAAGGCGTATCGCCGGACAAGCTCCCGTTACTATGGGCGAGTTGGATGTGCAGAAAATCCAGTCTGAGCAAACAGTGGTCATTGCGGGTTATGGTGCATTAGTGGTCAATAATACACCGCGCAACGCGCCTTTTTTCTTACCGGAAGAAGGTCGCGCGCGTGGCATCCTGATTGGGCCCTTGGGTAATAATCCTGAATTTCAGCCTTATGGTGTACAAAAGTTTGAGTGGGATCCGATTGATCAACAACTCAAGTCAGCCTGGGCTAATGAAGAGGTCAGTTCACCCAACGGAGTGCCGTGGACCAGTATTGGTTCAGGCCAAGTCTATTTCATTGGCGCGCGTGATCATAAATGGACGTTCGAAGCGCTGGATTGGTATACCGGTGAAGAGACTTTTCACTATGTTATTGGTGGGCAGAAATACAATTCACAATATTCGGGAGTTACATTGGATGAAAAGGGGCGTCCGTTTTTTGGCACTATGTACGGTCGCACCCGAATTGAGGTCGGAGGGGTGCAACCGGCATCAACACAGGAGCCATTGTTAAGCGAATGAAAAAACTGATTACATTATTGTTAGGCGTACTGATTACACTTCC
>CALIRD010000184.1 GCA_938042355.1 uncultured Thiotrichales bacterium
GGCTTTTTTGTCGTGGTTACCGTATTCCTGTTTCAGCAACAGTTAATCATTGCACTTTATTTGCTGATATGTGGATTCATGTTGACCCTGTCATTACTAAAACTTAATGATTACACCGGCAGACAACCACATCGCCAACAAATCAAAACTACCTTTCAGTTAAGCATCGGATCCATTCCAATAATTTTGATTCTGTTTTTTATTTTTCCGCGCCTAGATTCACCACTATGGTCTCTACCAGGAAACAACGGTCAGGGGCAGACCGGAATGAGCGAATCGATGTCACCAGGGAATTTCACCAAACTCGTCCAGTCCAGCGCTCCTGCATTTCGCGCCACGTTCAATCAAAAAGCGCCTGCACAACATCAACTGTATTGGCGCGGACCCGTACTGGAAAATTTTGATGGCAAGCGTTGGTCGCGCTCCAGTACTACAAAAAAATACTCTGATAAAAGCGAACCTTTGCTGTTAGATAACATCGAAAACGCTTTTAGTTATCAAATCACGCTGGAAGCACAGCAAAACCGCTGGGTATTTCCTCTGGATATCGCGATTGATAGTGGCAAGGATGCAATGACTAACCAAGCAGGAGAAACATTCTCGAATGAAGTGATCCGTAAAGCTTCATTGTTCCAATTTAGTTCTGCAACCTCCTTCAAGCTCGATAGTACAGCTAACACAGCAAAACTATACTCATCGTTACAGTTACCCGGGAGAACGGCACCAAAAACCAGAGCACTGGCAGAAAAGCTCTTTCTTGAAGTGAATGGCGACAAAAAACGTTTTGTTGATCGGGTAATGAACCGCTTCAATGAAATGCCATATGCCTACACTCTGGAACCGAAACCCATGTCATCTGATTACATCGATAGCTTTATGATCGATACCATGGAGGGTTTTTGTGAACACTATTCAAGTAGTTTCGTGGTCATGATGCGCGCGGTCGGTATACCTGCGCGAGTCGTTACTGGCTATCAAGGTGGAGAATACAACAACAATGGTGGCTACTATTTAATTCGACAGTCGGATGCACACGCCTGGACTGAAGTGTGGTTGGAAGGAGAAGGCTGGGTACGAAAAGATCCGACTGGCATGGTCTCTCCAGAACGAGTAAATCAAGGCTTGGAATCGGCTTTTGCTGGCAATAGCTTACTGCCCAATACTATCCGAATTTCATTTCTTAAAAAATTGAGTATGCGCTGGGATACCATGAACTACTATTGGTCTAAATGGGTGATTTCATACAACAACACGCTGCGTAGCGAATTGATATCAAGATTCAAATCACTCATGGGGAGCATTGGTAAACAGCTGGTGTTTTCACTGGCTGCACTCGCGCTATTGGTTTTTATTACGTTAATTCTGAAACAACTCATATTCTCATCCAGAAACAATAGATCAGAAGAAGAATCATTGTACCGACGCTTTATTACACACAATAATAGAATCTATTCAGCGAAGAAAAATGACAGTGAAACTGAAATGCAGTACGCCACCCGTCTGGCAAACGAGAACTCGCAATACGCCGGGCAAATTCATGCCATCACATCAATCTATCTCGGAATACGATATGGCAATAAAAAATCAGATCAAGAACTTCAAAAGCTGAGAAGCTTTATCTTGGAATACTGTGACTTTAGCTCAAATCGGCCGGCGGCGGCATCATAAAATTCATGCGGCGCGCTTCATCATCCTGCTGCGACGTCAAATCCTTAATACCGGGTTGAGGGATAAATTGATCCAGTGTCATCGCATCAAGAAATTCAAACAAACGGCCACTCAGTTCACTCCACAATCTCGACACATCACCCGTAACGTACTCATCTGAAGTAACCACTTGATTGCCAAGGTCTTCCTGCTCGTCTACAGCCAGGATTATGTCTGCTATAGATATCTTCTCGGGTCGCTTGGCTAGTCGATAGCCGCCACCTGGGCCACGTACACCTTCTACCAGGCCGGAATGTCTCAGTTTTGCAAAAAGTTGTTCCAGATATGACAAGGAAATACTTTGGGTTAACGAGATGCCCGTCAAGGTTACTGGCCCTTTACGATCATTTATCGCCAGGTCCAGCATTGCAGTGACCGCATAACGTCCTTTTGTAGATAATTTCATAGATTACTAGTTAAAAATAATACTTATACAATACTTATATATTACTATTACAATAATTACAAACTATTTAGCAGAAACAAGCAGATAATTGAGATATGCAGCGGCTAAAGCAGCAAGCTCGCACCGGTTTTTGAGTCAGATATTGAGGGGCGGTGGTGAGTTTTACTCAGGGATTCAAGGGAGTCCATTCACGGTCTTGAAAACTATGGCCTTGTCGCTTGCAATAGCGAAGCCACTTATACAAGAAACGATTTAATTGCCAGCGACAGTGCAAGGCTGTATCGCTAACACCACTGTCGACCTTGAGGTTCTTGCCTGTGACACGACACTTGCGACTCAGCACCTCGGCCTGTTGAGCGTCCTTGTATATCCTCACCATAAGGTCAGGTTTTAGCTCATGATTTGGAAACAGATAGGTTAACTTCAAAGTCACCGTATGGGGGGTAGATTCAATCATAAACAGATGTAAATCTTGCGCTTTACCCGAGACCCTGGAAACCACTTTTGCAGGACTCTCAGGAATCTCACCGCATAGTACACGTAACATTAAATAATTTTGCTCATACATATCCATCAACGCCGAAAATGTCATCGGCATAGCGTGAACCGGGTCTCTTCTTAGTAATTCTTCGTGGTACATATTTCAAGCATATCATGCAGTATGTTATTTTGATCATAACTTAATCACGTATCGAACAATCTTTTATGATCGTTAAAAGTAAACCATTTCAAGAACAAAAACCTGGCACTTCAGGCTTGAGAAAGTCGGTCAGTATTTTTCAGCAACAACACTATCTCGAGAATTTTGTACAGGCAATTTTTGATAGTTTACCCAGCGTAGAGGGAGCCCGAATCGCACTTGGTGGAGACGGTCGCTACCATAATAGTGCTGCCATCCAAACCATAATTAAAATGGCCAGTGCAAATGGTGTAGCAGAACTCATTGTTGGCTTGAACGGAATACTATCTACACCAGCTGCCTCACATATTATTCGAAAATACGGCCTCGATGGTGGGCTGGTTTTGTCTGCCTCACATAATCCAGGTGGTCCCAATGGCGACTTCGGCATTAAGTACAACATTCAGAATGGCGGGCCGGCACCGGAAGCGCTGACCAACCAGATTTATCAACGAACAAAAACCATTGACCAATACAAAATTATTAATGACTTCAGTGCAGATCTGTCAACTGCAGGTGTTTATGATGCCGACAATATGCGCATTACAGTCATCGACACAGTCGATGATTACCTGACATTACTCGAAGGTATTTTTGACTTCGACTTGATAAATCAGTATTTACTAGAGAATGATTTGACTATTGCATTCGATGCTATGCATGCGGTTACCGGTCCCTACGCTACGGCTCTATTCAAGAAACTACCCGCAAATCAAGATCATGTATTAATGAATGCCATACCCCTGGAAGATTTTGGTGGCGGCCATCCCGACCCCAGCCTTGCACATGCACATGAATTGGCCGAGTTGGTCATGTCTGCAGGAAACCCTGTATTTGGTGGCGCTTCTGATGGCGATGGTGATCGCAACATGGTGCTAGGAGAAGACTGTTTTGTTAGTCCCAGTGACAGCCTCGCCATACTCGCCGCAAACGCTGAACTCATTCCGGCGTATCGCAAGGGTATAACCGGTGTTGCACGCTCCATGCCCACCAGTTGTGCTGTCGACAGAGTGGCGAAAAGTTTAAATATCCCCTGCTTTGAGACACCCACCGGCTGGAAGTTTTTTGGCAACTTGCTCGACGCTGGCAAAATCACCTTTTGTGGCGAAGAAAGTTTTGGCACCAGTTCGGACCATGTTCGAGAAAAAGACGGTTTATGGGCAGTCATGTTCTGGCTCAACCTGATTGCCGCACGTAAGCAAAGCGTTAAAGAAATTGTGCATGATCATTGGCAAAAATTTGGTCGTAACGCTTACCTCAGACATGATTATGAAGCGATTGAGAGCGATGACGCTCAAGCGTTGATGAAAGCATTAATCAACAAACTACCTAGCCTGGTTGGCACAACGGTCGCGAACAGCAAGGTCACCAATGCGGATGAATTCACCTACCATGACCCGGTTGATCAATCAGTTAGTGAACATCAAGGCGTTCGAATATTGCTGGAAAATGAAAGCAGAATTATTTTTCGTTTGTCAGGCACGGGCACCCAGGGTGCAACATTAAGGGTCTATCTCGAAGCGCTTATTGATAACACGGAGCAATACCATCTAAGTAATGCTGAACTGGTTGCAACATTGGCGACAGCATCGGTCGAACTGGCTGAAATAGAACGTTATACCGGACGAACCTCACCCTCAGTGATCACCTGAGGCCCCCAGAGCGAGCACCAAGGCTCTCAGCTCACTGTGCTGTTTGCCTGAAAGTGCGTCTGCAGCGATAAAACACTGATAGCGACGCTGGTTTACGGGGTTTTCCAGCTTCAGAATTACCAACGACTTGAAGACTCTCGCTCCTACATGATTAAGCCTGAGTGTAGTTTGATTGCCAAACTCTGCCAGCCATATTCTCTCAACGTGTTTTGAGCGTAACCCAGTAATTGCCCCCTGATCTAACATCAGTATTTGTCGCATAGTGGTATTAAATGATCCGGTCAACAACAAAACCAGAACAACCTTAATCAGCCAGTGAGCCTGCAAGATGACTACGGCGACAAACGACAAAGAAAACAGCAGAACGGTTACCACCAGTAGCACTCTGGATCGACCCAGTTTCAGATCTACATCCTTGCTCACGTACTATCTGACATTGCAAGCAGCTGTTCTTTTGTGAGCAACAATACTCCGTGACCGCCATGTTCAAATTCCAACCAGGTAAATGGCACCTCTGGCCAGGCATTGATAACCGCCTGCTCAGAGTTACCAACCTCCATAATCAACACAGCACCATCAGCCATATACTTTGCGGCACCCGCAAAAACACGTCTCACAATATCAAGACCATCAGCACCTGCACGCAAACCCAGGTCAGGCTCTTGCAAATATTCCCTGGGTAACTCAGACATCTCTTCATCGCTGACATAGGGTGGATTGCAAAGAATCAGATCGTACTCTCCATTCCCAAGATGCTTGAACAGGTCTGACTGGATAATCTTGATGCGCTGTTGAAGTTGATGTCGGGTTACATTTTTAACCGCCACAAGCAGTGCTTCTTTTGAAATATCACTCAGCGTGACCAGCGCAGATTCGAATTCAAGCGCAGTGGCAATACCAATACAACCAGAACCCGTACACAGATCCAGAACTCGCGCGGGCGGATACGCCAACCATGGTGAAAATCGCTCTGCAATCAACTCCGCAATGGGAGAGCGAGGAATCAACACATCAGAAGTGACAGTAAAAGGTAGGCCATAAAACCAGGCTTCACCCGTCAGGTAAGCCATTGGTATTGCTGAAGTAATTCTTTTTTCGAGCAGTGTTTGTACTTTTTCCTGATCAGCCGGATCGACTCTCAAGCCAAAGTTAAGCTCGGTAGATTGTGGCGATATGCCCAGTGCCGACAACACCAGCCAGTAGGCTTCATCAACCGCATTATTAGTGCCATGACCAAAGAAAACATCAGAGCCTTGTAATTGTTCAACACATTTGTCGAGACACTGCTGAAGCGTGATACTGTTTGCCATAGGCGGGAGTAATAGTAAGATTTACGCTAGAATAACAGTATCTACTGAACACTCCCAAGGCTATTTTGATGGACCGACTCAAGGCCCTTCTTCTTACGGTATTACCTCACCATCTGATCTCAAGAATACTGTTCTTTGCCAGTCGTCTGGAGAACACATCATGGCAGCAATTTCTGATCAAACGTTATATTAAAATGTTTAAAGTAGACCTGCATCAGGCACAACGTCAATCAGCCAAAGAGTATAAAACTTTAAACGAGTTCTTCACCAGAGAACTTTTAACTGCCGCCAGACCGATTAACTTTGCTCATGATGTGTTGGTATCTCCGGTTGACGGCCAGATCAGCCAGATCGGCATATTAAGTTCTGGTCAGCTACTACAGGCCAAAGGACGACATTATGAAGTAGCTGCGCTATTAGGAGAAAGCTACGATACGTGCTTTGATGAGGGATCGTTTGCAACGATCTACCTGTCTCCCAAAGATTATCATCGTATACATATGCCAATGAATGGGAGTGTAGATAACATATCCTATATTCCAGGCAGACTATTCAGCGTCGCCCCCTTTTGCGTTGAAAATGTATCCAGCGTTTTTGCGAGAAATGAACGGGTAGTGTGTATCTTCAATACTGACATTGGGAAAATGGCACTGGTGCTGGTCGGTGCAATCAACGTCTCGGCAATTGAAACTACCTGGGAAGGTTTGATTACGCCCAAGCGCGGTCAACAGTCATTCAACAAACACTATGATGACGAAGAGGTCACTATCGAGAAAGGAACCGAGATGGGGCGCTTTAATATGGGGTCTACGGTTATTTTAATTACCTCTGGAGAAAAAATAGAATGGTCAGAGTCCTGTACTGCAGGCACATCCCTGATCATGGGTGAAAAAATTGCGACTGTCATCAGCCACGCTAACTCCGGAATGAAATCACTTCTTTAATATCTTCAAGATCAAATTTCTTCATCAACAACCGATCAACACCTAAGGCCACACCAGCACAATCAGGCAAACCAGCAGCCAGTGCAGCGAGTAAATTTTCATCCACCTCAACTTCTTTCAGACCATCAGTGCTGCGCTGCTGATTGTCCTCTATAAACCGTGAACGTTGTTCGGCACTATCCGTTAATTCATGGAAGCCATTGGCGAGTTCCAGTGATCCCCAAAACACTTCAAACCGAGCCGCTACCCTTGGATCTTTCTGGTTTATTTTTGCGAGTGACGCATCTTCGGCTGGATAGTCATGAACGACAGTTATGTGGTCATCGGCAAACTGTTTCTGTACCAATTCGGTAAAAACGAGTTCACGTAAGGCCTTGTCACTACACTCCCCCACGAGCTCAATATCTGCTTGCTCCAAAGCGTTACGGTAATCTTTACCACGGGCTGAAAACAAATCAAGATCAACCCTTGCCAGACATTCGGCATAAGTGGTCATTACCGGCTTCAGGTTTTTTACAGCTGCAAGATGTTGAATCAGGTCCACCACCTCTTGTGCCAACGCTCTTTCATCCCAACCAAGTCGATACCATTCAAGCAAGGTGAATTCATGATGATGCCGCCAACCGGACTCTGACGATCTAAAGACTTTCGCCAGTTGATAAATATCTCCTGAACCATCAGCCAGTAAGCGTTTCATGAAATACTCGGGAGAGGTTTGCAAGTACCAGTGTTCCACCTTGTAGCTGTGTATCTGAGGGTCGGTAATACCGGCATCGCCAAGGACAGGTGTCTCTACTTCTAACACGCCACGCTTTTCAAACCAGTTTCTGATGAGATTGTTCACTTCCGCACGCTGACGCAAAATTGTCAGCTTGGCATCTGGCTGCCAGCTAGTCATTGCCTGAACTTCTCGCTCAGTCAGTCTTTAACTCTGGAGACATACTCTCCGGTACGCGTATCCACTTTGAGTACTTCGCCCTCTTCTATAAACAAAGGCACTTTTACTACAGCACCCGTTTCTAAAGTTGCAGGCTTGCTGCCACCCGATGCGGTATCACCGCGCAAGCCGGGATCGGTTTGGGTTATTTTCAACTCAACAAAATTCGGTGGACTGACGCTTAGCGGACTATCATTCCAGAGCGTTACCGTGCAGGTGTCCTGCTCTTTCAGCCACAGCTTGGAGTCTTCGACCGCTGTTACTGGAGCTGCGTGCTGATCGAAAGAATCCGGGTCCATGAAATGCCAGAAGTCACCGTCGTTATAGAGATACTGCATTTCTGTTTCCATCACATCAGCCGCTTCGATACTTTCTCCAGACTTGAAAGTTTTATCGACAACTCGACCATTTTTCAAATTGCGCATCTTGACACGATTGAAAGCCTGACCTTTACCGGGTTTGACAAACTCATTTTCAATAATGCTGTAGGGGTCCGAATCGAGCATTACTTTTAGTCCTGAACGAAACTCGTTAGTTGAGTAAGTTGCCATAGGGTCGAGCATCCAAATTTGGTTGAGCCGCCAATTATTCGGCAGTTGACAGAAATCTGCAACCGCCTTGTGTATTTAACGCTGACGACCCTGGAACCAGAGTATGAGATGTACTGCCCAAAAGGCGGTTAAAACCTACCGTTGATACCCTTGCTTTTGCATATGGGGAGCCGCGTACAAGAGAAAATATGCTAAAATCCGCAGTCAATATTAATGATTAGATAACAACCGCTTAGGGTATTTTAAGAGTTAGCTGTCACAGAGGTGTGAAGCACCCCTAAACACCGTGGTGTAGGTTGTCGTACTCTATGTTATGAACCGGATTTCGTAACCAGTAATGAACCTGTATTTACCAGCATCACAAAAACCAATAGAAGCCACGGGCTCGTTAACCGTGCGCAATGCCAAACGCTGGCTCGACAGTTTGCCTATCGTCAATATGGGTGAAACGACCCGGCAATTTTATCAGGAACTACAAGCCTTCAATCGAAGTGAGATACCCGGTAAACAACGCTTTGACACCATGGGGAAGCTACTACCTACCAGCCTGCTGATAGTTGACCATCTCAATAAACATTTCGCAAACAATGCCTTTCCGCTGGCGCGCAAAACCAAACAAATGCAACGACTCGCCACCGCCTTCTATCAGGAGATGTCAGTTGGTTATAAAATCATCATTAATGATGTATCGCGTGACCAGTTAAAAATAGATAAACAGACTCTTGCTGTCAGCCTGCATCACGCGATACATGAGCTTTATCAAATCATGCTGTTGAATGCAAAAACCTACACTAGCATGCCGGGAAAAGTGTGGCATGACATTCATCAGATGTATGAGTTTGCGGATAAACAAGGCGTCAGTGACATACAGGTAGTCAGCTTGTTGCCGGCAGACTGCCCCGACAAAAACACGATAACCGATGTCTATCTGAAATGCTGCCTGCTCGGTCTCAGCGAACCCTATGCCTTGCGTAATGGCGAAGCAGTCAAAATGGATCGCTTTCTCGACAAAGTAGTGGGCTTGTGCACAATCACAAAAGTGCTCAATGCTGATGAACATGGAGTACTTCATGTTATCGGCCTCAAGTCAGCTGGACCTCCTGTTCATGTCAACCTGGCCGAGCTTACGACATTTAGTAATTTGCGTGGACTGGAAATAAAAAAATTACTCCAGTACCTCGAACGTACCATTCTCGACAACCCGAAAGAACTGGAACCGATCTCGGAGGTCGCGGCTCGACGATTACTTGAAGTCTGGAACAATAAAGAACAGCGCAAATTCAGCCGGGTCGAGGCTAATGAAAGACTGATTGCAGCGATTGGCATCAGCGATATTCTGCATGCCATCAGAAGCGATAAATACCCGACCATGGATGGCGAACAAATCATCAAGAAACTCACCGATGATGAAGCAGCTAAAACCACTCCCGGAATCAGTTTGAGTACCACCCAGTTCAATATCAAACCGAAAAACGATACCTGGTATAAAACCACGATAACTGATCCGCGCTATCCCGATTCATGGCATTACTGGCGCTTAATCAATACCAGTGCTGGCGGCTATGGCTTGCTCTGGGAAGCAGACTCGGCTAGCCGAGCCCAAGTTGGTGATGTGATTGCCCTTCGCGAAAATGAAAATGGACGTTTCCAATGGCGCATGGGTCAAATCGTACGTCTACGCCATAATGAAAAAGAACAACTAATTGCCGGTGTAAAAATGTTGGCGCCAAGAACCGTGATCGCCACGGTCGAAGATATAGAAAGTCAGGCAACTCGCTTTGAATCACCGTTTGAGATCATCATGCTGCCTGGCATGAAAACCTTTAAACAGCCCCCAAGTATTCTGGCACCTAAAAACTCGTTCAAGATTGGAGACCGATTAATCGTCTCGATGTTGGGTAAGCAGTTAACCGTGAAACTTAAAACCATTGGTGATTCACAAACTTTCTTTAGCCAGTATTACTACCAATCAAGTCAATTGATGGACAAGCCTGACGAAAAGGTAGAATTTGAAACCTTGTGGCAAAAACAAGAATGAAGACACTAAGGGATTAAAGCGTTGGAAATTCTTAATATTGTTGCCATTGATGACAACCCGAATGATTTGCAGGTATTACTATCAGCCATCAAAGCGGCGGGCTATGGCACCAAACCCAATTTAATCGAGTCGGAAGATTCACTGCGCGAGGTGCTGGAAAATCACAATCCAGATCTGTTGTTATACAAACTGGGGAACTCTACACCCACCCTTGAAACCGTCAGCACGATGGTCACCAATTCTGGCAAGCAAATGCCTATTCTGGCGGTCTGTGGTCATGCAGACAACGAGACTGAAGACAGCTACCCAGACGTCGTCAGCTGCATGAAAGCCGGTGCTCTCGATCGTGTCTGCATGAATGACCTGGATCACTTCAAACTGGTCGTCGACCGTAGCATGAAGTCGCACCTTAACCAGCGTCTCATGCTGTCCTTGAAAACCGAGCTAATCGAAACTGTAGAACGCAGTAATACACTGATGAACAGTTCCAAGGATGCAATCGCGTACATACACGATGGTATGCATATTCATGTGAATGAAGCCTATCAGGAACTGTTTGGCTTGAATGAAGAAGCTGATTTTGAAAGTATTCCAGTACTTGATTTGGTCATGCCGTCAGAGCAAGAAAACTTCAAGAAATTTATTCGTAATTACCAGAAAAGTGATACAAAAAAAGCCACACTAACGACTTCGATACTTGCAGCGGATGAAGTAGAGCTCAGGCGAACCATTGAGCTCTGCCCGGCAAAAATTCAGGGCGAAGAGTGCACGCAGCTCGTGATTCGTATGGAAAATAATCCCGAGACTGCTTCCAGCCTGACGAGTCAGACAGACTTTCTTGAGCAACATGATTTATCCAGCGGTCTATTCAATCGTCGTAAACTTCTTGAAGGCCTAGAAGTTGCCATACATGAAGTTGATGAAAACCAGGCACGCTATGCCATGGTGTTATTGCAAATTGATAACTATGATATGCAACAGAAAAACCTCGGGGTACTAGGCGCCGATCAATTATTCGTGCAGCTTGGTGATCTGTTGATCAGTCAGGTACCCAGAAAAATCAATGTGGCGCGCTACGATACCTCAATCTTCGGCTTTCTCATGCCCACAGACAAAGAAGATGATATACGACAGCTCAGTGGTGAATTACTCGAATGCGTAAGCAATGAGCTATTTGATATTGATGGTAAAACCGCTTCTTGCAGTATGAGTGCTGGTGCAGCGATAATCTATGGTGGTTCAAGTGATGGACACGAACTGATTTCTCGCTGTTTACGTTCTGTGGAAAAAGCCTCTAAAGTCACCAATCATGTAGAAATATACGAACCAGATAATAGCGAAAAATCACAAAAGCTGATTGATGAGGAATGGGGCAAAACACTCAAGCGAGCACTTAAAGAAGATCGCTTGAAACTGGTGTTCCAACCTATCGACTGTATCAAAAATGATGAAAAACATCGCTTCACTATTTTTGTTCGGCTGCTGGCTGAAAACGGTGAACTGATTAATGCGGGTGATTTCATGCCCAGCATCGAAAGACTGGGGCTCGCTAAAGGCCTGGATCGCTGGGTACTGTTAAAATCTTTAAAGGTACTGGCAAATGCGAACAAGAAAGATAAAGACACCATCTTCTTCATCAAATTGACGGCAGGTACGCTACAACAACCGGACGAGTTTGGCTGGTATCGCGATCAAATTCTGGCACACAATATAAAGCCTTCGCAGTTAGTCTTTGAATTACGTTCAGATACCATCAACGACTACATCAAAACCGCGCGAGCTTTTTATGAAACGATCAACCCTCTAGGCTGCAAACTCGCGGTTGACGGTCTTTCATCTGGCAGTGAACCATTCAAATTGTTTAAGCACATTGACGCTGAGTACATCAAAATTGGCCTCGCTTACGTCAAAGACATAAACAGCAATCAGGAAAATCGAGACGCGATCAAGAACATATCCAAAGAAGCGAGCAGTCGCGGACAACAGTTGATTGTTACGCAAATCGAAAACGCCCAACAACTCACCACTCTCTATACACTGGATGTACATTATGTGCAGGGGAATTTCCTACGCCCTCCCAGTGAAGAGCTGGACTATACCTTTACCTGATGCGAGCTATGCTCGCATCTTTCAAGACATATTATTCAGAGCTGCTATTCTGTCTTCCAGCGCAGGATGGGTTCTCGCCAGCTTCTTGACGTGACTACTACTGATGCCAAAGGCCTGCAACTCGGATGGCATTTCAGCGCGACCATGTGAACCACGTAATCTTTCCAGAGCAGCAACCATATTTTCACGACCGGCTAATTTTGCACCACCCTCATCTGCTCGGTACTCCCGGCGACGAGAAAACCACATGACAATAATGTTCGCCAGAAACCCTAATGCAACCTGAGCAATCGTTCGCGTGATGTAAAAACCAAATCCATGCCCACTTTCATTTTTGAATACTGCGCGGTCAACAAAGCGACCGATAATGGAAGCAAAGAAAAATACGAAGGTATTCATCACGCCCTGAATCAGGGTCATGGTAACCATGTCACCATTAGCAACATGAGAAACCTCATGAGCCAACACGGCCTCTACTTCATTCTGAGTCATGTCATTCATCAAACCGGTACTAACGGCGACTAAAGCGTTATTTTTATTCCAGCCAGTAGCAAATGCGTTTGATTCGGGGGCATTGAAAATACCGACTTCCGGCATACCGATACCAGCTGCTTCCGCTTGACGACTCACTGTATTCACTAGCCAGTGTTCGGTTTCGTTGCTTGGAGTTTCGATGATTTGCACGCCCATAGAGCGCTTGGCAGAACCTTTAGACATGAACAATGAGATCAAACTACCAACAAAACCGAGTACCGCCGAATAGACCAATAACGCTGCATTACCACCACTAAGATTGATCCCAAACACTCGTGAGAGGATTGACATAACAATGCCAAGAACAACCATCACAGCCATATTGGTAGCCAAAAACATTCCAACGCGCATCATAAGCCTTACTCCGTACTATCGTTTAATGTGCATAATATGAGGGATTTTCGAGGTATTTCAACCCAGGAAACACAAGTTAACTAGATCGCTTCGAGTCGTTGCACTTTCTGATAACCACGTGGCAGTTTTCGGCCTCTTTTTCCGCGCTCACCTAGATGATCTTTCAAATCAGCGACACTCATCACTTTGTGTTTTTTGCCCACGTAGACGGCCAGTTTTTGTTTCTTTTGTAACACCGCTATGGCAGGCATCGCTTCTTCACCTGACTTGAATTTAGGGCCAGGAATATTAATGATTTTATTTCCTTTTCCTCGCGCCATTTGCGGCAATTCATCTAGTGTAATGACCAATAAGTGCCCAGCTGTAGAGGTAGCTGCAATAGTGGCATCTTTGACCGCTTCAATTTTGACAGGAGGCAATACATCCGCACCCTTAGGCACCGTCAGAACCGCCTTTCCAGCCTTCGCACGCGACACCATATCCTCCAACTTGCAAATAAAGCCATAGCCAGAACTGGTAGACAACAGGAATAAATCATCGGGCTTACCCGCCAACACACCGACAAACTTATTACCGGATGGAGGATTGAAGCGACTACTTAACGGCTCGCCCTGCCCTCTTGCCGACGGCAATAAATGCGCCAGGCTGGTGTAGGCACGTCCACCGGAGTCCATGAAAATAACCGGATCGGTACTTTTAGCCCTGGCGCTGGACTGATATTTATCACCCGACTTGTAGTTCAGCGACAATGGGTCAACTTCATGCCCTTTCGCTGCTCTGATCAAGCCATTCTTTGATAAGACAACGGTAACCGGCTCGGATGAAATCAGACTACTTGGATCAATCGCTTGAGACTGCTCACGCTCAACGATCGGAGAACGTCGGTCATCGCCGTATTGCTCGGCATCCGCCTTGATTTCTTTTTTGATCAAGGTTTTCAAGCGAGCCTTAGAACCCAGCAATTTTTTCAGCTCTTTTTGCTCGGCTTTGAGCTCTTTTTGTTCGGCTTTTATTTTGACTTCTTCGAGACGCGCCAACTGACGTAACTTGGTATCGAGTACGTAATCTGCCTGGATTTCGCTCAGCTTGAAGCGTTTCATCAAGACCGGCTTGGGTTCATCTTCGGTACGAATGATCTTGATCACTTCATCAATGTTGAGGAAAGCGATTAACAAGCCATCTAACAAATGCAAACGACTCTCTACTTTATCAAGACGCCATTGCAACCTGCGCGTAACCGTAGCTGTTCTGAACTTGATCCATTCCTTGAGAATATCAACCAGCCCTTTTACTTTGGGTCGGCCATTTATTCCAATCATGTTCATATTGACACGGTAGCTGCGCTCGAGGTCGGTGGTCGCAAACAAATGCGATAACAGCTCTTCTTTATCGACTCGATTCGAGCGCGGCACAACGACCAGCCGGGTAGGATTCTGATGATCAGATTCATCACGCAAATCATCGACCATCGGTAATTTTTTGGCGCGCATCTGATTGGCAATTTGTTCGATAATTTTATTGCCAGAGGTCTGATACGGTAAGGCCTGAATGATGATGTTACCTTTTTCAATCTCATAGGTTGCACGCATCCGCAAAGAGCCATGACCGGTTTTATAGATCTCGTCAATATCCTCTTTACTACTGATCAGTTCGGCGTCGGTTGGAAAGTCAGGACCTTTTACAATCTTGCGTAGCTCGGGCAAGCTCGCTCGTGGTGAGTCAAGCAGTTTTATGGTTGCCCTGGCTATCTCGCGTAAATTATGCGGTGGAATGTCTGTCGCCATACCCACCGCAATACCACTTCCACCATTGAGTAAAATATTGGGTAGCCGCGCCGGTAAAATCTCGGGCTCTTGCATGGTGCCATCAAAGTTTGGCATCCAGTCGACCGTGCCCTGCCCCAGCTCGGACAGTAAGGTTTTGGCATAAGGCGACAAGCGTGATTCGGTATAACGCATGGCTGCGAATGACTTCGGGTCATCTGGTGAGCCCCAGTTTCCCTGGCCATCAATTAACGGGTAACGGTAGGAAAAACTCTGCGCCATCAATACCATAGCTTCATAACAGGCGCTATCGCCGTGCGGATGAAACTTGCCCAGCACATCACCCACAGTACGAGCAGATTTCTTGTGCTTGGAGGCAGCTGATAAACCCAGCTCTGACATGGCATAAATGATACGTCGCTGAACCGGTTTCAGACCGTCGCCAATATTTGGCAAGGCTCGGTCCATGATGACGTACATTGAATAATCCAGATACGCCTTCTCGGCATACTGTTTGAGAGGCATTTCCTCAACGCCTTCATAATTTAATTCCAGATTCTTACCCATGAACTACTTACCTATTTATTAATCGTTAATATGCTGTGGTGCTGAGCCAACCTGCGATCCTAGCTCACGCAGTCGATCTGCCACAATGCGGTCGGCAATTTGCTCAACCTCATCCTGTAGCCACATGCTGGTTGATGAACGCTCACTGTAATCAGCCTCACCCATGCCATCGATACGGCCATCGGATTGCAAACGTTTGATTTGTTTAAACTCTTTATCTTCGTCGGGGTTGTAGACCCCGTAGGTTTTTCCGCCATTACGCTTAACCACTGAAAAAACCGGCACATCTGATGGACCATCCGCAATATAAATAATGTTCTCGAATGGAATACGGCGATCATTGGAATCCATGCTGGAATTGACACTGATTTTATCGGGGTGCTTGTTGACGCCTTTATTGATCTCAAAAATCACCCGCGTTTTAGATGTGTCGTCCAACATATAGGCGACCTGCTCAATAACCGGCTTTGCGTCTCTACTCTCAATAAATTCGCAACCCCAAATACCATCTACGTATTCAGAAATAGCACTTCCACGGATGGTTTTGGTAAAACCGGTACTGGCAATATAATGTTCTAGCGTAATTTCCTGCTCTCGATACCTCGGGTTTTCCAGCACCATGCTTTTCAAACGAGAGAAAAAATCGGGTAGCCCGGGATAAAACTCGAGCTTTTCGCCCAGCTTCTCCAGCATCGCATTATCGAGACCGGCAAAATCTCCCTGTTTGACATAACTCAGCACATGATTGAGGTAACACAAAGTACCCGATACCTGCTCACACGCTTGCGCATAGTACTGTTCCTGTTGACTCACCTCTTTCCAGAACTTTGAACCGTCAACGTTAAAGTGTTCAAACAGTGGTTGCTGCATATAACCGGGAATCAAGGTTTTATCAAAATCCCAGACCAGCGCAATTTTATTCTGACTGATTATGGATGACACGACAGCCTAACCGACATCAGCGAGATCGCCCTTATTCTCAAGCCATTTCTTGCGGTCCTGAGAACGCTTTTTCGCCAGTAACTTGTCAAATAATTGATCTGTTCCATCACCGCTCTTGGTCGTTAATTTAACCAGCCGGCGAGTATCAGGAAACATGGTAGATTCACGAAGTTGTGATGGATTCATTTCACCTAACCCCTTGAAACGGGTGACCGTCACCTTACCTTTCTTTTTTTCCTTTTCGATTCGTGCATGAATAGCATCAAGCTCATCTTCATCCAGCGCATAAAACTTCTCTTTCGCCACATCGACCCGAAACAGCGGCGGCATCGCTACATAGACATGTCCTTCATCAAGCAAAACGGGGTAGTGTCTTCGAAACAAGGCACACAACAAAACAGCAATGTGCAAACCGTCCGAATCGGCATCTGCCAGAATACAAATCTTGCCGTAGCGTAAGTTGTCGATATTTTTCGAACCTGGCTCTACACCAATAGCAATGGAGATATCGTGAATCTCTTGTGAAGAAAGCACATTGTCTGATGCCACTTCCCAGGTATTCAGAATTTTTCCACGCAGCGGCATGATGGCCTGATATTCACGATCACGAGCTTGTTTCGCCGAGCCGCCCGCAGAATCACCCTCGACCAAAAACAACTCGGTCATACTCAAATCTTGTAACGAGCAATCAGCCAGTTTCCCGGGCAAGGCAGGACCACTGCTGATTTTTTTGCGTACTACCTTTTTTCCAGACTTCAGTCTGTTTTGTGCATTGCTGATTGCCAGCTGTGCAATTTCCTCACCCAGTTCAACGTGTTGACTTAACCATACGCCAAACGCATCTTTTGCCAGCCCGCTCACAAAGGCAGACACTTCTCTGGACGATAATTTTTCTTTGGTCTGACCGGCAAATTGTGGATCATTCAATTTTACCGACAAGACGTAATTCACTTTATCCCACACATCCTCGGGACTGAGCTTGAGGCCACGTGGCAGTAACTTTCGTACTTCACAAAAGTCGCGCATCGCTTCAGTCAAACCGGTTCGCAAGCCGTTGACGTGGGTGCCGCCTTGAATCGTTGGAATCAGATTGACGTAACTTTCAGCGACAGCTTCGCCACCATCAGGCAGCCACACCAGTGACCATTCAGCCGCTTGACCTTCTACCTCTTGCACCAGACTAAATGGCTCAGGGGGCAACATATCTGCTTTACCGATGGTTTCCAGCAAATACGCTGTCAATCCATCTTCATACTGCCACTTTTCCTTGTTGCCGGTTTTTTCATCTTTGAAGCTTACGATCAAGCCCGGACAGAGTACCGCTTTAGCGCGCAAATTATGTAACAAACGTGGAATCGATATTTTGACCGAATCAAAATATTTTTTATCGGGCCAGAACTTCAGGGTAGTTCCGGTATTGCGCTTGCCTACTTTACCGATCACCTCCAGTTCAGAGGCCAGCTCACCACCTTTGAAGGCAATATTATGTTCCTTGCCATCACGCTTGACCCACACTTCAAGATGCTTGGACAACGCGTTAACCACAGAAACGCCGACACCATGCAAGCCGCCGGAAAACTGATAATTTTTACCATTGAATTTTCCGCCTGCATGCAAGGTAGATAGAATGACTTCAATTCCCGGGCGTTTTTTCTCAGGATGAATATCCACGGGCATACCGCGACCGTCATCACTCACCGAGACCGAGCCATCTTTGTGTAATATCACATCTATCTTGCTGGCATGCCCGGAAATGGCCTCATCCACACTGTTGTCCACGACCTCTTGAACGAGGTGATTGGGACGAGTCGTGTCGGTATACATACCTGGACGCTTGCGGACGGGGTCCAGACCGCTAAGTACCTCGATATCAGCTGCTTTATAGGTCGCGTTCATGGAAGCTTTAGCATATTTTGTAGTTACCTGATTATACAGGCACACTATCTGGTAAGAAACCAGGAAATTCAGTAATACACTCATATGCAGCAAAGTTATGACCTCTAAGCCCAAGCTGGCCTCAAATCCGGAATACAGCGCCGCCGTGATGGCCTCGGCTGGCAGTGGCAAGACCTGGACACTGGTCACCCGCATGCTGCGCTTGCTTCTCAATGGTGCTGAACCCGGTAGTCTATTAGCGATCACTTTTACGGTTAAAGCCGCCGCTGAAATGAAACAACGCTTACTGGAACGACTTGAACAATGGTCATTTTGTAGCGAGTCAGAGCTGGATGGCTTACTTGATGAAATCAATCATCCAATAACCCCACAAAGCCGGCAACAAGCCAGAAAACTCTACGAACAACAACTGCAGGCTAAAACGCCGACCCGAGCGCTCACCTTTCACGCATTTTTTCAGGAATTATTGAGCCAGTTCCCGCATGCCGCCAACATCCCATCCGGGTTTGAGCTGATAGAGAATACTTTTGATCATCAGGAACTGGCCTGGCAACAATTACTGTCAGAAGTGAATCAACAACAAGATTCCGAACTGACGCGACAGCTGATGGTCTTGCTTGATTTATTGGGTTCAGATGCAAGCCGTACCGCACTGGATAATTTTTTAGTGCAGCGTAGTGACTGGTGGGCGTGGACAGAGGATCATGAAGACGAGCAAGCGCTGACATTCGCAACCCAGTCACTACTGGATAGACTGCAGCCCGACCTTGAGACGGACCAAGTTGCTAAATTCTTTGATAGTCAGACTCTCGAACACATGCGGGTATTTGCTGATTATTTCAGTAGAGATAAACATACCCCGACGAATAGAGCTCATGCCACCAACGTACTCGAGATTCGGAACAAGCTGGCAGCGAAAGAAAGCATTAAATCCAATGAAATGTTCAATGCTATTGCGAATATAGCTCGAATTAAAGAAGGCAAAGGCACGCCGCGAAAATTTCATGTCAAAAAAGAGACTATAGAGCTTTATGGCCAAGATGAATTTGAACTGGCGTTCAACGCGATGGCCGCTGTGGCAGAAAAAATTGCCAACACCCACGAAAAAATCAACTGCGCTACAAACTATCAACTCAATCATGCCTGGTACACCGTCGGTCAACATTATCTCAAGCTCTTTCAGCAACAAAAAACCCAGCGCCGCCAACTGGACTTTTCTGACCTCGAGTGGAAAGCCTATCAGTTGATGAATTCCGAAGACGAGTTCAGCCAGTTACTCAAAAAGCTGGATGACAAAATTGAGCATTTACTGGTGGATGAGTTTCAGGACACCAACCCGACCCAGTGGCGTTTTCTATTACCATTACTGTATAACTTCAGCGCCAGTATCGAGCGCAAGAATAATTTATTTATTGTTGGAGACAGCAAACAATCGATTTACGGTTTTCGTCGCGCCAATCCTAAGTTGTTGAGCGAGGCCTCCTCCTGGGTCAAGACTCAACTTGACGGTGAAGCCTTCAGTGAAGACAAATCATGGCGCTCTGCTCCAGAGATCATGCAGACTGTCAACAGAGTATTCTCTGAAGCAGGCTATGCTGCCGACATACAAAGTTATTCTGAACATTCAACTCATAAAGATGAACTCTGGGGAAGAGTCGAGATCTGGCCTGAATTCACTAAAGATACAGTGGATAAAGAAACCTTACCGGAAGGATTTCGCAATCCCTTGCTCAGACCAAGAGCAGTAATAGACAATGCATTTAGAAAAGAGTCTATAGCTATAGCTGAGCACATTAAAAAGCTGGTAGATAACGGGTTGGAAATCAGCGACTCAAACAATGAAAAACGTGCACTAAAATACGCCGACATTCAAATTCTGGTACGTAAACGAACACATGTAGGTGATATAGAGCGCGAACTACAAGCCCGTTCCATACCTTTCAAAGGCAGTACCCGCGGCACGTTCATGGATCGCCTGGAAATCAAGGATCTATGCGCATTGTTACGCGTTCTGGCAACGCCCGGTGATAATTTATCACTGGCACAAATTCTGCGCTCACCGATGTTTTCATTCTCATCCAAAGATTTAATTCAGCTGGCAAAAGCGGAAGGCGAGAACTGGTACCAAAAATTAATATCATTAGACGCAAACACAGAAAGCGAGCACTGCTCGATTGCTGTCGAACAATTGGAAGTATGGCAGACATTGGCTGCAAAGTTACCGCTACACGATTTAATAACTCACATCTATTTTCAGGGCAATGTCATAGAGCGCTATTTGGCAGCCTTTCCGGCATGGCAAAGCGCGCAACTGGAAGCCAACTTACAACGCTTTGTTGAGCTAGCCCTGGAAAGCAATAGCGGAAGATATCCTGGCATTCATCACTTTTTGAATCGCCTTGAATTACAAGCAAGCAAAAGTAGTCAAGGCTCTCTGGACGAACCAATTCCAGGTGCAGCGAATGATGCGGTAGATATCCTCACAGTGCATCAAGCCAAAGGCCTGGAAGCACCGGTGGTATTTGTCGCTAATTGTAATGACCAACCCGCTAACTCAACCAAGCTGAACTGCATTGTCGACTGGAAGCCGGAAAAGCAACGGCCAGATTTGATAGCCATACTGCCCAAAAAAGATAATCTTGATCAACAGCTTGCCGAGCTGCATCAAATGCAGTTAGCTAAAGAACGTCAGGAAGCAGCAAATATTTTGTATGTTGCACTGACCCGTGCAAAACAGTTATTGATTGTTTCCGGCAGCACACCAAAAGCCGCCTCCAGCAATAGCTCCAGCGAAGTAAAGAAAACACTGAAAATACCGGAAATGTCCAAACTGCATAAGTTGTTTGAAGAACAAATAACTGAGGACGGACGAGTGATTATTCAGTCAGCTGAGCCTGTCTATTTACATCAGACGGATAGCACCGAATTAGAGTCTGTAGAACCACTCCCAAGCGCACTCGAACAGGCAGTAAAATTAAAAGAGTATGATGTTGAGATAGCCCCGAGCTACAGCGACGAGCAACAATCAGACACCAATACCTCTGCCACAGATGACGGTCGATTACGCGGCAACATCATCCACTTCTACCTGGACAAACTCAGCACTGACCAGCAACTAAGCGATAAAGCAGTAATCACAGAAGCCGCAGCACAACACAGCATTGAGTTGTCAGACCCCAGATTGGAAACATGGCTGGCTGAATCGCGAAAAACGATCGCTGAATTACCTGAATTTTTTGACCCGGCTAACTATCTCGAGGGCTTTTCCGAATTGCCCATTATTTATGAAGGCCAGGGCAAACGTGTCTATGGCATAGTAGACAGAGTGGTGGTCACCAAGAATGACGTTATTCTGCTGGATTATAAAACGCATCGCGGTACAGCTAGTGATCACACTGAGCTGGCACACAGCTTTAAACAACAGCTTGATTATTATAAACAGGGTATGCAACAACTCTGGCCAGACAAGCAAACCCGATGTGGATTACTATTTACCCAGCGCAATCAAATTATTTGGCATAAGCCATAAAAAATGCTCGCCTAGGCGAGCATTTTTAAATTACACCACTACTATTCTTTACTGAGCAGCAGCTAACTGATTAAGCGCCTGTAACATATCCGCCGGCTTTCTGTAGCCAGGGATAATTTGACCGCCTTCGGTAACAATAGCTGGCGTTCCTGTAACACCCACTTCCTGACCCAGTAGATACTGAGCGGCAATCGGGTTGTTACATTCAAGCGAAGGAATGGATTTACCATTTTTTGCCTTGGTTAACTCACCTCGATTGTCTTCCGCACACCAGGCACTGACCGCCTTCTTGAAAGAGTCAGACTGTAAACCGGCGCGTGGAAACATCATATAGCGAACTTCAATACCGAGATCGTTATATTCAGCCATTTGATTATGTAATTTGCGACAATAACCACAATCGATATCAGTGAACACCGTAATCACATGTTTGGTATCACCCTTGGCTGGAAAAATAATACTTTGATCAGCTGGCATGCTGGCAATCTTGTCCTTTCTGGCAATCGAAATGGCACTGGAAGTAAGACTGGTACGTGTAGCCAGATTAATAATCTCGCCATCAACAATATAGTTACCATCTTCACTAATGTAATAGATCTGCATACCGTAGTTCGCTTCATACAAACCAGGTATCGGCGTCTTAGTAATACTTTCAGGTGTTTCATTAGGAATAACTGACTTCAACTTTTGCTTCAAATTATCGGTTATCTGATCAGCGAAAACGCTGCCGCTGGCTAATGTAGCGAGAGCTACAACTAATAGTGTGATTTTTTTCATGTGAGTGCTCATTCGGGTTGTACTGAATAGACAACAATATTAGTGCTAAATTCTACCGTTTATCGAAGTCTTGTAATATTTCGGACTAAATATTACACGATCTTACAAGATGCTCATAAAATTATCTCGCCTTGAGTGTGACTTGGATCATATTCACCCGCTTCTCGCAGGTTTTAGCCTCTCGGATGATGCGCTTGATGCAGTGCTTGTAAGCGTGCTTTTGCCACATGCGTATAGATTTGAGTAGTAGAAACATTGGCATGACCTAACAACATCTGGACCACACGCAGATCCGCACCATGATTTAACATATGTGTTGCAAAAGCATGACGTAAGGTATGTGGTGAAACATGTTTTTTTATTCCAGCTGCGTATGCGTGTTTTTTTATCGCATGCCAAAAAGTTTGTCGCGTCATTCCCCCTCCCCGTCTCGTTACGAACAACGCGTCTGACAGACCTTTAGCCGTTAACAAGTCAACACGCACGGTTTTCATATAGGTAGACAACCACTCTTGCGCTTCGTCACCTACAGGTACCAGTCGCTCTTTATTTCCTTTACCAATCGTTTTAATCACACCCAGGTTGAAGTTAACCTGATCAACCTGCAACCCCACCAATTCACTGACCCGTAAACCACTGGCATACAACGTTTCGAGCATCGCCCGATCTCTGAAACCCTCGGGGGTCTCGGTATCTGGCGCATTGAGCAATGCATCAACATCTTCCTCGCTTAGCGTATCTGGCAATTTTCTGCCTTGTTTAGGTGTATCAACCAGAGCAGTCGGATCCTCCTCAAGCAGTTCTTCGCGCAGAGCATAGCGATAAAATCGTCGCCATGCCGACAACGCTCTGGCAACCGACCTGGGACTCATGCCTTTTTGGTGCCTTTGTTTTATGCACTCTTGTAACAAGCTTGCGTTTGCTGTTAACAGGGTCTCACCGCTCTTGTCCAGGTGAAACACTAATTGATTTAAATCGGTTCGATACGCAGACAAAGTATGTTCGCTCAAGCCTCGTTCGAGCCAGAGCGCATCAAGAAATTGCTCAATTAAAGGTGTCTGGTCTTGCTTAGTCATTGATTTTCAATATAAAAAAAGGTCTGCAATTACTTGCAGACCTTTTCCACTTACTCAGGAGAGTCAGGTATCTGGTCCCCGCGAAATTGCGGGGACTAGATATTCTACCGATGTAACTACTAACGAAGTTTACTTACGCTTTCGCTTAGCAGTTTTGCGTTTTGCCGCTTTACGCTTGGCCGGCTTACGCTTGGCAACCTTTTTCTTGGCTACCTTACGCTTGACCGCTTTGCGTTTGGCTTTTTTACGAACAACTTTCTTCTTCGCTGGCTTACGCTTGGCTTTTTTGCGTACAACTTTTTTCTTTGCAACTTTTCGTTTAACTGGTTTCTTCTTAGCCACTTTACGTTTAGCGACTACCTTTTTCTTTGCTTTTTTCTTAACTGCCATTACTTATCTCCTTGTAAAGTAAGTTAACGAGGCGAATTATAGGGTTCAAGCACAAATTTGCAATCAATTTGTAAAAAAAGTTGTGACCTATGTCTTTCTTTTTTCAACTAAAAAGATCGTTTATTGGTTTGAATAATTTTAATCATTGTTCGCTACAACAATAAACCAATTACAATTACACTCTGCACATAAGCACAAATGAGTTATAACAACACTAAATGCAAAGCGATAAACATAACAAAATAACTTTTATCAAAAGAATGTTGATCATTATCTATGAATCAATTTTATTGTTTGCGGTTTATATGCTGGTTGGTACACCACCAACAATTCTGTTTCAAATAACACCGGAACAAACGATTAAGTTTGTACTGTATTGGTTTTACATTCTTGCTATGTTTTTTATTTACTTTGGTTATTGCTGGACTAAATCAGGACAAACGCTGGCAATGAAAGCCTGGCGCTGTAAAGTGAGTAATCAAGATGGCAGTCTGATCAGTTGGTCACAAGCATTCAAACGTTATCTATTTGCGATGATTTCGTGGCTAATATTTGGTGCAGGTTTTTTAATGAGCCTGTTTAGAACTGATCACGCTACCTTGCACGACATGGTTTCGAACTCATATTTATACAAAATAGAAAAACAGGATTAAATTTTTCTAACGAAATACCAACCAGTAGCAACCGTTATTATGGGCACTAACAAGGCACTGATTAGTACCGGCACGCCGTAAACAACACCCAACTCATTAAACAGTTTGTTCAAGATATAAAAACTCAAACCCAGCAAGACACCAAAAAATAACCGCTGCCCAGCTCCGCCACCACGTTGGTGTGCAAATAGAAACGGCACAGAGATGAACATCATTACCAGAATTGTCAGCGGATGAATCAAGCGATTTACAAAAGCTAATTGATAACTGGCGCCATCGAGTTCATTGGCACGCATGTATTTAATGTACTGGAACAAATCACGTCCAGACATTTGTTCAGGCACGATTCTCAACACATCCAGCATACCTTCGGGAACCAATTGACCAAGATCAACACTGGTTCCAACATTCGACACCACTTGTTCTTTAGAAATAGTGGTGATCATGGCATCACTCATTACCCAGGATGAGCCTTTGAGTTCCACCGAATCTGCCTGAGTAACACTGGTTAATTCCAGATCATTAAAACTATAAACCGTGACATCCTTGAGGCGCCTGTCATCTATGACCGAGCCGGCATGCACAAAACGATTCTGCTCGCGCAACCATAAACCACCTTTTCGATTAATATTTAACTGCTCAGATAACGCAGTGGCGCGCATCTCTTCACCCAGCTGCCAACTCACTGGCGACAACCACTCACCAAGCGCAAATGCAATTAATGCTATGACCAAACCAGATTTAAAACTCGACAATATAAAATCAACGACTGACACACCTGCAGCACGCATAGCGGTGATTTGACTACTCGAGGCCAATGTACCCAAACCCACTAACGAACCGATCAAGGTTGCCGTTGGTAATAACTCATAGATACGACCGGGCAAGGTGTAGAAAACATAAATCGCCGCTTGCAAACTACCGTATTGATGTTTGCCTACATCTTCAAACTGATTTAACAACTCAAGAAAAGCATTAATAGAAACCAATACAAATAACACCAGTAAGGTACCCATTAATACATGAGTGAAAATATATCTATCCAGTAACTTAATCACGCTTTAGCTCCAACTTGTTGCCGGGCTTGAAGCGATTTAACAAATAACGCAGCGGATACTGGCGTGTTAAAAACCAGAAAGTAAGCAGGACTAACAATATATGTACCCACCAAATGCCTAACCATGCCGGTGTTGTTCCTTTAACCATCCAGTTTTGCGCGACACCGAGTAGATTCTGATAAACAATATAAATGACGATCGCCAATGCCAATTTGGTGAACTGCCCTTTTCTAGGTGTGGTGTAACTCAGCGGCAATGCCAGCACAACCAATAGAAAAGCACTTAAAGGATAAGCCAATCGCCACTGAATTTCGGCACGCTCCTCGAGTTTTCCAGAGCCCAATAAAGTCGTGGTTGGTGTCGACGACAGTCTGGTGCGGTAATTTATCTCCTGTTCATTCGGCAACTGCAAACCCTGTTTGGAAAATTCAACCAGACTTAACTTTTCTTGATCAGGGCCCATCTCAAACAAAGCACCTTGTTGTAACTCGAGAATATTCAGACTTTCTTCAGGTGTCACTTGTAATGCAGAGTCCGCTGCAATCACCCGCATACCTTCTTCACCGGAGCTGAACATGTAGACATTTTGCAGCGCATCGTCTGCTATAGATTCGGCAAAGATGACCGAACCGGATGATGGAATAGTGATGAACTTACCCGGCGTGATACCGGCTATATCAACATGCTGGGCCGCTTCGCTGCGTAAATTGTCCTGCATTTGTTGCGCGCGCGGTTGTATTTGAAATGAAAGCCACGCAACGAACAACGCCACCACTACCGCCAATAACAACAACGGGCGAGCAATTCGTTCATAACCCACTCCGCCAGCACGCAAGGCAGTCATCTCGCTATCTTTATAAAAACGCCCAAGGGTAACCAGCACACCCAAATACAGTGCTACCGTAATTAACGTAGGAAAAGACTTGATACCGACTACAAATACCAATGGCAGCAAGACAGTGACATCTATTTTACCGGCCGCTACCTGGCCCAGCATTTTCGCGAATAATCCACCCAGCAGGATTAACAGCAATACCAATAGCACGGCAAACACCGTAGACAGTGCTTCGCGTAACAAGTAGCGGTTGATAATGCTCATTCCGAGAGAATACTTCCTTATTTTGCAGACCAATTGAAGTCATCATGACATCAATGAATATTATGCATTATGATTAGCCAAAGGTCTGCGGGTTCCCTTTATTTAATGGAACTGGCACACAGTCAGATGAACTGACGCCACACATTCAGCTAAAAAGGACGAACTAATGAAATATTCAGCCACCGTTAACTCTGCCAAAACCGCCAACACCGCTTGCCTGGTAGTCCCGGTCTTTGCGAGAAGAAAATTATCCAGCGCCGCTGATGAATTGGATAAAGCAAGTCGAGGCAAAATTAAAAGTTTTCTCAAAAAAGGTGATTTCAGTGGTAAACGTAATCAGCTGGCCTGGTTATATGATTTACCCTACGTGAAATCCACGCGCATTCTTCTGGTGGGTTGTGGCGATGTAAAGTCCGTTAATAAAGCCGTCTATAAAAAATTAAACACAGCAGCGGCTAATGCCATGATTGAAAAGTCGGTCACTACCTGCACCAATTATCTCGGCACCATCAGAAACAAACATCTGGGCACGGGCAGCGTTAGCAAACTGACACCCATCGCATTTGCCGACAGCACCTATCGCTTTACCAGTTTTAAAAGCAAAACAGGCGCCAAGGTTAGTCTACGCTCCTGCGCACTGGCGATGAACGATAAGAAACAGCTGGGTAAAGCACGCAAAGCACTCGCAACAGGGTCAGCCATCAGTGCCGGCATGAATCTCACCCGGGATCTGGGCAATACGCCACCGAACGTTTGTCATCCAACCTATCTGGCTGAGCAAGCCATAGCTCTGGGCAAAGAGTTTTCAAAGATGAAAGTGGAAGTACTCAATGAAGCGCAAATGAAAAAACTGGGCATGCATTCATTACTCTCTGTTTCTGCCGGTAGTGAACAACCCGCCAAGCTGATTTGTATGCACTATAACGGCATTGGCGCTAAAGCTGGCAAACCGGTTGTACTGGTCGGTAAAGGCATTACGTTTGATACCGGTGGTATATCCATCAAGCCTTCACCGGCCATGGATGAGATGAAGTTTGATATGGGTGGTGCTGCCAGTGTGTTTGGAACCATGCGCGCGCTAGCCGAGATGGGCGCAGAGGTGAATGCGATTGGTGTCGTGGCGGCGGCGGAAAACATGCCGGACGGCAAGGCAACCAGACCTGGTGATGTGGTAACAACAATGTCCGGACAAACGGTGGAGATCCTAAACACCGATGCCGAAGGCAGACTGGTGCTGTGTGATGCGCTAACTTATGTTAAAAAATACGATCCAACCAGCGTCATCGACATTGCCACCTTGACTGGTGCTTGTATCGTTGCGCTCGGTCACCAAACGACCGGCTTGATGAGTAACAATCAAAAGCTGGCAAACAAATTACTTAAAGTCGGCAAGAAAATTGACGACCGCGCCTGGCAACTGCCACTCGGCAGCGAGTATGACGAGCAACTGAAATCAAACTTCGCTGACATTCCCAACATCGGTACACCGGGTGCTGGCACTATTGTTGCCGGTTGCTTCCTGGGCCGCTTTACCAGTGAATACAAATGGGCGCACCTTGATATTGCGGGTACAGCATGGAAAGGCGGTGCTGCCAAAGGCTCTACCGGTCGACCAGTACCCCTGCTCACCAGTTATGTGCTGAGTCAGTTCTAGCTGTGGCAGAGAGTATTGATTTTTATATCCTCTCTGAAAGACATAACAGAATGTCTTTTATGGGTCGCCTCACGGAGCAATTGCAACGTGATCAGCAAGCCGTGCACATTCATACCGATGATGAAGAGCTGGCAAAAAAAATCGATACAGCCCTCTGGACAGCCCGAGATATCAGTTTTGTGCCTCATGAACTGATGGGCAACAAAGATCAGGCACTGGTCATGATTGGCGTCAATGACAAACCGGAACACACCAACATCATGATAAACTTTGCCAATGAAGTGCCAGAGTTTTACAACGAGTTTACACGGGTGGTCGAGATTATCGATCCGGATGACACATTAAAAATGATTGGCCGTGAGCACTACAAGTTTTACAAGGACAAAGGCCATAGCATCAACGACCATAAAATAGATTAGGTGCACAAATGAATGATGATGACGATTTTGATGAAATACCAACGCTTAGCAATATAGTCTTTCCTGGCAACCCGGAAAAAATCATTTCCAAACGCAATGAAACCAACCCGGGCATGAGCGTCAGAGAAGAGATAGCGGCTAACAACAATGCTGACAATCTGGAAGCAATCAGCCCGTCACCAAAAAACACCTACATTGAAGATGAAATCAACGATATTGTAGAAGCTGTGCTCGCGCGTCATCTCGCTCAGGCACGACGGGACATTGTTGACGAGATCATGGTCGAACTCCACAAACGTCTTCCCTAACCGCAGTTTTTCAAACATTCATTGGCACGCTGGTTTATAATTCGCGTTATCACTACGCCTACTTAAGATCACATGGATAAAACATACGACCCGGCCGCCATTGAGGCTAGCTGGTATTCTCGCTGGGAAGATAAAGGCTGGTTCGAGCCCTCTGGCAGTGGCGACTCCTACTGCATCATGATTCCGCCGCCCAATGTCACGGGCACCTTACACATGGGTCACGCTTTTCAGGACACGCTCATGGATAGCCTGATTCGCTATCATCGGATGCTGGGCAAGAACACACTGTGGCAACCGGGCACCGATCACGCCGGCATTGCTACCCAGATGGTTGTTGAAAGACAACTTCAGGCTGACGACGTCAGTCGCCATGATCTCGGTCGTGAAAAATTCACCGAACGCGTGTGGCAATGGAAAGAAGAGTCTGGCGGCACCATTACCAACCAATTACGACGCATGGGCGCCTCCTGTGACTGGAGTAAAGAACGCTTCACTATGGATGAGGGCTTGTCTGAAGCCGTCAGCAAAGTCTTTATCTCTCTTTACGATGAAGGCTTGATCTTTCGTGGTAAGCGACTGGTTAACTGGGACCCGAAACTGTTAACCGCGATTTCAGATCTGGAAGTTATTTCAGAAGAAGAAAATGGCCACATGTGGCACTTCCGCTATCCGCTCGCTGACGAGCAAGGTGTTGCGACTGATGAATATCTGGTGGTAGCCACGACCCGGCCCGAAACCATGCTCGGTGATTCAGCCGTTGCGGTGCATCCGGATGATGAACGCTATCAACACCTGATCGGAAAATTTGTGCGCCTGCCATTGTGCGATCGCTTGATACCCATTGTTGCCGATGACTATGCCGATCCGGAAAAAGGCACGGGCTGTGTCAAGATTACCCCGGCTCATGATTTTAATGATTATGAAGTCGGCACGCGTCACGACTTGCCGATGCACAACATTTTCACCGCACAAGCGTACATCAATGATGAAGCCCCGGAGATATACCAGGGACTGGAGCGCTATGCGGCACGCAAACAGATCGTCAACGATCTACAAGAGTTAGGACTGGTTGAAGAGATTGAAGAACATAAATTGATGGTGCCACGCGGTGACCGATCTGGCGTGGTAATTGAGCCGTGGCTGACAGATCAGTGGTACGTAAAGATTGAGCCGCTGGCAACACCAGCCATTGAAGCGGTTAAAAATGGCTCGATCAAATTTATCCCCGAGAACTGGGACAAGACCTACTATGAATGGATGAACAACATTCAGGACTGGTGCATCTCTCGCCAGCTGTGGTGGGGGCACCGAATTCCAGCCTGGTATGACGAACAAGGCAAGATCTACGTCGCCGCCACAGAAGCGGAAGTTCGCAGTAAATACAAACTTGATGAGAGTATCGCACTCAAGCAGGACGATGATGTACTGGATACCTGGTTCTCATCGGCACTGTGGCCCTTCTCTACCCTGGGCTGGCCAGAGAAAACCGACTCATTAGATACCTTTTACCCTGGCAATGTACTGGTAACCGGTTTCGACATTATTTTCTTCTGGGTGGCCAGAATGATCATGATGGGCTTGAAGTTCATGGATGATGTGCCGTTCAAGGAAATCTATATTCACGGCCTGGTACGCGATGCCGATGGACAAAAAATGTCCAAATCCAAAGGTAATGTGCTTGACCCGCTGGATGTTATTGACGGTATTTCTCTGGAAGACCTGCTCGAAAAACGTACCAGTAATATGATGCAGCCCGAGAAAGCCGAAAAGATCAAGAAATCGACCTTGAAACATTTTCCGGAAGGTATGCCTGCCTACGGCACAGATGCCATGCGCTTTACGTTTGCTGCCATGGCGACCACCGGTCGCGATATTCGCTTTGATCTACAACGAGTAGAGGGCTATCGCAATTACTGTAACAAAATCTGGAATGCCGCACGCTATGTGATGATGCAGGTGGAAACACCGGTCAGCACCGATAGCAACGCAGCTTATACCGCGGCTGACCAATGGATATTATCGCGCTTGCAGGAAACTACCGCTGAAGTTACCCGGCATATGGAACAGTATCGATTTGATTTGGCCGCGAGTGCCTTGTACGAGTTTACCTGGCATGAATATTGTGACTGGTACCTTGAGCTCTCAAAACCTGTGTTGTTTGCCGACGGTAATGATGAGGTAAAAGCAGCAACACGCCAAACGCTAGTGGTAGTGCTGGAAAGTATTCTGCGTTTACACCACCCCGTCATGCCATTCATTACAGAAGAAGTCTGGCAACAGATAGCTCCGCTGGCTGGCATAACCGGCGAATCTGTGATGTTACAACCTTACCCGGTTAGCAACACTGATTTGATTGATCAATCTGCGGCTAGCAAAGTTGAATGGATGAAAAATATTATTCTCGGTGTACGTCAGATACGTGCCGAAATGGATATCAAACCCAGCCAGAGCATTCCTGTGTTGTTTGATAACTGGACCAAAGAAGATCAGGACAATTATCAAAGCTGTGAAGAAACGCTATTGAAAATAGCCAAGCTGGAAAGCGTGACCTGGCTGGATGATGCCAGCGATGCACCCGAATCTGCCATGGCTCTGGCAGGCGATCTTAAAATTCTGATTCCACTGGCAGGCTTGATTGATAAAGACGCTGAAATAGCACGCTTGAATAAAGAAATTGACAAACAAAATGCCAACCTGGAGAAAACCACAGCGCGACTTGAAAACCCGTCGTTTGCCGACAAGGCTCCTGAAAAAGTGGTTAATGAAGCACGCGAGTTACAAGCCAGTCAGCTAGCCGCTATTGATCAACTTAAAGCGCAATTGGAAAAAATCAGTCAGCTTTAGACTCTTCTCAAGCTGATGCCTGCAAGGAGATGACTCGTTCTCCTTGCAGGTCCTTGTTAGCTACAACTTACTCTATTGGTGAAAGCAGCTCAGGCGCTGTGACTAACTGTCGAACACCGTGTGACTTGGTCTCATTAAAGACATTACCATTTGCCGCCCACTCATTGAGCGAGTTGATGTCCAGCTTGGCGCACTGTGGTCGCACATTCCATGTGACTTTCATTGGAGAACAGGTCGCCTGGGTATAGCTTGGGCCTGTCGTTGAACCGCGGAACAACACAGGCTCGCCGGTACCGTTAGGAATACTCAACGCTTGATGCAGATTGTTACGCTTGTTACCTGCATACGCAAAATCATTGAAATCCAGCGCATTTTCATCGTTGACTACCAGGAATACCTGAGCTTCAACACGTAGCAATGGATCAGTGCACGTGTCACTCAGACACGAACCAAGGCCTTCACCAGGTTCAATATCACATGAGGTATGCACCCAATGTACTTCTATCGTGTCACCCGGCTTCACTTCTTTAAATTTACCCGCATTGACTGTCGGCGCTGCAAGCTCGGCAGCAGTGAGACTGGCCGCTCCATTACAGGCGTAACCGCCATAATCTGAGTCATTAACAAAGACACTAAAACCAGGACCTTTATGCTCGGCATTGGTGTGTGTATGGATATTACACAAGTTAAGCTCGGCGGCTGGTGGTGCCATTGGGAAATCAGCCGTATTCAAACCGACTACACTACTGATGTCTCGTGGAGTTTGTGGACCAAAATCCACACACAAATCACCCGCCATCTCGCTCTTGGCCATAGCCTCGGCAGATTTTGCCTCATTCGCGACAGCAGCCTCTTGCTCCACTGCTGCACAAGCTGAAAGAAATGCGAGTGACACCATTACTAAAAAAAGCTTTTTCATACTATTTGATCTCCTTATTGACCCTGAGGTATTACATTGTTTGATTCTAAAATATTATCAGGTTTCAGGCATAATTCTTACAAAATCAGTCTTGATATATCAAACGGCGAAACTCTTTATGACTAGCTTAACCACGAATATACTACTGATAATAAATACTGCAGTGACCAATCCGGTTTTCAATGTCATGCTGTTGTCATATTCTTCCGTATCATCCACTAAGGACTGTAACAGTAGTATTCGAGATGACTAAACTTCTGATTGTTGAAGATGAGCAACCTATTCGTGAAATGATCTGCTTTGCTTTAAAGCGTGAGAGTTTTGAGGTGGCCGAAGCTGCTAGCGGACGTGAAGGTCTCGAAATGGTGGTCTCTGAACAACCTGATTTAGGCATCATTGACTGGATGCTACCAGATATGTCGGGCCTTGAACTGATCTCCGAATTACGCCAATCAGAAATCTACCAGTCATTACCATTAATCATGCTGACTGCCAGAGCACAAGAAGATGACAAAGTCCGCGGATTGGATAGTGGCGCGGATGACTATTTGACCAAACCGGTCTCTATGCGCGAGCTCACTGCAAGAATCCGTGCCTTGTTAAGACGGACAGATCGGAGTAAGGATGAAGTACTCAAAATGGGAGATTTAGTACTGGATGTTGCTGCACAGCAACTGCTAATTCATGGCAAACCGGTTAAAATCGGCAACACCGAATTCAAGCTGTTGAAATTCTTTATGTCTAACCCAAACCGGGTCTATAGCCGCTCAAGTTTACTGGACTTCGTCTGGGGTCAAAATGTGTATGTTGAAGAACGTACCGTCGATGTGCATATTCTTCGCTTGCGTAAAATACTCAAGCCTTCGAAAACCGATAAAATGCTACAGACGGTCAGAGGCGCAGGCTATCGTTTTGCCCTGAACTCATCTGCATGAATCACTTTTGGCGTAACGAACTGGATCGTCTGCTGCTGGTTATTCTGGCAACTATTATTATCGGGTGGCTAACGCAGTTATGGTTCGTTGCAATTCTTCTACCGCTTTGCACCTATATCGGCTGGAATATCTACCAGCAATTTCGACTTAACCAATGGATTAAAAGTGGTATGCAGACCGACCTGGCTCCCGAAGGTGGTGGCTTATGGTCAACGCTGGTTACCCACTTGCACCGTCGCGAAGTCAGCGACCGAAAACGCGAACAGGA
>CALIRD010000185.1 GCA_938042355.1 uncultured Thiotrichales bacterium
TAGCTTTTGATGAAGAATCAACCCTGCTCGTATTACTTACTGTAAGTAATTGAGCTAGGTGATACTTACATCGTTTTGGATACATTCCCAAATTTCGACGCAAGCACCCGCACAAATTATCTGTTCACATATTTTTAAATAACAGCCCTGACATTTATTCAGAGCAGACCCTCGATTATACAGGTTGTATCACTTGGATATCAAACCCGCACAAAACTCCGGTCAGACCGGTCGAGGGAGTGCGCATTATAGGGAGGAAAGCCCTACTGTCAAGCCAATATTGGAATGTTTTTGTAGGTATTTTTTGAAGTAGGTTTAGAATTATGAAAAAAATATAATTTTATTCATATTAAACAATTACTTAGTGATATTTTTCCGCGATAATTTGAGTAACACTAATGATGAAATAAATACCCTTCTACAAGCCTTAAAAAGGCACACCCAAAGCCTCGCTCAAAAACTTCATCATCGGGGTGGTCTTGCGGTACTCGGAAGCCAGCCATTCCGGTAGGGTATTGCTCTGCATTTGGCGTTTTGGCACGGCTTGAATCCCAATAAAGCTCTTACGCTTAAGGTCTTTCAGCAATTTGTGCTCCTTATCGAAGCCTTTTGGTGGTCTGACGAGACTATTTCCAGATAATTCGAAGTCCCCACCCATTTTTCTGGCTCTTTTCCATACTGACGGCTTTTCATCGATTAATTCACGAATCTTCCGCAGTGACGGATTATCGGGCCGCCAGATACCGGCAGCAATAAAGCAGCCATCATTGGCCAGATGGCAATAATAACCGGGCGCATGTACATCTTTGCCCATTTGATGCCTGAACTGGATACCGATATTGATCTTGTAAGGAGTCTTGTCTTTGGAGAATCGCACATCTCGATAGACGCGCATCAAGGAACCACCCACCTTGTTCGGTATTGCATTAAATTGCGGCGCAAACTTATACAAGGGCTTTTCAAATTCTTCAATCAAATCCAGAGCCGGTGTTCGTACCAGGTCTTCATAGTCCTGTTTATGTTCGTTAAACCAGTCGCGATTGTTGTTTTCCTCAAGCCGCTTGAGGAATTCGAATGTTTTTCTAGAAAAATATTTTCCGGCCATGGGTTCAACCTGTCATCGTTATTTTCAACTGAATAAAATCAAGTATGCAAATATCAATAGCACTACGCTCTTACGCATACTAATTGGTTACGAATATTACCCTAGCGGTGCTCGTGAACAAGATGTTATTCGCGCGTGATAGTTTTGTGATGATTTCAAGCCGGTTTATCCTGAAAGTAGTGAGGTCTTTTAATTACCCAATACTTGAAAAGGATTTACCATGATCAAACGACTTAGTTTCTTACTTTTTTTTACACTGGCTACTTCAGCCAGCTTTACTGCTTCTGCTGCAGATTTATCCATTACGGTTAGCAATCTCACCCGCGGTATGTATTTCACCCCGCTCATGATCGCGGCACATGCACCCGAGGACCGGGTCTTCACCAGCGGCACTCCCGCCAGTGCTAGCTTGCAAGCAATGGCTGAAGGTGGCGATATCAGTGGCTTGAGTGGCGATCTGACAGCAGTTGGAGCAACCATTAGTGAAAACGCTGCTAGCGGATTACTCGCACCGGGTGCCAATGCAACCGCTGAAATCAATACCGATGGCAGCGAAGCGAATACTCACCTCACCGTCGTTGCGATGATGCTACCAACCAATGATGGCTTTATCGGCTTGAACGGCATTGAAATTCCAACCGAACCAGGCACGTATGTTTTTAATGTCAATGCCTATGACTCGGGTACCGAAGCCAATGATGAAATCCGCGGCGGTGGTGCATCCGGTGTACCGGGCTTTCCTGCCCCTGGCCCTGTAGACGCCGCATCCGGTGTTAATGGCAGCGGTGTCTCTACCACTATCGAAAGTTTTGTACACATTCATCGCAATGGTATTGGTGATACTGACGCACTGGGTGGCAGCAGCGACCTGGACGCGACGGTACATCGTTGGCTCAATCCAGTTGCCCGTGTATTCGTGACTGTTAACTAAGCGAGACGACTATGCCTATTCAATTAAATAAAACATTCAGCCTTGCTGTGTTATTACTCATGAGCGCATTTTTTCTGTCGGCTTGTGACAATAACAACAATAATGGCGACGACTCCGACACGCCTCCAGAACCAGCACCGGAACCCGTCACTGTTGAGTTTGAGGTTTCAGTAGTCAATGCAACCTCGACACAACCTTTTTCACCCATTGCTGTGATTGCCCACACGGACCAATATTCTCTGTTTGAGATTGGAGAGCCATCAACGACTGAACTGGAAGTTCTGGCGGAAGGTGGTAATAACGCCGATCTGATTGCAGCAGCCGAGACAGCCGACGGTGTGCTTGCGACAGTCAGCGCCGAAGGGCCTACTGGACCTGGAGCCACAGAAAACCTGAGCCTGACAGTTAACGAAGACGATCTTCCCGGACTGACAGTCTCGGTTGTCTCTATGTTGGTGAATTCCAACGATGCTATTACTGCTGTCAGAGGTATGTCGCTTGAAGGTATGGAAGTGGGTGACATCCAAACGGTGGTTTCCATCAGCTATGACACTGGCACGGAAGCCAATTCAGAAGCTATCGGAACGATACCGGGGCCCGCAGACGGCGGCGAAGGATTCAACGCCGATCGAGATGATATAGCCAACATTGTGACCGGTCATCCAGGTGTACTCACCGTCGATAATGGACTTTCCAGTTCAATTTTGACTGAAGTGCATCGGTGGGACCACCCTGTTGCGTATATATCTGTAATGCGTGTTCAATAAAGCACATTCTCCTCTCCTCTGAACATGCGGTTGTGGGAAGCAATCTTGCTTCCCACTTTTTTTAATTTTTATATGTGACCAACCATGCAAGCACAATCTAAAACTTTTTCAAAGCATGACAGCCAGTACCCACACAAGATTCTGGTGGTTGAGGATGATCCTGATATTGCCAAGCTGATCAAGATGCAACTACAGGATCAGTACCAGAAAGTTGAGGTTGCAAACGATGGCAACACCGGCTTTACGCTGGCCACGGAGTTCAACTGGGACTTAATCATTCTGGACTTGCGCTTACCCGGCAAAGACGGCTTGCAACTCTGCCGCGAACTACGAGCAGAACAAAATTATGTGCCAATACTGATGCTAACCAGTAAATCGGGCGAACTGGATCATGTGATTGGTCTCGAATCCGGAGCGGATGATTATGTAACCAAACCGTTTAGCATGATTGAGTTGTCTGCAAGAATACGCGCCATTTTTCGCCGAATGTCGGCTAATGAAAGTGTAGAACCAAGCGCCACCAAACTGGTTTCTCCGGACCAATCTATCGAGATGGATTTGCGCTCACACCAAGCAAGAAAAAATGGCGAAAGTCTTGAGCTGACTGCCAAAGAATTCGATTTGCTGAGTTACTTCATGCAAAACCCGGACAGTGTTTTTTCCAGAGCACATTTGTTGAACTGTATCTGGGGCTATGGTCACGAAGGTTACGAGCACACCGTAAATTCACACATCAATCGACTGCGTGCAAAGATTGAAGATGACACTAACAACCCAAAACTCATCACCACAGTGTGGGGTGTTGGTTACAAATTCTCATGATGAAATTTCTCCATACCCTTTACGGCAAACTCACCGTCGCATTTCTGTTGTTGGTAAGCGTACTGGGCGCATGGCTGCTCTACCTCTCTCATTCAACCTCTGAACAATACAGTCAAGAGGTCATGCAACGACTAAACCAATCTGTCGCTATGTATGTTACCGATCAACAGATACTCATCAGCGATGGCAAAGTTGACGAGGCCGGTGTAGCAGA
>CALIRD010000186.1 GCA_938042355.1 uncultured Thiotrichales bacterium
CATTGATGAGGCGCATCGTTTACCAGAGGTCGCTTCCATATTTTTTGGTAAGAGTTTCTCGAGTCGCCAACTCAACGAACTGGCTAAAGATGTCAAAGCAGAAATTCTGGAATCGGCGCCGGATATGCTGGATTTAACCCAGCTCGCCACTTCATTACCAGCCGCGGTTGCCAGATTTCGATACGCGCTGGGTCAGCAAGGTTCACGTATGGCGTGGCTGCCGATGCTCAATAGAAAAGAAGTGAAGCAGACCATTGATGATCTTGATGAGTTGTTAGTCAGTCTGGTTGATGAGCTCGATGCTATCAGCGAACGCAGTCAAGGGCTCGCAGCTGCTTACAAACGAACAGTGATGACCCGGGATATTTTACGCGGTTTTGGCCAGCCTGATGACGATGTCATTCATTGGTATGAAACATCGCGTATTGGTTTTATTTTACACGCAACACCAATAGCGATAAACCAGATCTTTGCCGAGCATCGGGAAGCATTCACCTCTGCCTGGGTATTTACTTCGGCCACCTTGGCTGTTGATGGTGACTTTGGACATTTTTGTAATCGTCTGGGAATTACAGATGCGATCACGAAAATTTGGGGTAGCCCCTTTAATTATGAAGACAACGCCCTGTTGTATTTACCAGAAGGCATGCCGGAGCCCGCTGCGCAAGATTTTACGGATCGGGTTTGTCAGGTAGCATTACCTCTGATTGAAGCAAATGTAGGTGGCACCTTCATCTTGTTTACCAGTCATCGAGCATTGAAACTGGCAGCCGAAAAAATGCGACAGGAAGGATATTCGCCGCAGGTGCAAGGCGAAGCGCCACGCCAGACTCTACTAGAAGATTTTAGAGCCACAGGCAATGGCTTGTTGCTAGGCACCAGTAGTTTTTGGGAGGGTGTTGATGTCAGAGGGGCGGCGTTGAGCTGTGTTATTATTGACAAACTGCCATTTGCTTCACCGGGTGACCCTGTGCTTGAGGCACGTTTGCAGGTGATGAGGAAGTCAGGATTAAATCCCTTCATGGACTATCAGCTGCCTGAAGCCGTGATTAGTCTGAAGCAGGGTGCCGGACGTTTGATTCGAGACGCTTACGATTCGGGCTTGTTAGTCATTTGTGATCCTCGAATTAAAACCAAGCCTTACGGGCGTAAATTCCTCGCCAGTTTGCCGCCCATGCCGCTCACGGATAGTGCTCAGGAAGCGGTACATTTTTTATCTACCGTTGAGGGTGATCAGCCGTGAAAATACTCGCCTTTGATACCTCTACCGAAGCTTGTGCGGTTGGTGTCTCAGTTGGTGGAGAGTTATATGAGCATTTTTCAATTCCTGAAAAAAAACAAACTCAAATATTGCTGCCTATCATCGAAGAATTACTCCAGCAAGCTGGCTTGACGTTATCAGACCTGGACGCCATTGCCTATGGTCAGGGGCCAGGAGCATTTACTGGCGTCAGGTTGGCGGTATCGGTGGCACAGGGGCTGGGTTTCAGTACTGGTGTTGCGGTTATGGGAGTCTCAACATTGGCTGCGGTGGCTCAACATGCGAACACTAAACATGATGCGCGAAAGGTACTGGTAGCTATGGATGCCAGAATGGGCGAAGTATATTGTGCTTCTTATGACTTTAATCACTCTGGTCTACTAGAACGCCAATCAGAAGAACAGGTAATCAGCTTGAAGGATATTTCTTTACCGCAAGACGGAACATGGGTCGCCGTCGGTACGGGTTGGGACGAGTATCCTGATGACAAGCCGAATGGTTATTCTTCAAGAGTTTCAAAGAACCTTGCTACGCTCCACCCTGATGCAGCTTCGTTAGTCAAGTTGGCAAAAATAGTTGTGAAAAATAAGCAAACAATACCTGCTGAGCAGGCAATTCCCGTCTATCTGAGAAATGACGTCGTTAGAACCTGAGGCGAGTTCCTCAGTGTGTTCTTACCATCCCGATAATCAGATATTAGTCACCAGTTGTCTTTTGCAAAAACACATTGTGATCCCTGCCAACGACAAGTTCTGCCCTGAGTAGCATACTCACTAAAATTCAGTAGGGACCTGGGTTATGGGCTTCGTAGGACTATCATTTGCCTCACTGGCAATACCAGTCGCCATCTTGGCGGTGTTTGTACTATTTTATAGCTGGCTAAAGGCGTTAATTGCACGCTCATTTGGTGCCGAGCGTGGTAAAAAGCGCTGGGTAATTTTGAGCTTGCTGATCGGGATAATGCTTCAAGTCATCATCATGGCGGTGGTCAAGTTTTTGTTTTATACCGACGTAGGCACAGAATCATTATCTGCTGAACAACTCTATCAGGATGGGGGTATTGCTCTGGTAGCGACTTTTGTTATTTTCTTGCTGAGCGTTTTAGTTTTCTCCCAGTGCGTCAAATTAGGGTATTTCAAAAGTCTGGTGGCAACCGTTGTCTGTTATATACCTATGTTTTTTATCGTTGGTGGTGTTGGAATTCTCTCGGCTTTTGTTATTGGAAAACAACAGGGTATTAATATGTCCGAGATGATGTCGATGGCGACGATGTCTGCTCAAGGCGTATCTGATGAAGACTTGTTGTTGGCCGCGGAAGAGGTTTGTGCCTGTGGAGACGATCAGGAAATGTTGATGAACAAACTGATGGCGTATAGTTTTATCTCGGCATCCTACCAATCCAGTAATACTGATCCAAAATCTGTAAAACGTCTCGAAGAGCTTTCAGCTAAAGTCTCGGCTTGCGCAGAGGGCGGGCCAGTAATGCTGGCAACATCTGATTTGGCTGAAGAACATGTAGAGCTTGCTATTGAGTCCAACAAGAGTGTTGATGTTGAAAAAGAAGCCGTACACATCGAGGATCAAAGACCTCGATATAGGGAGTTCAAACTCACGGATGTGAAAAAGTATATTGGTGCAAAAGTGCGTGTTTATCGAAATACTGCTGACCCAATGGAAGGAAAGCTAGTATCGTTTGCTGATGGCGATTTAAAGGTTCAGCAAAGAAGATATGGGGGCAATGTTACCTTTCCAATCTCCACTAAAGATATTGAGTCATTGGAAGTTTATTACTAGTAACATCACTTTTTTAGTAAATATTCAATAAGCTTTTGCCGCAAACTCTGTGCATGAGCTATGATTCAGCTTGATTCTCTGTCTGGTGTATATGTTGTTCGTACTAATCTGTTTGATTCTCCTCATACTCACCTTGCCGGGTACTGTTGAGTTATTGTTTTTGACGGTTTCAGCAATTCGAAAAAAATCAGGTACAATGGAAATTGCTGAAGATGGTCTACCCGAGCTGGCTATTGTCATTCCAGCACACAATGAAGAAGTAGGAATTTCTAAAACACTGTCAAGTCTCCAGAATTGTAATCCTTCCTTATCAAATCAAAATATATATGTAATTGCAGATAATTGTAATGACAATACCGCTGCAGTATCTGAGCAGATGGGTGTGAATGTTTTAGTAAGGGTCAACGAAGAAGAGCGTGGCAAAGGCTATGCACTTAACTATGCATTCTCGCATTTACAAGCTAAAAAAAAGTATGATGCATTTGTAGTTGTAGATGCGGACACTACTGTCGATGCCAATTTTATATCAAGTTACCAGGATTTGTTTGCTTCGGGTGCTGATGCAGGCCAGTGCAGTTACCGAGTCGATCACTATCAGACTAATACACGTACCCGGCTTATGAATATTGCTTTCCTGGGAATAAATCATTTGCGCCCATTGGGAAGAGAAAAAGCCGGGTTGTCAGTTGGTATTGTAGGTAATGGCTTTGGTTTGTCCAGTGGTACTCTGCTGGAAATTCCCTATGATAGTTACTCAATTGTTGAGGATCTTGAGTATCATTTGCGCTTGATTCGTGCTGGTAAGAAAGTGGTTTTTCTTGAGCATACGGCAGTTCGTTCAGAGATGCCATCAACGGCAAAAGACGCAGAATCACAGCGAGCGCGTTGGGAGGGAGGTCGCTTTAAAATGATTCGACAAATTGCTCCAAAGTTATGCATGGAAGTGATGCGTGGTAAATTTCGAATGCTCGAGCCACTACTTGAATTATTATTACTACCGCTGGCTTATCACTTGATGTTTTTATTGCTATTGATGGCATTAGCCTGGTTTTCTAATGTAGGCTTTTTGGTCTATTCGTTTTTAGCAATGATAATATTTGTACTACATGTTTTTGTGGCGATGTATCTTGGAGGTTGCGACAAGCTTGATGTATTAGCGCTTTTCAAAGCACCAGGTTATATCTTGTGGAAGGTGCTTAAGCTGGGGAAGATTTTTAAAATGTCGCGAGATGATGCCGGCTGGCAGAGAACTAAACGCTAAGTTAATCAGTATTTTTTACTGACTCTTCCAGTTTTTTTCCAAAGTACGTCATATTCTTTTCAAGGTGATATTTCTTGGTTATCTTGTCTCTGGCGGCCATGCCAATTTCTGCACGTAGAGTTTCGCTCTCAATTAACGACTGGAGTGCCTGAGCGAGTTCCTCAGCATTCGACGGGGAGGTTAATACTCCGTCGACACCGCTATCAATAAGTTCCGGTATGCCAGTGATTCTCGAGGTAACGCAGGGTATCTTCTTGCTCATCGCTTCCATTAAGACGATTGGAATACCTTCAGCGAAACTAGGAAGGCAAAAAATATCGCACTCGTTATAAAAGTCTTTTACTTGATCGTGATTAACAGAACCGGTAAAAGTTATTACTTCATTTAGTGATAGTAAGTTGCAGAGATCTTCTAATGAGCTGCGGTCGGGGCCGTCACCAACAAAGGTGATAGTGAAATCTAGTCTTGAATTCACAAGTATAGCGGCGGCTTCAATCAGTATATGCTGAGCTTTGGCTGGGCATAATCTCCCAACAGAGAGGATGTTAGGGGTCTTGTTAACATTGTTATCGTTTGGTTTGAATGAATCAATATCTACTCCAAGTCTGGTGATACAAAACTTTTCCCATTGATCATATTCTGAAAGCTTCATCAGTTGGCTGCGTGCAAAATCACTGATGCAAAAGATTTTGTCAGCCGTATTTATTTTTTCTTCAAGCAAATACTTGTCAGCATTGTAGAACTCATCTGGTCCGTGAACAGTAATAGAAAGATGACAACCATTCAGTTTTTTTACAAACATGCCGACTGTTGCGACTTCAGAGGCGAAGTGTACATGCAGATTGTTGCTTGAATTCTTGTGCATCCATTCAGCGACCATCATTGCTTCGATGAGATAAAGTTGATGATAGAGCTGCATTTTAAGATTAGGCCCCGCAGTTTTTATTGCATATAAAAACGTTTTAAGTAATTTCAAAGGGCTTCTGAATACTAGCGCAGTCTTGGATTTTATTGCAGCTGTTACACCTGCTTCTTTTACATAGTAAGTCAGGTTTTTCTCGTTTATCTCTTCTTGAGTAAGTTTCTCATCTGTTCGATTAGTTTTATTTATAGAAGCCGTAATCAGCTCTAGGCCCATTGATTTTAAATGAAGTACTTCGCGGAGAATAAAAGTATGAGAAATAGCTGGATATCTACTGATTAAGTATGAGATTTTCATGTTCTGCATTTTTAGAAAAGCATTCGTTATTATGTCACTAGCATGACTCAAAAAATCATGGAATTCAAAGCGCGAATCAATTGTTTATCTTCTTATTTAGAGCTATAAAAGCTGTGTTGATTAAAGTCGGTTATTTTTAAAACAAGCTATAAACAAATCGTGATGTTCATCACAACAGGAATTTCATATAAACCGTCCGTGATTATTACCTCGCCATTTGTCAAATAGGTTTTACAATTTAATTCAAATTTATGAATTCCAATGCGAGACAAAACTGCGTCTCGTTCTATTCATGACAACAACCACTCGTTCTGTAAATTACAACGCTTATCAGAACAGGGGAAGTCATCTGTACACAGCTAATGCATGATCCCGAAGCTAAAAATTAAAACCAAATTGATATACATGGACGTATGCAAGGATCATCTATGACTCACCTCACACGACGACTAGCAATTTTATTGTTGCTACCCCTATCTTTGGCTTCTTATTCTGCAATGGCTGCAGAAGATTATGGAGACGCACCGATTTCATTCGGTGACGCAAGCCACACAGTTAATGGCGGGGCTACAATATTCTTAGGTAATCAAGTGCCAGATACAGAGGCTGGATCTATCTATGATGGTGTGGCAATTGGTGATGATGGTGGTGATTGTTGTAATGATGATGAGGACTCAATACCTCGTATAGATGCCAACGCTCCTGGATCCAACTACTGGAAGCCTAATTTATTTCCATTATTGCTAGAGACGGCGACAACTTACAGCGTTCCTATTGAAGCGAATAATAGCTCTGGTGCGGCGGTCAATATGCGTGGCTGGATCGATTTTGATCACAGTGGAACATTTGATGATGATGAGGCTTCCGATTTAATTTCTGTCGCCAATGGGGCAGTAAAAACAGCGCCAACGAATCTAGTCTGGTCAAATATCCCTGGTGATATAGCCAGAGATACAACCTACATAAGAATACGAATTTCGTCAGATGCAATCGGCGTAAGTGATGATATTGGCCTCCTTTCTGACGGAGAGGTTGAGGATCATGTCATCGGTATTGCACTTGTACCGACCCCAGATACCCTTGATGTTGAAGCATTTGATCCACCTGATGTTTGTCAGGCAATTGTGTTTTATGAGGACTTTAATGAGCTCACTAGTGGTGCTGGTTCAGAGTATTGGGCACCAAACTCCATCGGTGTTCCAACTATAGACATACCGGGTTGGACTGAAATTGGGGGTGGAGAAGATACTTATGCCAATATTAACGGTAATGATCTGGATCCAACTGTATATGACAGTAATGGTAATGTGATTCCGTCAGGAACTGATAGTGACTCAATTTATTTTGGTAACGGTCAGCTTAGAAGAGTCAGCCCATTAATAGGCTCGGGTTTTAGCTCTGATGCAATAGGTAACATTACTACTCCAATAGCTGGAATAGAGATGAGAACTGAAGTTGATGATATGATCATCGGCACTTCAGGTGCTGGTAATTTTGGTACTTCCAATGGACAGGGTGGCAACTGGGGCGAGCCGGTAACACTCTCGCGTAATTTCGCTACTGTACCCGGTGTGACCTATCAGGTTAACTGGTGGGTGCGTGCTGAGGGTTCCAGCGATGGTCTAGCTGTTGTGGAAGTTCCAGGTGGTGCAGCCCACTTTACGATCTTCGGGCCTTCTAACACTGACACACAATATACAATCAGGTTTACGGCTACCGCAGCAACATCAACACTCGCCTTTACGAATTACGGGCATTTTTCAAATACATTCTGTAAATCTCCAGAGAGTGTTTCTTGTACCTTGGAAGGTAGTGACCCAGGAACAGCAGAAATAATTCTTGATGACATTGGTGTTTATCGCGCAGATTGTAATGATGCAGCAGATTTGGCTATCACTAAAGATGATGGCATCACCGCAGCAGACCCGGGCGATACACTAACTTACACAATTAATGTAACCAATAATGGTCCTGACGATTCTGGTACAGGCGCAACAGTAGTAGATACCTTGCCAGCTGGAATTACTGTCAATGGTGGAGCCGCTGGTGCGATAACAGATGGCTCAGCTGACTGGGCTTGTGGAGCAGATAATGCATCTCCTCAGGTGATTACTTGTACGTGGGCTTCTGGTGGAACAGGATTGGCAGCTTCTTCAACCAATTCTATTACGATCACGACTGACCCAATTCCAGCGGGCGCAGCGGGTACAACGCTAACCAACACCGTACAGGTAAATGCTGATCCGGCAGTTACAGATGGTATTCCCGGGAATGATAACGATACTCACGATACACCGGTTAATGTTCCTTCGGCTCCGCCATCAATAGCCAAGAACTTCAGTCCAGATAATATTCCAGTTGGTGGAACCAGCACACTTACAATAATACTCACTAACCCAAATCCGAGTGTTGCAACGCTGACATCGGCCCTAGTCGATACTATGCCGGCAAGTGTCACAGTCGATTCACCGGTAGTAACCGGTGGAAGTTGTACCGGTAGTATTACTGCAGCTGCAGGTGGCAACACGGTGCAATATGATATCGGTGGAACGATTCCGGCATCGAGTAGTTGTACAGTCACAGCAGTAGTTACTAGCAGTGCTGTTGGTACCCATACTAACACTATAGCAATAGGGGATTTACAAACAGATGCGGGTAGTAACACAGCGCCCGCTACTGATGATTTGGTAGTTACCAGTATAGAGCCGGACGTTTTCAAAAGCTTTGTACCTGACAGCATTACGGCTGGAGGAACCAGTACACTTACTATTTCGTTGTCAAATTCCAACAGCATTGATGCCACGCTGACTGCGGCAATGACAGATACACTACCTGCTAGTGTGACTGTGGCTAGCCCATTAGTAACCGGCGGAACTTGTCCCGGCGGTGTGACAGCAACAGCTGGAGGGTCGACAGTTTCATATGATAGTGGTGATACTATTCCGGCTAACGCAGGCTGTACACTAACTGTAGTAGTAACCAGCTCAACAGTAGGTACCCACACCAATACGATTGCAGCAGGTGAGTTGGAAACCGATCTTGGTAACAACCCTACACCAACAACGGATGATCTGGTCATAACTCCTGCACCTGTTGCCCCGACCTTAACGAAAACAATCAGTCCGAGCCCGATAGCGGCGGGTGGCGTGAGTACCCTGACATTAGAGATTACCAACCCGAACGGCTTTGCCCTGAGCAATGTTGCCCTGACCGATACCTATCCGGTGGCGATTACCAACTCCGCGGCAGCGACCCAGACCAA
>CALIRD010000187.1 GCA_938042355.1 uncultured Thiotrichales bacterium
CTGGTCGGATTTTTTCTGATAGAAAACGAACCATCAAAGGAACTGATAGCTGCAAGCGATGAGTTTGAGCCTGGCACGTCAAACACCAACGCCAATGCAGAGGTGGAATCGACAACCTGGACTTTGTCCAGTTTGATAAAAAACAAAAATTTCTGGTTGATCATGCTAGGTGCTGGTCTACTGCTTGCCAGTGATCAGGCTATCCTGACATCTAAATACCCACTATTCATCGATGCCGGACTTACCCCGACTCAGGCTGCCAGTATTATCTCAACCATGACCTTCTCCGCAATCTTCGGGAAATTTCTGGTCGGTTATCTGGCTGATTATATTGATGTCAGGCACTTGTTTGCGATGGTGGCACTATTTCACGCGGCGCTGTTACTAATTTTTATCGAAATGCCCGACTACTGGATTCTGCTTTCTTTTGCCTCTGTGTTTGGTGCTGCTGTTGGTGGTATCTATCCGGTATGGTCAGCCCTTACCGCCGCCAATTTTGGCGCGCGTAATTTTGGCCTGGTATTCGGCTCGATGGCGCCTGTGATGCAATCGATGGCTTTGGTGTTCGTCTATTTTGTCGCATCCAGCTTTGATAAAAATGGATCCTACAACTTCGCCTTTTATTGTTTTGTGGTCGCTGTCTTTACCGGCATGGTACTAATCTATGCGGTCAGGAAAAAACCAGGGTGACTCTGACATGAAGTTTTTCTTACTTATATTATTATCCACTTGTATCATTGCTTGCCAAGTTAGATCCAAATTGGAAAATACGACCGACAGTGAATTTTCTGACTTGCCTGTAACCGATGGTAACGGCTTACGGCCAAAACCGGCACCCCTCAGCAAAGAACAAAAAGATACCCTGTTCGAGATTGGAAAAAACTCATGTGCAACAGATTGTGTAACTGAATTCGGCTCATTACTAGGCACTACTGATTTAACTCCATCGTATTCAAACTGCCAGTCAAGTTGCATTAGGCCTGAATATTCTTTTCTGAATTTGAATGACAAGAGTGTCAGCAACTACAGCTCGGATCCGGAAAACTCAAGCGAACACTATATAGGCGTTATCTATCAATGCGTTGAATATGCCAGACGCTGGTGGATGATTAATGAGGGCATTACTTTCGGCAGCATTGATAGTGCCCATGAAATAATTTATTTAAACCAAGCAAAAAACATATATAACAACACGTCTATTCCATTGGCGCGATCAATTAACGGTACAGCTGCCAATCCACCAAAACGTGGAGACCTTGTTATTTATTACCCCCAAGAAAACAATCCGGACTGGCTCTTCGGCCACGTTGCTGTTGTGGTAGATGTCGATCTTGCCATGGGCATCGTGTCACTAGCTGAAGAAAACTATAATAACCAGCGCTGGGTAAATCCACATAAATACGCACGACAAATACAACTAAAAGAATCGCAAGGTAATTACCAGCTACTGGATATAGCCCCAAACGGTGATGCGTATAATGGCGGCGAAATTTCGGGCTGGGTCTATCCGCTTTCCAGGTAAAACCCAAATTCACCCCAAGAGACTCCTGAAAGTATTACAAGTTGTTTAAAATTGTAGGCGAAAAGGAATATTTCACTATAGCTAACATCAGATAAGCTACAGCAGTGCAAATCTATAGTTTAAAATGACTTGCCTAGATTAATAATAAGAGTACGCTGATTCAGGGACGAAACCAGCAACCATCCAACATGACTCATTTCAACAACAAAGTACTTTTCATATTGCTGCTCGCTTTCTGTAGTGTCAGCAGCTTTGCTCAGGATCTCAATCAGTACACAGTGTTTGAACATCGCGTCAATAGCGCTAGTTTTCCTCAGGTAGCTAACCCCTATGACCCGGATCAGATTAAAGTAGATTTATGGATTACCTCACCGGGTGGCACAATCAAAGTGCCGGCCTTTTATGAAGGTGCGGGCAATTCACCTTTTCCTACTTCCGGAGACTGGGTCGGCAGATTTTATGTGACTCACAGTGGCGCGCATACCGCACGTTTTTTGGTCAATGGTGTTCAGTCTGGCCCATCAGTGAGCTTTAATGCGATTGCCCAACCGCAATCTTCGGATCAACGCCTGCAGCTTTCCAGCCAACACACAAACTTTTTTGCGCGCGGTGGTAAACCATTTCTGGTCAAGGGTCACAACTTTCCTTTTTTTGGCAATGATGACCCGTTACAGAATGATCTGGATTATCTGGCGGAGTTAAAAACCGATCACGCCAACACTTTACGGGTCTGGCTGGATATGGAGTTTGCACTGGGCCTGGAAGCAAAGTTTCCCTGGCCGAGTAGTGAATTTGAAGGCGTCAATCGCTACAACCAGCAACGTGCCAAACGACTGGACCAAATCGTTGCTGCCTTTACAGCCAATGACGCCTATTTAATGCTCACTGTATTTACGCATTGCTCATGGGGTGATGACCCGGTTGATTGCACACTCTGGAGCAAGAGTGCCTATAACGCTAACAACTATAGCGCAGCCGAACGCGCAGCCACTCCCGGCTTACTCTTCAACAACTCAGAGGTCTGGAGTAATCAGGACACTCGTAAACTGATGAAGAAGAAAGTGCGCTATGTCATGGCACGCTGGGGCGCCTACCCGCATTTCGGCATTTTTGAATTATGGAACGAGGCCGATAATTACGGCATCTTTCCGCGCGAACGGCATAACAACAACCAAAATGAATCCGATGCTGTACGCTGCAGTCAGTGGCTGGAAACACGCCAGGTCAAAACCGACATGGCGGACTGGAATAACGATGTCTACCACTACGCTAAAAGTTTACGCGCAGACAAACTGGTTACCACAAGTATTGCGTTGCTGGATCATGCCCGCGATGCGGCTGATCATAATATCTGGAAAGCACCCACCACTCTTGAAGAAACGATACCTGCCTACTGCCCTCCTGGCACACCATTAAGTGCACCGCGTGAAGCCTTCAGCGTCGATTTTCATGGTGCCCATCAATACGTGGGTAAAACCTTCAATGAAAATGGCGTTAACGAACGACCCTTGATTCTTGATGAGTGGGACGTGCAAATGGTTGATGCCGTACCGGTACGTAACAACATTGTGCCAAGTAAACCATTATTCTTTGCCGAGGCGGGTCTGGGTGGACGTTACCAGTTAAGTGAGGACCTCAATTTTGACTTTTTCCGCACCGCTACCTGGCTACCAATATTTCATTATCACACTGGCGGTACAACCTTTACCTGGGATATGGCCTATAACCGCAACGGCGGAGCACTGGACTTTCACTACAAGTGGCCTGATGAATATGTCGATATTCTAGGGACCTTCAGTAGCATCACGGAAGGGTTTCAGGCCGAAGACAATTTAGCCGCAATCGCCACCCAAAACGTAAACTCACAAATTCGTGTTGGTGGATATACATCGGATAGTAAAGCGCATCTGTATTTCATCAATCGTGATTTCTATCCAACCATCACACGTAATGTTTTAGGCAACACCACGGCCAGCAACTTTAGTCTTAATCTACGCAGAGCACCTCTTTATAAAGCCACCTGCTATTCGACAGCAAGCGGCCAGGTATTAACTCAGAACAATCAGCTTACCTTTGTAAATACCGGCAACAACCAGGCAACCGTAACACTCCCTGTCCCTGCTTTTGAAGCGGATTTATTCTGTCAGATCACCATCGACAACAGCGCCCCAACACCGGAAGAAAACTGCAACGTTCCCGGTGATGAAGATGGGAATGGTCTGGCCGATTGTGCTGACCCAGCTTGTGCGGCGAGCTGCAGCAATGAGTGTCCATCTATTTGTGGCGACATCGATGCCAACGGCATCACCAATGCGCAGGACGTTGCCTTACTGGAAACCTTTTTGCTGACCAGTACTCCGGAATGTGTTGCACCCTATGCTGACGTACAGTGGCCGGATGGCGTCATCAGTCAGGAAGATGCCGATAAAATACTGAAATCAGTCAACGAAGGCTGGTCACAGTGGCTGGTCTGCCCTAACTTACCGCCGCCTGATCCTGATCCTGATCCAGACCCCGATCCTGATCCCGGTCCAGGGCCCGGTGACTGCCCCTCTATTTGTGGTGATGTAAATGCGAATGGATCGGTTGACTTAACGGACGTGACGTTGTTGCGTTCACTTTTGAACACTAACAGCGTACCAGCGTGTGTGGCGTCTTTCGTTGACGTGGGTTGGCCGGAAGGCACCATAAACAACAACGATGCTGACAAAATCGAAACCGCGATTAACGATGGCTGGGCGCAATGGCTTGAGTGCAGCAATGCTCCAGCACCTGATCCTGATCCTGATCCTGATCCTGATCCCGATCCCGATCCAGGTCCAGACCCTGATCCGGAGCCGGGCAACTGCCCCACCATCTGTGGTGATGTGGATGCCAACGGTGTGGTCAATCTAAGTGATGTGGTGACGCTTGAGTCTCAAATTACGGCGGGAACGGTAGCCATCTGTGTTCAGGAACAGATTAATGTCGACTGGCCATGGAATCTAATCGACCAGCGAGATTCGGGGAAAATACGATCCGCTATCGAAGGCGGCTGGGCGCAGTGGTTGAGCTGCGAGCCGTTGGAGTAATAGAAAATATATTCCAACTCTGGAGAATCATTGTCTACTCCAGCACAGGATTATACTTTGACTTGTCTTCTCTTCCACCAGACACTGGAGATGACGAACAAAACAATACCGCTGAGCGAGGTCACAATCGCCAGCACCGAAAATACCTTTAACCAGATATTGTGGAAATCATCGCGATCGACATAATCCATAATATGCAGGCCCCACAAAAAATCCCACATTCGCCAGGAATCAGAGCGTATCGCAGTAACCTCGCCACTCATGGCATTCAAATATACGTTCACTTGATCTGAAGAGTCTGTCGTCACTTTGTAAAGCGGTAAGTCACGCCCTCTAAATTCGCTACCGCGATAAAGCTTGTCAATGCGGATTGCCTCAACCGGCATCAAGTTGGTTTTATTGCTTACAATCTCGATTGCCTGCTGTTTTGATAGTTCAACAACTGGCTTACCAGTGGCGTCAAAATAGGCAGTTGCGTTTTCGTCCTCAACCACCAGGATCGGGTCTCCGAGTCTGAATAGAACACGCACTTCTTGTGCCAGATAGGACGATTTGAAATCCACCAAGTCAAACGAATGAAAATCTGCTGTCTGACGGTATGCTGTGCCACGAATATTGTCGATGTTATTGAAAGCAAAATAAGTTCCGGAAACGGTCCAGGCAATCAGCTGTATTGAAACAAGCAAACTAATGTACTTATGGATTTTTCGAATCATGGTTTTCCTTACTTCAAGGGAGGATTATCAACTATTGTACTGGCGAATTAACCTCAAGACAGAAAAATACATGCGTGATATTTTATACTCAGGAAAGATTAGCAATATATCCACTCAACAGGAAACCTCATGGCCATAAGCAGACGCTCCCTACTTCTAGGCACCGCTGGTGCATCATTACTCGCAAATGGTTGCCAGAGTTCACTCACTGCTGCCAAGACTGAAGCAAAAGGTGCCTTCCCTGCGAATTTCCCCAATAATGAATTACTAGGACCACAAGTCGGGCAAGCTCGCTTGTCGTTCAACGAAAATCCTTACGGACCGGCACCATCTGCGCAACGCATGATCGAATACGCTGGTAAAAAAGGCGCCTATTACCCTCTCGGTGCAAGTCGAAAATTGTCTCGTATGATTGCCGAGCGTCACGGCCTGGAACCTGAGAATGTGGTGATCTCGGCAGGTTCCGCCGAAGCTCTGAGTGCTACGGCCTTACTCTATGGTCAACAAGGACCCATCGTTACACCCCGATTATTCTTCGATGTAACCGTCATGTATGCACAGCGACTGGGTCTGGCTGAAATACAACGCGTTGAACTAACATCTGACATGAACATGGATTTGGCAGCGATAGAAAAACAAGTGAGCGCAGAAACCGGTTTAGTACAGCTTTGTAACCCCAACAATCCAACCGGAATAATGCATGATCACCAGAGTCTTCGTAGAGCGGTTCAGCGCATGTCCAAAATCACGACAGTTGTTATTGATGAAGCCTATATGGAACTGGTTGATGAGCCAGAAAAAAACAGCTGTATCGATATGATTAAAGAAAGTGACAATATTATTATTGCCCGGACGTTCTCTAAAATTTATGGCCTCGCTGGATTACGCATTGGCTATCTGCTGGCCGCCGAAGAAACGGCGTCTAAAATACGCTCGGCAGTCATGTCATGGACTTCCGCACCAGCATTGGCTGCGGCCATAGGCTGCTACAACGATGATCAGTTTCTGCAATATTCTAAATCAAAAATTCTTATGGCGCGAGAGATGACAGTGGATGCGATTACTAATGCCGGATTTGAAGCACTCCCCTCTCAAACAAATTTTATATTTTTCAAAACCGGAAAACATGCCAACGATGTTCAGGCTGCTTTCAAGGAAAAGAATATTCTGATTAGTGGGCAATACATGGACTACAGTGAATGGAGCCGAGTCTCAATGGGGCGCCTTGAAGACGTGGAACAATTCTGTTCTGCATTACCTGAGGTGGTTGCATCAGTATGACTGCATCAGGTACTAACCGCGTGCGTGCCGTTCTATCAATCTTTATATGCCTGATCATTGCGGGCTGTACCTCAACAGCACATACTGCACTGACAAATATCTACAAGCCGGATGACACGCTACTTGATAATTCTCACCTTGAGTTATTTGCCAGCTGGATTGAACGCAGCTGGGACAACATCCAACAAATAGAAGATGAAATGTCCAGTAACCTGGTAGAGTTTGAACGTCACCAACGCTATGCCATGCGCTATACGAAAGTAGCTACACAGACCCTCCCGGGCCTTGCTTTTGCTATTGAAAATTATGACGATGGCAATGGCTTTCGCGGTGCTATGCAACGCGTATCTTTACACCACTTTATGTTGAGTGAGAATCGCGACTCAATTGTGCATGAAATCATTTTAATCAAAGACCCTGTATTCAGGTCACGCTTGAAAGACAACCTCAACTTGCTGGAAGAAATTACCGCGCAAGATATTAAAGTGAATAAAAATTGCCGGCTATACTGGCGTTGGACAAGCGCACGATTTGAGGGGGCTACGAAAAAAGATAGCTGCATCACCAATTCATATTCAAACAGAGACATACGCGTTGAAGGTAGCGGCACACTGGAACAAAACCGATTCATTAGACACGACAGAAACTTCGAAATGACAGGGGAAGAAATTATCAGGCCCGGCCATCAAAATGCAGAAGTTTTTTTGCCAAGTAACCAGATAAACTGACCACCCTGGGTGCATTAATCCATTAATGCCCGCTTGATCACACGAACGGCTGCCTCCGTATCCGCATCAAGAAAACCATGCCCCCACTGCGACTGCTCTAATACTGTTCCATTATTTAAATAAGAAAGAATGCGTGGTGTTTGTTCAGCAAGATCATCCGCAGGATTGATCACTTTAATAGTGTGCGCTAGCTGCTTCACTACGCCTGCAAATTTTGGTGCATACGCAAAAGCTGCTCTATGGCCCCACTCATAGCGCTCTCCAGCACGTAAATTTTCTGCAAACGAGCGGGCAGCCATTTTCAGAGTCATTCCCGGACCACGATGATTCATCATCTCTGACCACATATGTTTAAAACGCGTCCCCGCCTCATCCAATGGCACACTGTGATAGAGAGACTTGAATTGCTCTAACTCCGCAGCTGTAAAAACAGGTGCTGAAATCATCACAATTCGCCCCACCTGTTTACCGCGTTGTTGAGCGGCTTCTGCCGCAACCAGAGAGCCGGTGTGATAACCGAGTAAGTCAATCTTGCGAAGATTCAAGGCATCGACTACCTCCCACATCGATTGTGCATAATCCTCGATGGTAACCTCCGGTTGCGCCGGTGGTGGATCAGACTCTCCAAAACCAGGGTAATCTGGCGCAATTATAATTCGATCATTAGCCGCAGCGCGCATAAACTGCTGATATATCCGCCCTGACTTGGGACTCATATGCAAACAAATGAGTGGGCAATGAGTAATAACGGCAGGCGTGGCCACTCGAATATGAACCTGCCCGTATTGCCCTTCAATAAATTGTCTCTTGAATTTCATCACTGCGTGGCGACCAGTGTCAGGTTCCCTGATTCACATCAATCAAATCAGTATTCAACGGTCTGATACCCAGCGTTAGCAAACTGCCAGCTACCATCAGCGCGAGAATAACTATAAATGCCAGAGAATAATCACCACGTAAATCATATAACCAGCCGGTAGCTGCCGCTCCAAAACCCGCACCAGCTGACTGCATCAATGACACTGTGGCATTAATTTTTCCCGCCGCTCGCATGCCAAACAATGCCAGCAGAATATAATTGTATAAGGTGTGTAAACCACCCCAGCCAAATGCGGTTACAGCGACAAAGACCCAGATATAGACAGGCAAGTAAAACAGTCCGATCAAACCAACCAACATTATCAACATATTGGTACGCATCAGGGTAAAAGGACTTAAATGATCAGACAACCAGCCTGTAAACAGCTTGCCTGCCAAACCAACCAAAGAATATAGACTTAATGCAAGGCTTGCAGAACGAGCCGAAAATTCCAGAGAACGCATGTAAAGAAAAAGATGTGAAGCAACGGCTACCACACAAAAAAATGTCAGCCCTGCCGCGATAGCAATAAAAATAAATTGGCGAGTTCTGATCGCAGCCTGGTATTCCACACCTTGCTGTGATTTACGTTCTACCGGCGCTGTCTTCTGTTTTCCGGCTATGCGGTTATGTAACAACAAACCGACCAGCATCAATATGACTAACGGTATTACAGCCTCCAATTGCATTGCCTGGCGCCAGCCATGAACCTCAATCAACCCAGTCGCAAGCGGAGGTAGTATCACGCCACCAATACTACTGCCTGCCAGTGTCAAACCAACTGCCAGCCCGCGGCGATCCGGCATCAATGATACTGCGCCAATGATGCCCACCATATTGCCGGCACTGGCAAGCACCATGGCCAATAGTACGTGGAGCAGATAAATGTGCATCAACTCTGAAATAAAACTATAGGAAAAATAGACAATTGTGAGTAAGGACAAACCAAACATTAGCGGTGGTTTGAAACCCACCTTGTCTACCAGCGCACCCACACCAAGCACCAGGATCGATGCGCCAAGAAAATTAATCGTATCTCTTAGCTTTAACTGGCGCAATGACCAACTAAATTCATTCAACAAGGCCTCATCAAATACTGTTAGTCCAGCATTGATCATGGTATTGCTTGCCGCTACCGCAAGCATACACAACATCACCCCGAAAACGGGATACCATGAGCATGTATACAGGCGTGAAGCAATCAGAGTGAGTTCGACTCAGGATAAGCAGTAGTTTGACAGATGCGTACGCCACAATTATCCCCGGTAAATAATGACTGTAATGCGCTTGGCATATTTTCAAGACCCGCAAGGGCATCTGTATTGTCAATCAATTTTCCAGCCTTATACCAGGTCATCAATTGTTGTTCTGCCTGCTGGAATTGATCATGATAATCAAATACAAAATAACCCTGCATCCGGGCACGCTTGCGTAACAGGTTCTTGTAATTAGAGGGACCGTGAGCGGCTTCATCATAATCGGTGGCGATAAACCCGCAAATAACGATACGAGCACCAAGCGCAAGATGATTCAATACGCTATTAAGTTGGTCGCCACCGACATTATCAAAATAGACATCGACCCCGTCCGGGCACAACTCTGCGAGGCAGAGCTCAAGATCATCAGACTTGTAATCAATAGTCTCTTCAATGGCATAGTGCCTTTTTAACCAATCACATTTTTGGCGACCACCAGCTATACCGATCACTCGCGCTCCTATAGTTCTGGCAATCTGTACCGCAGAAGAACCAACACCACCGGCTGCTGCAGAAACCAGCACAGTATCGCCCGGCTTAACAGAACCGACTTCGGTCAATCCAAAATAGGCGGTAATACCAGCCGTACCCAATATACCTAATGCCAATGACGGATGATTACCGGTTGAAATTTTTCGCGGCGCAAGCATACCAGCATCATGTGCTGAATGAATACTGTAATCCTGCCAGCCAGTTGTTGCCATCACCAACTCCCCAGGCTGAAAGTGTTTCGAGTTTGAATCAACAACCTGAGCCACTCCACGCCCACGCATAACCTCACCCGCATTTACTTTGTCATGCATGCTAACCGTGTTGGTGACATAGGCGCGTTGAGCAGGCGATGTACCCAAACAAAGGGTTTGCAATAAATATTCATCTGCAGCGGGTTGAGGCCGTCTTGTTTCGACCAATTCGAAATGTTCCGGACCGACCAACAGCTCAGGTTCAATTAGCTCTTTCAAAAGCCATCTTCTGTTCATACCGCTGCTTGGCTGACTGATCGGCATAGTAGCACCTGTTTAGTTAAAACAAGTGTAACTGATAGGCTTTTTACTCACAATTAACCACTTGTCTATGCCTGTCCAAGTGTTTAGCTAGCAGCTTGGCAACGTAAATAACGGATGATTTCCGCTTGCAAGGTAGTTATTCTTTGATCATGAAAGCATGTAACTCCTGTGGAAAATGCTGTATCAATTATAGTAACGGTGATTTACATGCCAGCACCGACGATATTGAATATTGGGAATTGTACCGACCCGAAATTGCTGCTTATGTGAGGGACGGAAAAATCTGGATGGACCCACAATCCGGAGAACAGATCGAGTTGTGCCCATGGCTGCAAAGACAAGAAAATAAATATTTCTGCAGTATTTATCATGATAGACCTGAAGACTGTCGAATTTATCCGATTCGCATTGCAGATATGATCAAAGATGAATGTGAAATGCTGGAACAGAAAGATTTGAGAAATCCAGTGATGGCACAACAAAAACTTGAAATGCTTTACTCAGCTTAGCAAAAAATAACACCAAGAATATAGAGAACAACCTATGACAACAACAAAACTTGGCGAGTGGCCCGGACTGGCAATGTGGCTTATCGTGTGTTTTGCTGCTGCTGCCATCGGCGGCGGCGCCTCTGCAAAAGCAGTGGGGTTTTATGAACAGCTTGTAAAAGCCGCATGGGCGCCACCGGCATTTCTTTTTGGCCCGGTCTGGTCAGTGTTATTTGTCTTAATGTCGATTTCTGCCTGGCTGGTATGGCAATCCGGTGGCTTTCAAAAACATCGCACCGCACTGACATTTTTTATCGTTCAACTGGTGCTTAATGCACTATGGAGCTGGTTGTTTTTTGCCTGGCGCAAAGGTGGCGCCGCCATGCTTGAAGTCAGCATACTATGGATACTAATTGCAATTACGATGGTGCTTTTCTGGCGTGTGCGTCCACTCGCCGGGGTGCTGCTGGTGCCATATTTGGCGTGGGTCAGTTTTGCCAGCGTACTTAATTACTCCTTATGGCAACTTAACCCGGTATTACTGGGTTAGAAAACTTTAGCAGGTCGCCTGATCGGCTGATGCGGGAGTTATACATGCCACATCCAATCCCAGTACATGTATGGCCCGCCCCATTCCCATCCAGGCTGCAATACAGTAAGTCATGTCAGTGACCTCAGCGTCACTAAATACCGCCTTGAATTCTTGCCAGAATGCCTCATCCACAGCCAGTGCTTTAGGATCACCACCCATCATACGAGCGTAACGTACCGCCAGATTTTCCGGTAATTCGAGCGTGCTGAGGTTGTCATCTAGTATGGCTATATAAAACGCTTCGTCAGGAGCATCACCATTCATGGAAATTCCACCCTCAATACCCAGTTGATTGATATCTCGTGCGGTACGGAAGTCTTTACATAACAAACAACCATTGATAGCAGCGGTAGCAATACGCGCCGCTTCAAATACCCGCAATGACAATTTACTGTGCTGATAGATTGAGTAGGAAAATGCATTGCCGGCATCTACAATATCCGGCGCATAAGATTGCGCGGTAGCCATTGGATCAAGACTGGAATCAGCGTGCTGCGGAGGAGTAATTCTCATAGTAAACCCTTCTTTGTATTGCTTTGATCAAACTATCGTAAATTCCATTATCTCGCAAAGCTGGAACAAAACTTCCACCTTGGTAGAACAGGTTTTGTAACGATGCCATACCAGTGTACCATTCATGCTTGATTTTTCTTGAATGGATTGAATATGACAACTGCACTTTGGTGCCTGTTACTTGCAGGCTTGTTCCACATCTTATCAAAAGTACCTCTGTTTAGAGCTCAACTCAAGTCTCCCGCCGGTTATGACAACAACCATCCACGCGAGCAACAACAAGGACTGGAAGGTTCTGGAAGGCGTGCGCTGGCGGCACATCAAAATCAACTTGAAAGCTTTCCCCTGTTTGCTGCCGGCGTATTAGTTGCCAGTTTCAGTGGCGTAACATCTGCCTTGGTATCCTATCTTGCAGTGGCTTATATCATTAGCCGTATTGCCTATCTGTATTGTTATGTCAATGATATCGCCATGCTTAGAACATCCGTCTGGCTAGTGGGCTATGCAAGTTCTCTGGCGCTGGTATGCAGTCCTGCATGGGGCATGTAAAGACTGGCGTGGTAGCTTGTGTGATTGATAAACGCTAGAGAATGTATTCCCGACGCATTATGAACACAGCTTCCAAAATTGAAAGTCACCAGCAGTCACTCAACATCACCTGTTCTGACCAGCAAATCATTGCTGGCACCTTATTTCAAAATTCTGAAAAGCCTTGTCAGGGTGGGGTAATGATTGCCCCGGCAACCGGAATCAAGCAAAGCTATTATTTCCACTTTGCTCGCTGGCTGGCAGAACACGGCTATCGTGTCATCACTTACGACAATCGTGGCATTGGTGCTTCTCTTGTTGGAGAGGTTAAACACTCACCGGCATCCTTACAGCACTGGGGGGAGCTGGATATGCCCGCAGTACTGGACTCACTTATGAAATACGCACCCGGCGTAAACTACCATCTGGTGGGTCATAGTGCTGGCGGCCAACTGGCAGGTTTAATGCATAACGCCTCCTGTCTCAGCAGCATGTTTAATTTTGCCTGCTCATCCGGCAATCTTAAACAGATGAATTTTCCGTTTAAATTGTCCGCCTGGTTTTTCATGAATGCATTCATTCCTGTGAATAATCAGTTTTTTGGCTATACCAAATCTCAATGGGTGGGTATGGGAGAGCCCTTACCCAAAGCTGCCGCCCAACAATGGGCCAGATGGTGCAATGGTTATGGCTATGTAAAAACCGATTTTGGTAAAACCATCGACAGGCACAACTATGACAACCTGGTATTTCCCGCTCTGTGGGCACATGCAACAGACGATGACATTGCCAACTATGCAAATGTTGTGGAGATGAAAAACGTCTATAGTAAAAGTGATTCATCGATTCTCTCACTGAACCCGGTTGAAGCAGGCATAAACAGCATCGGACATATGGGATACTTTAGACGCTCATGTTATTCATTGTGGCCAATTGCCGTTGATTGGCTCAAACAACATTCATAGACTGTCTCTGTATGGAAAAATTATTCTCATATGGCACCCTGCAACTTGAAACCGTACAGCTTGAAACATTTGGTCGATTGTTAACGGGCGAAGAAGATATTCTGCCCGGCTATAAGCTGGACGAAATACAAATTAAAGATAAAGCCGTGATCGCAACCAGTGGCACTGACAGACACCCGATTCTCAAATATACCGGCGAGTGTTCTGACTCTGTCGTCGGTACTGTATTTGAAATCACAGCGGATGAATTACAACAATCCGATGAATATGAAGTCGATGAATACCAACGAATTTCTGCGCAATTGAAATCTGGTGTCATGGCGTGGATCTATGCCGATGCACGAACTGAAAAGACATAATCAATTTCAGATCTTGAAGATATGGCATACTTAATAATTAGTTAGATGAACTACAACAATGGAGAGTGGGAATGTTTAGTCATATCATGGTCGGTGCAAACGATGTTGAACAATCAAAAATTTTTTACGATGCAATTCTAGGCACGCTCGGTTATGAACCAGGTAATATCGATGAAAAAGGACGTTGTTTTTACTTTACCAAAACAGGTGTGTTTGCTCTGAGCAAACCCATTGATGGCGAAACTGCCAGCCACGGCAATGGCAGCACGATTGGCTTTGCCGCAAAAACCCCTGAAGATGCGGATGCCTGGCACGCAGCTGGACTAGCAAACGGTGGTACAAGTTGCGAAGATCCTCCCGGGGTTCGTGAAGGCGGTACCATCGGCAACCTCTATCTGGCCTATCTTAGAGACCCTTCAGGAAATAAAATTTGTGCCTTACATAGAATGCCTTAAGCGAACAAGACGGTTGAGTTTTGCTTAGACGAATCGCAAGGTCATTCTTGAGTGTTATGCTCAAGATGGAATAGTACGTGATTCACATTGGACAGATGTTTTACATTCAACATAATCACAATCGTATCTATACCATTGCGATTGCCGTAGCCAACAGAATCACTTAAAAAATGGCTGTGTGTAGAAGCATTGTCATCGATCACCACCAACTCTTCTTCCTCAGCAAGCGGGTCATCGTCTTCTTCATGCTTACCCGGCACATGCTCGATTTCCATATGCAAAATGTCACTGGCATGCGGCACTTTTTCAAGTTTGGCCGCAAGATCATAAAGACTGTCTGAGTTTTTAATTTCTGATTCAATGGATGCAATCAGATCAGCATAACGACTGTAAACAACCTCCCTTTCTGCCCACTCAGGAAAATCAGCAAAACCACGATAAATACTGTAGCTGCAATAAGACATAGTCACTAATACTAATAACAGGCAAAGCATTAACACTTTGCTACCACTGGATTTCTTTGGTACTTCCAGTTCTTTGACCATGCATTGCTACTCTGTTTTTATGCTGTACCAAGATTATCTTCGTCCAGGCAGAACTGTCTATGCGATGAGTCTCATCCTGACCGGCAGTTTTTACACTTTTGAGTAAATTTTTCGAATTTTGCGTTTAAAATTATCCTGATAATAAAAATCAAAGGAGACAACATGAATATATTTGATGTTAACTGGATCGCCGTGGTTGCAGCTGCCCTGTGTGGATTTATGGTCGGCGGCCTGTGGTACGGACCGATTATGGGTAAAAAGTGGATGGGCGCTGTTGGCTTGACAGAGGATCAAATAAAAAGTGGAAATAATGGTGCGCTCTATGGAGGAGCTTTTGCCTTTAGCCTGCTAGCGTCCTGGACCTTGGCGCACACCTTTGCGACTTACGGCAACGAGTTGAGCGTCAGTGTAAAGATACTGACAGCGTTTGGAGTTGCAATCGGATTTATACTGCCTGCACTGGGCACCAACTATCTGTTTCAAATGAAATTCAAAAAGCTGTTTTTTATTGATGCTATGTACTGGATTTTATTTTATCTTGCGATGGGGACTGTGCACGCACTCATATCCTGACAAGCACGCATTAACCACATGATCCGTTAAGCCAGATTGTGTGGTTAGTGCGATTTAAAAATATTACAAATAAGAATATTGCTGTGTTTCAGAGATGGTTTCAGGTCGTGAACATATATCTCTGAGTTTATCCACCGCCAATTTTTTATCCCTGTACATGAATGCATCTGCTTCGCGAATAATGTCGTCCAGAGAGACTTTGTCTCTTGGGTCAATGGCAACCGCACCGTAGGAAAAAGAGAGATTATAACCCTTGTCTGATTCCTCATTATCCCGTGCAATAGCTCTTTGGAATCTGCTTAACAATAAGGTGTTGTCTATTACTTGATCGCTGGATAACAGTACAGCAAACTCGTCACCACCAATCCGAGCCATCAAATCTGACCCCCTGAAAATCTTCTTCATGACCTTGGCAAAATATTTCAAAGCCTCGTCACCTTCGGTATGTCCAAAATCATCATTAATAGATTTGAAGTTATTCATATCAAGGGACATGTAAACGGAATGTTCATCATTTTCAGCCGCAGCCAGCAATTGCTTTCTGGCTTGTTCCATAAAGCCCCTGCGATTCAATAAGCCGGTCAGGTAATCCCGGGTCGCTAATTCTACGGCGATTAACTCACGACTGGCTAACTCAGCCAGGTCTTTTAACGCGATGACATCACTGTTCGTAAATTCTCGAGTTTGTGTATCAATCAGGCACAAGGTACCCATTATATTTCCAGAAGCGTCATGTATCGGCGCACCCGCATAAAAACGAATACCCAAATCACCCGTAACTAATGGATTGTCATAGAAGCGGGCATCTTTGGTAGCATCATGGATAATCATCGGCTCATCACTCAGAATGGCGTGACCGCAAAAAGAGATGTTGCGTGGCGTCTCTTCCACACTCAAGCCGCAGGACGATTTGAACCATTGGCGATCCTCGTCGACCAAACTCACCACAGCAATAGGCACATTGAACATATGTTGTGCGAGTCGAGTGAGTCGATCAAAACGTTCTTCCGGACCGGTGTCCAGTATATTTAATGAGTGCAGCGCTCTAATTCTCTGCGCTTCATTTTCTGTAATCTTGGGAGGTATCATATATCCATCCCGCACATGTAATTGTGCAGCTACATATTCAGAGAGGCATTGTCACATTTACATTGTTATAGAGATGGAGATTCGTTGCTAGTTTACAATATTTTAATATTTCCGTGTGAACCAGCGCACGTTTAGCCTAACTTAAGCGGCAATTCCCTCAAGCGTTGTCCAGTCGCTACAAAAAGCGCATTGGCGACAGCTGGCGCAATAGGCGGAACACCAACTTCTCCCACCCCGGTAGGATCGATATCGCTGTCAACCAGATGCACTTCAATTTCTGGCGCCTCATGCATACGCAGTACCGGCAAGTCATGGAAGTTACTCTGCGCTACGGCACCATCTTTAATTTGCAAGGATGGCTTCAATGCAGCAGATAACCCGTAAATTATTCCACTCTCGATTTGCATTACAACAATATCCGGATTGACTACGCGCCCACAGTCGAGTGCAACAGTCACCTTGTCTACAGTAAACGAGGTCCCTTCAACGCTAACCTCCGCAACCATAGCGACGAACGAACCAAATGAAGGATGTACCGCGACTCCCTGATGAGCGGCGCTTTCAGCCCAAGCTGATTTTTCGGCAACCAATTCGAGTACTTTTTTATCTCTGGGAAAATCCTGCATGTGCGACAGTCGAAACTCAACCGGATCTCGGCCAGCTGCATGCGCCATCTCATCCATGAAGCTTTCTGTGACAAAACCATTAAAGGAGTTACCAACTGAACGCCAGAAACCTGTCGGTATGCCCGGGTCGTATACCGCACGTGAGACAGCGACATTTTCACAGACATAAGGTATGTGCGTGCCCTCTTCCATAATCGGTGCCATCTTTTTGACGAGGCTAGAGAGACCGCGCCCCATAGACTTGACCATCCCATTTGGAGTAGCTGAAGGTAATACACCCGCTATCAGACTATTAGCAAAAGAGGTTATTACCGAGCTCGACACCATGGTGTGAGACCAGGAATTGAGTTGTTTTTTATTATTCAAACTACCTTGAAATCGATGTATTGATGAAGGCCGATAGTAGTCATGCTGCATATCATCCTCACGTGACCAGACCAGTTTCACCGGCGTACCGGGATAGGCGGCCGCTACTTCTCCAGCCTCGTGAGCAAAGTCTGTCATTGCACGACGTCCAAAACCACCACCCATCAACATTGAATTTACTGTGATGTTATTTTTGGGAATTCCCGATGCCATGTGTACCGCGGATTGCACCATGTCCGGTGCCTGAGTAGGCGACCAGACTTCTGCCTTGCCATCATCGATCAAGACGGTGGTGTTTTGAGGCTCCATGGTACTGTGATGTAAAAAAGGCAAGACGTATTCAGCTTCCAGCAACTCATTCTTCTGTGCTGCTGCTACATCACCGGTACTATGTAACTCTTTTATTTTTCCATCACGCAATGCGGCGCGTTGATTCGCTAAAATCTTTTCAGATGTTAGACCAGCCAATGGTCCTTTATCCCAAACGATATCCAGCGCCTTGACCGCTTTACTGGCTTGCCAGTAGGAATCAGCCAATACCGCCACTCCATTCGAAATCGCCAAAACATCGATAACGCCAGGAATGGCGCGTGCTATACCAGCATCAAAACTTACAGCATGCCCACCAAAATGAGGGCAACGCCTGACCATAGCAATCTTCATACCTGGTAAATCCACATCCATGCCGTAATCAGCCTTACCGTTGACCTTGATGCGAGCATCGAGACGCTGATCAAACTTACCAATGTATTGAAACGCGTATGGATCTTTTAATGACGTGCTTTCGGGCACTTCGAGCTGAGCGGCATGGTCAGCAAGATCACCATAAGATAGACGTTCACCGGTAATTTGATTCAGTAAACTGCCATCACTACTACTAATCTGGCTGATATCGACTGCCCATTGGTTGGCTGCAGCTTGTACCAACATAGCTCTTGCACTCGCACCCGCCTCGCGAATATGTTGCCATGAGTCCTTGATGCTCATACTGCCACCAGTAATTTGACCCACCACGGGAGCACCATAATCGGGGTGAACGCCAGCCGCTTCAGTAATTATTTTTGACGGATGTACATCCAGCTCTTCTGCAATCAGGGTGGTCAAGCCGGTGATGACTCCCTGCCCCATCTCCGCCTTGTCGTAGTGAAATACCACTTGATTCTCTGGTGTGATTTGCAAGTAAGCATTTGGCGCAAAACTGTCCTGGCGCAGCCCAGGTAATGGCGGATCTTTTTTCAGTACCATCGCCAGCACCAAACCACCGCCGACGACCCCACTGCCGATTAAAAATTTGCGACGCGTGATCATGCCTGATCCTCGTCGCTATCAGCAACTAACGCTATTGCTTTATAAATCCGTTGATAACAGCCGCAGCGGCAAATATTACCGGCCATGGTATTTTTAATCTCTACTTCACTCGGCTTGGGGTTATCGTTCAACAAAGATACGGCTGACATGATTTGTCCGGACTGACAATAACCACATTGGGGTACATTCAAGTCAACCCAGGCTTGCTGTAACGGGTGTTCGTCATTCAAACCCTCTATAGTAGTGAGCTCCTGACCTTGGGCTGCTGTGACCGGAGTGACGCAACTCCGGATTGCTTTACCATTGAGTAATACAGTACAGGCTCCGCACTGAGCGATGCCACACCCAAACTTGGTGCCGGTTAATTTGAGATTCTCTCGAATGACCCACAATAAAGGGGTATCAGGGCTCACCTCAACTTGTTGAGCTTGCTGATTAAGCGTGAAACTGATGCTGGTAGTATTTTCTGACATGACCCAAGTATATCAACAGTTTCAAGGGTTTGTGTTTCCCTGCATAAAACCCCGGTTATTTTAAGTATTTACTGACAAAAAAACGCGGCAGTGCCGCGCTTGATCTGGTTGATACGACTCTTGCATTACGCCTCGTAATTTGCAGCCACATACGACCAGTTAATCAGCTCGCAGAAGTTCTCGAGGTAAGCACCACGCTCATTTCGGTAATCGACATAGTAGGCATGCTCCCAGACATCACAAACCAACAAAGGTGTATAACCCTCCGTCAACACGCATCCTTCATTAGAGGTGTTAACAATAGCCAGTTCACCATTTTGTCGTTTCACCAGCCAGGTCCAGCCTGAACCAAAATTTCGAGCGGCTGCCTGCTTGAAGACATCAATAAAATCAGCAAGAGAACCAAATTCTTTTAACAACGCCTCACCAAACGCACCGGCTGGCATGTAATCGTTGCCCGGAGCAATACAATTCCAGTAAAAGGTATGATTCCAAAGTTGAGCCGCATTATTCAACATGCCACCTTCAGACTTTTTGATGATATTAATCAGACTCATGTTTTCGAATTCAGTACCCACAATCATCTTGTTGAGGTTATTCGCGTAGGCCTGATGGTGTTTACCATGATGGTATTCCAGTGTTTCCTTGCTAATGTGTGGTTCCAACGCATCCATGTCGAAAGGGAGTACTGCCTGATGTTTCATGCTCTTGTAACCCGCTAGTTGTCTTTAAATTGACGGACTATCTTAGTTGAATAGACTGGCCAGCGATGTAAACACTGCTTAATCTGGGTTAAATTAAATTTACATATGTCAAAGACAAGACACAACATCATCAGACGGCTACATAGACGGGATGCGAGCCAGTAATAGCGGCAAATAACGATCGATCAACAGAAAGGTGAATAACAACAGTAAATAGACAATAGAAAAGACGAAGGTCTTGGTCGCCCAAGCATCGCTTTTGGTGTACCACATCATTAGCGCATGATAGAGAAAGACACCACCAAGAAACAATGCACCAATCATGTACATTACACCATTACCGCCAACCAGAAATGGTAATAATGAAACCAGCAGCAGCAAAACGGTATAAAAAATAATCTGCAGGCGGGTAAAGTCATTACCATGCGTTACCGGAAGCATTGGGATGCCAGCTTTGGCGTAGTCTTCTTTACGATATATTGCGAGCGCCCAGAAGTGTGGTGGCGTCCAGACAAAAATAATCAAGACCAGCACTAACGCGTATGCATCTATCTGATTCGTTACTGCAGTCCAACCCAACAAGGGTGGACTGGCACCCGCCAAACCTCCAATCACAATATTTTGTGGCGTCGCTCGCTTTAACCACAAGCTGTAAATAAAGGCATAGCCTATCAAGGATAATGTGGTTAACACAGCAGTTAAGGTGTTAACAAGAAACAACAGGATTAACAAACCAAGCAAACCAATAATGAAAGCAAAGGCAAAGCAATTAGCTGGACTCAAGTTGCCGGTTGGCAGGGGCCGGTTTTTAGTACGATACATTTTAGCGTCAACATACCGATCCACCACATGATTGACAGCTGCTGCTGCACCGGACATCAGCGCGATGCCGAGCGTTCCAAAAATGAAGGCATTAAGGGGAAAAGTCCCCGGCTTGGCCAGCAACATGCCTACCCATGCCGTAAAGACCATCGTCAGGACTACATTGGGCTTGGTGAGCTCATAGTAAGAGGCAAAAGTTGTTCGCCAGCCAGCGGGCTTGATATCCAGAGCGTTACTCACTATCCAATCCGCGAATTTTCCAGAAGTTTATGTAAATCACTGTAGACACCTTTGGTCGATGAACCTTCCGGGTAACGTAACACCTTGTTGGCATGCGGGTCGATTAAATATAAATTCCGTTGTGGCGTAACATCAATGGCTTGCAAATATTTTGTGTCAGTAAGACGCAGCACCAACATGCGCGGGTGTTTTTGCTGCATCATTTTTCCCGCATCGTATGAGGCCTGGTCAGCAGCCAGATAGATATACTGTAAGCGAGATACATCACGTCCTAATCGCAGACGCGCCTGAGTCATCACAAATAATGACGTCTCACAATAGATATCACAGGATCCGTCTGCCACATAAACCAGCGACCACATTTTCTCAAACCAGGTTTCGTCGAGCACATCACCATTCTCATCTAGTGCACTAAAACCAGAGAGTGGTTCGATCGGCAACATTAGCTCACCGTAATTACTACGCTCAGGATGTTGCCAGGCATCGAGGTTATAAAACATCAGCAAGGCCAGAATCAACGGCACAAAAAATATCGCCAACAAGCCAATCAATCCTGCCCGGGATTTTGTCTTACCTGTCGCTTGTCCTTCAGTCATTCTTTTTCCGCAGTAAAATTATAAAAATAACGAACATTGCCAGTGCCAAAGCAAACCATTGCACCGCATAACCCATGTGCTTTTCCGGGCCAAAAGCAACGACCGCCCATTCTCTCAAGTAACCATGATCGGCTTCCGGAGAAAGCCTGACTACCACCGGCAATAATCGCTTACCCAGAATGTCAGACACCTGAAGGTAGTCTATATATTGTATCATTCGCGGCCAGCCGCCTTGCTCATTGTCTATGCTGCCCAGACGATAACCTTCAGCGAAGGGGGTATAGACATAACCGCTGATTTCTCTGTGTATTTCCGAGACAGCGATATCCGGTACCTGCTCACGATACTCACCCTGCTCCAACCAGCCTCGATCAACCAGCACCACATGACCCGCACTGGTTAGCAATGGCGTGAAGACGTTAAAGCCCACTACGCCATCTCGAATCTGATTCTCCAGTAATAACTGTTGTGAGGACAGATACTGACCTGAAACCACTACATCCCGATAACGCCAGGCTGAATAATCATCCAGTTGCAATGGTAAAGCTACCGATTCCAGTGACGATTTCTGGAGTTCGCTCTCTAAAATCTGTTCTTTTTCATTCTTTCGCTGTAGCTGCCAATTACCCAGTGCCAGAAACACACCTAACATAATCAGTACCAATACAGCCAGGCTGGTAACTCGACCGCTACTCTTACTAGGGTATAATTCAGACATTATCAGGAGTACACAATGGCAGCTAAAATTTTTGTAGTCGTATTACTATTTATAGTAATCGCAAGTCTGGGTTCAGCGTTATTTTATATGATGAAAGATCGTGGTGACTCGAAACGAATGGTAAGAGCACTTACCATTCGTATCAGTGTTTCTGTCGTTGCCTTTCTTTTGATTCTGCTATTTGCTGCTACCGGGATTATCGAGCCAAACTCGGTTCCCGGTTAGGACTTATAACCAGTAGACAAAGATAAACAATCCCAACCAGACCACATCAACAAAGTGCCAGTACCAGGCAACTGCTTCAAAGCCAAAATGTTGTTCCGGAGTGAAGTGGCCTCTCAAAACTCTGAACAAAATTACCGTGAGCATGATCGCACCGATGGTTACGTGCATACCGTGAAAGCCGGTTAGCATAAAGAAGGTAGAACCATAAACACCGGTAGAAAGTTTGAGGTTCAGATGCGCATAGGCCTCATAGTACTCCAGCACCTGACAAGCCATGAACAACACACCCAGCAAGATCGTAGCGACCAGACCCCAAATCAATGGCTTACGATGATTCTCCAACAAACCATGATGTGCAATAGTAAGTGTCACGCCAGAGGTCAAGAGCAAGGCAGTATTAATGGCTGGTAAACCCCATGCCCCCATAATCTTGTAGTCACCGCCCAATTCGGCAGGACCATTAGTAGGCCACATGCTTTCAAAACCGGCCCATAACTGGGTATTGGTGGTCAATTCAGATCCAGCACCACCAATCCAGGGGACTGAGAGAATTCGCGCGTAGTACAGCGCACCAAAAAATGCCGCGAAGAACATGACTTCAGAGAAAATAAACCAGAACATACCCCAGCGAAAGCTGAGATCAACCTGCTCGTTATAGGTGCCATGCTCGCTTTCGAGCACTACGGTTCGAAACCACTGGAACATAAAAAACAAGGTCATCGCCAGACCTACAAACATCATTATTTTTCCGATTGGCACTTCATTGAGCAGCATTGAAAATCCAACCAACAGAGTGGTTAAACTCACCGACATGAATATCGGCCAATAACTGCCATGCGGAATGTAGTAACTATTTTCGCCGTGTGATGACATCAGGGTTAGCCTCCAGCAGGAACTTCTAAATTAAAAGGGGTTGTCGATGCCGTTTCGGTGACATCAAAAAATGTATAAGAAAGTGTAATCACTTCTACCTTATCAGGTAAGGCTGGATCAACCACAAAGACCACCGGCATCTGACGCTCTTCTTTAGCGTCAAAAGTCTGATTGGTGAAACAGAAACATTCCACTTTATGAAAATGCCTTGAAGCAACACTAGGCATCACGCTCGGTATTGCCTGGCCAATGACTGCATCGGGGCGGTGATTAATCGCGGTGTAATTTGTGACTATGCGCTGACCAGGATGCACTTCCATCTCAAACGTATCGGGTTGAAAGGTCCAGTTCATACTGTTATTCAAGTTAGCTACAAACTGAACTTTGACGGTGCGAGTCAGATCCGGAGCAAAATCCACATCCTGCTTGGTAGACACTATTTCAGTGCTGCCATTCAAACCGGTCAAATCACAAAACACATCATAGATCGGTACCATCAAGTAGCCGAAGCCGAACATTGCCAGAGCAATGAACGACGAGCGTAAAACTGTAGTGGTTTTTTTATCAGACATAGTACTTATCTTGAGAGGAAGAAGAACGCAGACACGTAGAAGCCTATCGCGAGTATCGCCAGGATAATCGCGGTGGTTTTAACGCGTCGCTTGCGTGCTGCTTCGTCTGTCATTACTTAATTACAGGTGGTACATCAAAAGTATGTGCCGGTGGTGGTGAAGGTAGAGTCCACTCCAGACCTTCTGCACCTTCCCATACCTGATCAGTGGCTTTCTTACCGCCACGAATTGTCTGGATCACAATAAAGGCAAACAACAACTGGGTCAGACCAAAACCGAACGATCCGATCGATGCCATAGTATTGAATTCTGTAAATTGCAATGAGTAATCCGGGATACGTCGCGGCATACCTGCCAGACCCACAAAGTGCATCGGGAAGAAAGTCAGGTTAACGAACAGTGTGGATAACCAAAAATGTGTTTTACCCAAAGTCTCGTTATACATATGCCCGGTCCATTTCGGCAGCCAGAAATAAGCAGCAGCCATGATGGCAAATACCGCACCTGGTACTAATACGTAATGGAAGTGGGCAACCACAAAGTAGGTGTCATGGTATTGGAAGTCAGCTGGCGCGATTGCCAACATCAGACCTGAAAAACCACCGAGGGTAAACATGATCACGAAACCTACTGCGAACAGCATAGGGGTTTCAAAAGTCATCGATCCTCGCCACATGGTCGCGATCCAGTTAAATACTTTTACGCCGGTGGGTACTGCGATCAACATAGTGGAAAACATAAAGAACAATTCACCCACCAGCGGCATTCCGACCGTGAACATGTGATGCGCCCAAACGATAAATGACAGGAAAGCGATACTGGCGGTGGCATATACCATGGACGAATAACCAAACAATGGCTTGCGTGCAAAGGTAGGAATAATGTGCGAGACAATACCGAAGGCTGGCAAGATCAAAATATAGACTTCAGGGTGACCGAAGAACCAGAAGATGTGCTGGAACATAACAGGGTCACCACCACCAGCGGCGCTGAAGAAACTGGTCGCAAAATACTTATCGGTTAATAACATGGTTACCGCACCCGCCAATACTGGCATGGTGGCAATCAACAGGTAAGCGGTAATTAACCACGTCCAGACGAACAATGGCATCTTCAGCAACGTCATACCCGGGGCACGCATGTTAAGAATAGTGGCGACCACATTAATCGAACCCATGATGGAGGATATCCCCATCAAATGAATCGAGAAGATGACAAAAGGAAAGGCATTACCGGTCTGCAACACCAACGGCGGGTATAAAGTCCAACCACCGGCTGGCCCACCACCCGGCATAAAAAGGGTAGAAAGCAGCATGGTGAAAGCAAATGGCAGAATCCAGAAACTCCAGTTATTCAAACGTGGCAGCGCCATATCGCAACCACCAACCATCATTGGAATCAGCCAGTTTGCAAGGCCGGTAAAGGCTGGCATAACGGCACCAAAAATCATGATCAATGCATGCATGGTGGTCATGGAATTAAAGAAACCGGGCTCTACCCACTGTAGTCCGGGGACATAAAGTTCGGCACGAATAACCATAGCCATCGCACCACCAACAAAAAACATCAGTAGTGAGAACAGCAGGTAAAGGGTACCAATGTCTTTATGATTAGTGGTGGTTATCCAGCGCTTGAAAAACCCTGGATGCTCATCATGATGGTCATCAACTGTTGTAGTACTCATTATTCTGTCCCTTACCTTAGTGCTAATACTTGTTCTGCGGTGGCTTCGTCACCGGTGTTATTTCCAAAAGAATTGCGTTGATAGGTCACCACCGCCGCTATCTCTTCATCTGATAGTTGTGGCCCAAACGCGACCATGGCTGAACCTGTAACGCCATTTAAAACCAATGAAATTTGTGCGTCGAGATCTCCGGTGACCACATCGCTGTTAGCGATGGAAGGAAATGCCGGCGGTATACCTTTGCCATTGGGCTGGTGACAGGCTACACAATTGCGCATGTAGACTTGCTTACCCAACTTCATCACATCTGCCTCAGCGACTTGTGTCGTAGCTGCTTCACTGGCTCCAGCCACTTCTGCAGCAGGTTCTGAGCTGGCTGCAGCGGTTGCCGATGTCGAAGGCTCTACTTCATTACTTGGAGCCGAAGTGTTGGTAGAATCCCCGCAAGCAGACAAAAACAATATGATGACTGCGAATACCGAATACCGAGTTAATTTTTTCATCTTCAAGATCCTAGTCCAATTCTACTTTTGCTTGCTGGATGGCCGCATCACTTTGCTGATTTAGCCAGGCCGTGTACTCAGGCTCATCTTTAGCGATTACCACGATCGGCATGAAACCATGATCTTTGCCACAAAGTTCAGCACACTGGCCTCGATACACACCAGGCTCATCAATTACCGTCCACATTTCGTTGATAAAGCCAGGGACGGCATCTTTCTTTACTGCGAAATCAGGAATCCACCAGGCGTGAATAACGTCACTAGAGGTCAGCAAAAAACGGATCTTTTTGCCGGTAGGCAGTACCAGGGCATTATCAACCTCGAGCAAATAGTTCGGGTTTTGGTTGCGATCTGCATCACCATTGATCTGCTCAAGAGGTGTAGACAAACTACTGAAGAATGACACACCAGCTGCGTCACCATCGAGATACTCATAGCGCCATTTCCATTGATAGCCGGTAATCTTGATCGTCATATCCGAAGAACCGGTCGATTCTATAGCGATCAACGTTTTCGCCGCAGGAATTGCCATTGCGATCAGTATGATAAATGGAATAACCGTCCAGACGATTTCGACCAGTGTACTGTGATGAAAGGTTGCTGCTTTGAAACCACGCGACTTGCGATGGAACATCATCGACCAGAACATAGCGCCATACACTACGACTGCAATAGCCACACAAATCCAGAAAATCAGCATATGCAGTCCGTAGACCTCATTACTGATCTGGGTCACACCCTTGGGCATGTTCAAACCATATTCTGCAGCGGCGAACTGAGTGGTCAGCAGCAAAGCTGCCAGGACCAACACTGATAGCTGCACTAAGCGGCCGATCAATTTCTTCATAACTTACAACTCCAACAAATAAAATTTTTGTGGCCGTTAAGCCGGGCAACTCAATTGTATTGAGGTTGCTCTATAACCTGTTTCAATTCTCGCCAGAGATCCTTTCGATCGTCTGACTCAAGGCAGGCACCAATCTCAACTTGTTTGCCTGCAGATCGTATTAATAATTTACTCGGCTGATTCTGTGGCCCACCCTGTCGCAATAAGACCGAAGTCCAGCCGCGTTTAAACTCACAAGCCTGCTGCTGTCGCCGGTATCCACTGGCTATACGTACCGTGGCGTCATCCACCCGAACCACTTCACGATATTGATTCTGGTAATCCACATAAGCCAGCGCAGCTGCCAATGCCGCCAGCTCAAGGCCGGCGAAGGGTAAAATCATCCAGAAACCCTGTAGCGTAAAACCTGCTGCAACCACCAGAATTATTCCCGAGAGACTCAAAAACAAGCCTATATTTGCCTGCCTGCTCAGTGACGCATTCGGCGAAATAACGATCTCAAACGGACTCATGGGTTAATCTAGGTTCAAAGCATCATTAAACGCAGCGAATTTTAACCGTTCTGGTCTGGCAAGAACAGAGATAATTGGATATTTAAGGGCTTTATGCCGGCTTAATTTCAATCCCTTTAAAACTACCTGATTCCTGTGTTTTTTCGGGCTTCCAGGCATGTCCATAGACGACTTCTATGGTTAATTTGAATTCATTTCGCTGCTCAACTAGCCGGGAGGTAAGAAAAGCCTCTTGTTGCGTCGGTAAAATCAGCCCAGCAGCCGCCAAATCGAGCAATAATTGCTCAGAGTCAGTGTATTTGAGTGTCAATTTTTCCATCTCCATCACCGGATCACCCAATCCGGAGGCAACCAGATCATCACCCAGGTCATGCATATCGACAAATTCAGGGAATTCAATCCCGGTTTCTCTTAATTCCAGCAAGGTGTCTGGTCCATAACAACTGAACATCACCAGTCCGCCCGGCGTCAGAACTCTCGACATCTCATTGACTACAGCCAGCGGACGATCGAGCCAGTGCAACATCAAATTCGAATACACCAGATCGATTGATGCATCCGCTAATGGTTGCTGCTCTGCATCTGCCACCAGACTGCTTAGACGCTTGCGCCAACTGAGTTTGCGACGGGATGCCTGCGTGGCCTGTGGTAAGAGCTTGTCGACAGCAAGCAGCAATGCTGCAGGATAATGTTGCTGCAAGGCCTTGGCATGTAAGCCGTCACCACAACCCAAATCCAGAACTTTGTGGGGCGACAATTTGATTAATTCAAGTCGATCCAACAAGCGTTGACCGATCTCCTGATGCAAGACCGAGTCGGATGACAGCTTGGCGGCGGGCTGCGCAAAGCGCTGTACAACTGATTGCTGTTTCGACTCTTTATTCATATCGGATTGGAGTCTAGCAAAGGAAAAACCCGTCGTGAGATATATATTATTCGGCTGCCGTGGCTTGCGCTACAATGGCGCGATGAGTCTTCTGGCAAACGTACAAATCTTCGAGTGGTTATTCGTCATCGTCGGCTATCTGGCCGGTTCAGTATCGGCTGCGATTCTGGTCTGCCGGCTGATGGGTTTGTCTGACCCACGACTGCAAGGCTCCAAAAATCCTGGCGCCACCAATGTCATGCGACTGCATGGCAAGCAGGCGGCGATCATTACCCTGCTGGGTGATGTGCTCAAAGGGGTAGTGCCCATCTTGGCAGCTCGCTGGGCGGGCGCCAGTTATGAAGTACAAATACTGGTCGGTATTGCTGCTTTCCTGGGCCATCTTTATCCGGTCTATTTCGGGTTTAAAGGTGGTAAAGGAGTGGCGACGGCGTATGGCGTTTTGTTCACACTTGATTGGCGGCTGGGCATGGCCTGTGGAGCCACCTGGATAGCCGTCTTTGCGTTAAAAAGGATTTCATCTCTGGCGGCGTTAACGGCGTTTTTAGTGCTACCACTCTACAGCTGGGCTATGCACCGATCGTTATTGATGACACTGGCATGCGTACTTATCAGCGCGCTGATCTACTGGCGACACCGCAGCAACATTCGGCTGCTGCTGGCCGGTGAGGAAAAGTAGTTCAGGTCAGAATATGTTCGGCGTGGCGACAGCGTGGCGCCGAGCTGCAAGCCCAAAATTCCTGTCCGGCATACTTGCCATTTTTGGCTCTTTTACGCACCAACAATGAAGAACAGGCCGGGCATATCAGTCCAATCTCTTGCGTCGTGGCGGTTGGTTCTATCGAAGATGTATCGGTCGTTGCTGGAAGGTGTGCCAGAATGACGGAACGTATCGCGGGAATGTTATAACTGTCATTAGCCTGAAAACGAACGAAGGGTACACAGGCAGCATGACAAAGATCTCTAACGTAATCCTCCTCAAGCACCTCAGGCGTCTCTTCAACCTGCAAGTCCACCACACCAACAACATTATAGTCACGTCGGTCCAGCAACACATAATCGAATGAAAAATCCAGTAACTGCTGTTGCCAGTATTGGTATTCCTGCGGTGGTAACTGACTCATGGTTTTGACCACATCAGCACCGCGCACACGAGGACAGATATCTACCGCATCACCGACCGCGCGCTGCAGGGCCTGCAAGAATTGTTGCTGGTGGTTATCCAATAACTGGTTACGCTTGATGTAGGGAAATCGCTCGACACTTTCCTGTTCAGAATGCTCGCGGTACTGCAGCCGTAACAACAGACCCAGTAATACCAGCACCACCCCAAGCAAGAGCATTTCCATATGTGATAAAAACATCTAACTTCCTGTTTTTCTTGGCTTATTTTTTAACAAGCATCTCCCAACTCAATTACATGACGGCATGCAATTGAGAACATGATCACACTCTAGTCACACCCTAATCTGGCAACAAGTGGCAGCCTGCCTGACGGTCAAATTGATGGAATTAGTGGTAGTTTCGCTAGAGCGGGCTAACGCAGCCAAGACCACAATTGGAGACAGACTCTTTCAAGGCATCAACCACTTTGGGCCGGGGAAAGCTTACTCGCCAGGCAAGTACAATACGGCGGGTCGGAGATTTTTTCATAAAGCGCCTGATGGTCAACAAGCGTTTGGCATACTTGTCCGCACCCGCAGCGGTACAGGGCACTACCGTGACACCGAGACCGCTGGCGACCATGTGCTTGATGGTTTCCAGTGAACTGCCTTCAACGGTTTGCTGAATCTCTTTTTGATTACTACTGGCATGCGGTGAAAGCGCAGGACAAGCATCCAGCAACTGATCCCGAAAGCAATTACCACTACCCAACAACAACAAGGCCTCGTGCTTGAAATCACCACTGGTCAAAATATCTTTTTCTACTTTAGGGTGGGCACTCGGTAATAACGCCACAAACGGTTCGTCGTACAACGGCAAGGTGACTATGCCGGGATGCTGAAATGGTTCGGCTACGATTAACACATCCAGCGTACCGGCTTTTAATTTTTCCAACAGCTGAGCCGTCATACCTTCTTCGACGAACAATGGCATTTCCGGTGCCATCTTTTTTATTTGTGGAATCAACTCGGGAAAAACATACGGCCCGACAGTATGTATAGCACCCAGACGCAGTGGCTCACGTAGCTGCCCTTTCCCCTGCTCTGCGATTAGCTTGAGCGCACCCGCCTCTTCCAGCACCTTGCGCCCTTGCTCGATGACCTCAGCGCCAATCGGGGTAACCATAATCTCGCCGCTACCACG
>CALIRD010000188.1 GCA_938042355.1 uncultured Thiotrichales bacterium
CGGTGTGTTCTCCGTTAAAGATGTGTCTGTAATTGAAATGTTACGTAAAAACAGCATTTTATTTACTTCTATCAACGACAAGGCTCGTGACATCGAGCAGATCACCAGTGAACTCTGGAGTTTTAATCAAACCGGGGACAGCCTTCCGGGGTTATCAGAGGATCTACGCGATCAATTGAAAGAGTTCGAGGAAACGACCAGTGACTTTTATACCCAGCGTAGCCTATGGTCAAAAATAGCAGCCGTGCTGGCGTTTCTTGCTCTGCTTTCATTTGTCGGGTTCCTCTACAGCATCTACGGCTTCACCAAACAACAGCTGGAAGACGAAAAAGAGCGCAACGATAACAACCAGCGCGCCATACTGCGTTTGCTCGACGAGATGTCCAGTTTGGCAGAGGGTGATCTTACGGTTGCAGCAACCGTCAGTGAAGATATTACCGGCGCTATTGCTGATTCGGTTAACTTTGCGATTGAACAGTTACGGTCGCTAGTTCGTACCATCAACGATACTTCTGTTAAAGTCACTACAGCAGCGACAGATTCCAGTGGCGTTGCACGGCAACTGGCTGGTGCCAGTGCGCGTCAAAGCCGTCAGATGGTGAGTGTGTCGTCGGCAGTCACAGAGATGTCAAAATCTATCGACCGGGTATCCAAGAATGCCAAAGATTCCAGTTCGGTGGCGGAGCGGTCGGTTGCTCTGGCGCAGAATGGTGTAACCACAGTGCGCCAGACGATTGCCGGCATGGATACCATACGTCAGCAAATACAGGAAACGTCCAAGCGCATCAAACGACTCGGTGAGAGCTCTCAGGAAATCGGCAACATTGTCAGCCTGATCAATGACATCGCCGATCAAACCAACATTTTGGCATTGAATGCCGCGATACAGGCTTCTGCTGCTGGTGAAGCCGGTCGTGGTTTTGCGGTGGTGGCTGATGAAGTTCAGCGTCTGGCCGAACGTTCAGCGGCGGCAACCAAGCAAATTGAAGGTCTGGTTAAAACCATTCAATCCGATACCAGTGAAGCCGTGGTATCGATGGAAGCGAGTACCACTCAGGTAGTGGAAGGTGCACAGCAAGCAGAGCAAGCGGGTAAGGCTTTGTCTGAAATTGAAACGGTTTCGCGCTCTTTAGCTGGCATCATTAGTGGCATCTCCACTGAAGCGACCGAGCAAGCGAGTTCATCGGCCAGAATTGCCAAGACCATGACGGCGATCCGCGATATCACGGCACAAACATCGGCGGGTACGACACACACTGCTAAATCCATCAATCGTCTGGCCGAACTGTCAGAAGATTTACAATCCTCAGTCTCCGGTTTCCGTTTGCCCGAAGAAGTTATCCAGCCGAAGGGCGACAATGTTGACGTGCAATATGACGCCAGTACGGAAATGATGGAGGCAGTGGAGCTCAAAGAAATCAAACAAGCGTCACCCGACAAGAGTCTGGAAAAAGCAGGCTAGTCATGAGTAGCAGTCAAGCCAATATTAACCTCAATGCCATATTGTGGCTGAAAACAGAACTGGATAAAACGCTGGCTGATGCCCGCAGTTCACTGGATTTTTATATCGATAATCCATCGGATATGAAAAGTGGTAAAGAAGCGCTAGCGCTTTACAAGCTGGCCTACGGTGTTCTGAAGATGGCGCGTATTCGCGGCGGAGAAATTCTGCTGCAAGAACTGATCGCAGTCATGAATGATCTGCTGGCGGGACGGGTCAGGCGTCGCGAAGATGCACTTGAGACTATCATGCAGGCCACCATACAGTTGCCTGATTATCTGGACTATTTGCAAGCCGGTAATGCCGATGTTCCGATCGTGCTGTTGCCTTTACTCAATGATATGCGCGCCACCCGGGATGCCGAGCTACTGTCTGACAGTATCCTTGAGCTGGAAGAGTTAAAGAATGATGCCGAGTTTTACGCGGCGCGCAAGAGTTCCGATGAGTCGGTACAGCAACTGGCAAAAGCATTGCGCGGTGTCTTTCAAAAATCCTTGCTGGAGTGGTATCAAAATCGCGATGCGGTGAATAATTTATTAAAACTTGCCGCCATATTTTTTCGTTTGGGTAACGCCAGCAAGAACGTCAACAGTCGGCGCTTGTGGCTGGTGAGCCAGTCGGTAGTTGAAGCCATTCAGTGCGGTGATCTGGAAAGTTCGATTGCGGTCAAGTCCTTGCTAGGTAAGGTCGACCGTCAGATGAAGCGCCTGATTACCGAGGGCGAAGAACAGTTTGATACCAGTATACCGATTGAGCTGGTGAAAAATTTATTGTTTTACGTCGCTGCTGCAAACAGTGGAAACAAAACGGTCAATGCAGTCAAGGAAGTCTATAAGTTAAACCAACTCTTGCCTGACGGCGGCTCAATAGAAACCGCTCGAGCCAATTTGCGTGGTTCCAATCCTGATATTTATGATTCTCTGACCAAAGCCGTGGTGGATGATATCAACGGCATCAAGGAAAGACTCGAGGTCTATGCCTTTTCCGATAAACCGGATGCCGATATTTTGCGTCCGGTAGTCACCAAGTTGAGTGATTTGGCTGAAACTAATGGCATGTTAGGTCTGGCGGATGAACGCGAGCGTTTACAACAATCCAGCCAGCGCCTGGAAGCAGCGTTGCAAGCGGAATCAATACTGAGTCGTGAAGAATTACAAGACATCGCCAGTGTGCTGGTCGATGTTGAAATTGCGGTCAAGAGTTTTGCGGGTGAGGGTTCGATTGATACTGATGGTCAGGTTCCCGAGCAAGAATACCGTAAGGTTTATCATGCGGTTATACAGGAAACCCTGACCGAGTTGGGCAAGGTCAGAGCAACTACTCTGGATTATCTTGAGCGCTATAAAAATTATGATTTGCTGAAACCGGTACCACCG
>CALIRD010000189.1 GCA_938042355.1 uncultured Thiotrichales bacterium
CCCAGCATGGTCGAGGGTCGCTTATTCATTCGAGTAGTTCTTCCTGTGCAAAACATGTGCAGGGTGATTATGTGTTTATTGGAAAGTTTTGCGCGATACATCGTGATTGCCAAATCAGAGATGACGTTGTCATCGGTGAAGGATCAATTGTTGATCGACACGTGAAAATGAGCAATACAGTGATCTTGCCAAACACCCGTGTCCCGGCACATTACGATTTGAGTCATTGTCTGGTATCACCGGATTGGATCTACAACCTGGTGGATAAGGAATTCAGGTTTTTTTCATCTTCAAAAATGACAGCTGGAGGCTGCAGGTGAAAACTTGAGAATGATCAAAGCAGCCAGACAAGCATGCCAATTTGATGTGCTCTGGTTCGCATTCCCCTTAAATGAAGCACAACTTTAAACCTGAATTAAAACGTCGCCCACAGTTGCTGACTGGCGGGTATTGAATAAAGGAAATTATAATGATCAACATGTTACTCATGAATCGGCCACAAACCTATATTCCTGATCTTTACCAGGATTCCCCAGCAGGGATGCTACCAGTCGTTGATAAACCTATGGTTGAATATACGCTGGAGCGCCTTGCAGAGAATGGCATCAAGGCGATGACGATTGCGGTAAGCAACATTACCAGTGGCAGAGTCAAGACCCTGGGTGACGGCATACGCTGGGGTATCAATCTCGATTACATCAATACCGATGTGCCCTCGGAGCTGGCTAATTATATTGAACAGTCCATGGGAGCCTTTCGTTTAATTGATGGTGATATAGCGATTGATTCTCCGGTAAACGATATGCTGACTAGTGCGCCTGAGAATAGTGAGCAAGAGTCTAACCTCAACCCTTCATTAACTTATGTTCATGATGCCAATTCTGCTGAAGAGATGATTCGCTTTGGTGCAGTGCGCGCCACGATGCCATCTCAATTGCATGAGTTACTCACCCGTTTTCACGCGCAAAATCTGACAGTTTTGAATAACCCTAATAATGATCTTGTTATTGCCGGTCATCCTCGCGATGTTGAGCGTAATATCTATGTTCAGCAAGGTGGTAATGCTAGCTTTAAGTCAATCTTTGGAAAAAATGTATTTATAGGTGGCTTATGTGATTTACATCGCAGCTGCCAAATTCAGGATAATGTCGTGATTGGTGCCGGCGCCGTTATTGATGCTGAAGTGAGTCTCGATAACACGGTTGTACTGCCTAATACCCACGTTGGTGAGCAACTGGATTTAACTAACTGCCTCGTCTCAAGCGAATGGGTATTTAATGTTGTCACTCAGGGGCTGATTAAAATCTCTGATGCTGCCTTAATCAGTAAAACCGGTTAAGCGGTCTTGGCTTCCCAGGCCTGAATTTTTCGATAGATAGTGGAAGGGCTGACATCCAGTAAGGCAGCAGCCTTAGGTATCCCTCCGTTACAGATTTCGATAGCGTGTTCGATTGCCTCTTTCTCGATCATCCATAGCGGTTTGATATCACTCATGAGGGTTTGATTGGTCACTGCTTCGGTCTTGGTTGGGGTCTCTATGTTCTTGCTTGACGGTTTTTGCGCAAGCAGTTCAGGCAGCATGTCTTTGGTGATTTCACCACCCGCTTGCATCACGACTGCGCGTCGCACCATATTTTGTAGTTCGCGAATATTTCCCGGCCAGTTATGTGAGAGCAATGCCTGGGCTGCTTCTCCATCAAAACCCACAAACTCTTTTTTGTCAGCCGCTGCAAACTGCTGCAAAAATGCATCCGCAATTTCCAATACGTCCTGATCACGACTACGCAAAGGTGGCAGGTCAATATTAATTACATTGAGTCTGTAATAAAGGTCTTCCCGGAAATTTCCAGCTTCGACTTCTTGCAGTGCATTTTTGTTGGTGGCACAAACAAAACGAATATCAACTTCCTGAGTTTTAGAGTCACCAAGTCGTTGGAAAGACATTGTTTGAATAAAACGTAACAACTTTGCTTGCAGATCAATGTCCATCTCGGCAATTTCGTCAAGAAATAATGTGCCACCGTTTGCCATAGTAGCGGCACCATCGCGATCTTCAACAGCGCCCGTAAAGGCGCCTTTCTTATGACCAAAAATTTCGCTCTCAATTAGATCTTTAGGTATTGCTGCACAATTCAAGGCAATAAAGGGTCCATCTGCCCGGTCACTGCACTGGTGTATTGCGTTGGCACAGACCTCTTTACCGGTACCGCTTTCACCGCTGATAAATATCGGTGCTGTACTGGGGCTGACTTGTTCTATTGTTTGATAGACAAGTTGCATGGGTAGTGATGACCCAACAAAGCCGCAAAATTCAGTGCGACGTAGTGTATCGATATTTTCAACAAGCTGATTTAAGCGATGTCTTTCAATGGTGTTGTTGACAGTAGTAATCAGGCGATCTGCGCTGAAAGGTTTCTCCAGAAAATCTATGGCACCGTAGCGCATGGTTTCGACAGCATGATTTACCGTGCCGGTACCGGTGGCGATGATCACTTCAACCGGATAATCCTGTGAGCGAATTTCTTTGAGCACATCGATGCCGTGCATGTCTGGTAGCTCCAGATCGAGTACCACAACCTGAGGCATGCTTTCACGAATAACACGTAGTGCTGATTCACCATCTTCAACATGTGAGACGGTCAGCGGTTCGTTACGTAAATATTCGAGATAGACTTGAGCCAGAGCCAGGCTGTCTTCAACCAGTAATACATCCAGTGTTGTTACCGACATGATTTAATCCGTGTAATTACAATTGTTCTGCCCAGATTATACGGATTACGAGGGATTTGTGCTGTGAAGCAGGTACGCATGAAACATATGGGGCGCGAATGTGAAGTCGGTGGATAAAAAAGAACCGGGCTGTTAACCCGGTTTAGTAGGGGACTTTTAACTGTTAACTGTACTGAAGATTTACTGCGTAACGGGCCTGTTAAGACCTGAATTCTACTATTTACATTGCAACTCCCGTGCCAGCATTATCTGCTCTTAAGTTATTGATTTTTTGGCGTGGTAATACCCGGTAAAGGTCAGTTCTTTGCAATCTGCAATGAAATTTGCGAAGTGTACTAGGGGTGCAGTGAGGTGAGTTGTGCCTGATGATGTGCTTGACGAGAAATATATTCGCTCACGGGAACTAGCTCAATACCTTGTGATTCTAATCTGGGAAGTTCCTGTTCCAGTATGTGTAAGGTGGTTGGATGCGGGTGTCCAATCGCTAATGCAAAGCCATCTCTTTTGGCTTTGTTAATCAGGGCATTGAGCTGGGCTCTTATTTTTTCGGGGTCATCAGGCTCATTGTCGAGAAATACATCACGACGTGTGTTGGGTATATTATGAATTCCCGCCTGTTTTTGTGCCACGGTAAAAGCGGTTGTACGGCTATCCAGAAAAAATAAATCCGGTCTTTCTGCCAAAGATTGCATCAGCCATTGCATTTGTTGATCTGAGCGTGTCATGCCGCTACCCATGTGGTTGTTCACACCGGCTATTTCAGGATGGTTGGATATTAACTGCTGTAACTTGTCTTTAAGTTCCCGTTCACCCATATCAAGTGTCAAGGTTTGTGGTTCTTGTGGAGCTGCCTCTGATGCCTGCATTGGCAGGTGCAACATGATCTCATGACCATTAGCGCTGGCTTCGTAGATCAGACTGTTTGAATGAGGAGTATCCGGTAGTACCGAGAGTGTAACGGCGGCGGGCAGGTTTATTGCTCGTTGTCCCAGAGTTTCAGAGTAACCTAAATCGTCAATCACAATACTGATAACGCCGGCTTGTGCCGGCGTTATTAACAGGTATAACAATAAACTCGTGAGTAGGCGCATAAGCGAAGTATACACCCAGCAGTCTGGAGACTAGTTTCGTTTGCTGATCAGAACCATGCCTTTGAGAAGATTGAGTGCTTCGTATAACTCATAGTCGGTTTCAGCTAACGAGGCTTCATCTTCATCTGATACGGCAGCATCCTGCTCTTCGTTCTCTTCGTCACCCTCAAGGTGACCACTCAGATCAGATTCACGAATTCGGCTACCAAATGGGCTTTCTTCACGTTTACTGAGTTGCAGTGGCGCGAGTTCGATATCCGGAATAATGCCATCAGCCTGAATCGAACGACCTTTAGGCGTGTAGTAGCGCGCTGTTGTCATTTTCAGAGCGTTGCCTTCACGTAACGGCAGAATAGTTTGCACGGAACCTTTACCAAAGGTTTTGCTACCCAGAATCAGGGCTCTGCCATGATCTTGCAAGGCACCAGCTACGATTTCAGAGGCAGACGCACTACCGCCATTAACCAATACTATCAGTGGCGCATTATCTATTTCATCGCCCGGGCTGGCGTCATAGCGTAACTCTGAATCAGCGATTCGACCTTCGGTATAGACTATCAGGCCATCTTCCAGAAACGCATCGGAAACACCAACGGCGCCATTCAGCACACCACCAGGATTATTTCGCAGATCGAGTACCACGCCTTTTAACTCACCTTCTTCTTTGAGCTTGTCGATTTGTTCAATCAGGTTTTGCGTGGTGCGTGATTGAAAGCCCGCAATTCGTAAATAGCCATAACCGGGTTCGAGTACTCGTGAACGAACACTACGCATTTTGATGACGGCGCGGGTTATATCAATTTTCAACGGGGTATCTTCACCTTCACGAACGATCGTGAGGTTGATGTCTGTACCGATTTCACCACGCATCAACTCAACTGCTTCGTTCAATGACAAACCTTTGACCGGAGTATCGTCAAGGCGAATAATCAAATCACCCGCTTTCACACCGGCACGATCTGCCGGGGTGTCGTCGATGGGTGAGATAACTTTTACAAAACCATCTTCCATACCGACTTCAATACCCAGACCGCCAAACTCGCCGGTAGTGTCGATGGTCAAGTCACGAAATTGCTCGACATCCATATAGTTGGAATGAGGATCCAGGCCAGTCAGCATGCCTCTGATCGCACTTTCAATCAGGGTTTTATCATCCACTGTTTCTACGTAGTCGCTTTTAATGCGCTTGTAGACATCAGTAAATATCCGTAATTCTTTTAGGGGTAATGATTCTTCTTCGGCAGGCGTTTTTGCGGTTACCGTGTAAATCGTTCCGAGTGGCAAGCCCAGTAAAAGTCCGAGCATAATGCCTAATCCGATTCTGGATTTTCTTTTCATGTAAACAGCGCTCCGTGGCTGGTTAAATCGACAGACCGTTAATATTATCACGTAGACGGTCACTCACGCAGTGATGGCTCACAGTTTATGACATTTGTGAGTTATATCCTTGCCTACTGGTTAGTGGCCTGTCGTTGAATTTGGTTCACAGAAACATCTGAATTACACCATTTTCGTGCGTCCATCGTCTTGCCGGTATCTCTGATTTCGAAATACAGCCCGGCTTGTTGGCGGCCACCACTTTGACCCACTGCCGAGATGACATCGCCTGTCGAGACCCAGTCACCAGTCTTACGATATATACTCTCATTATTGCCATACAGACTCATATATCCATCACCGTGGTCGATGATGACTAGCAGACCAAAGCCATTGAGCCATTCAGAGTAGGCGACTCTGCCTGCGGCGATGGCATACACCGGATCACCATTGTTAGCTTGAATGTAATGTCCTGCGGTTGCAGCCGCGGTAATTTTGCCAGCATGCGGCCACGGCAGCTTACCTTGCAGTGAGGCAAACTCGGTGCCTTTTTCGACAAAGGCATTGTCATCCCGCGCCGCCTTGAGGCGGTCGATAATGGCCGTCAGCTCATCACGATCCTGTTCCAGCAGACTGATTTTTTTAGAAGTCGTAGCAAACTCGGTTTCCAGTGTACGGATGGTAGTTTGTCGTTCGGTTTTCTTCTGACCCAGTAACCGCTGCTGTTCTTCTTCATTGGCCACAGCCTGGTTGAGGTTTTGAATGCTTGCTTGTTGTTGTTCGCGAAGGGTGATTAATTCACGATTCTGATCCTTAATGCGTTCCAAAGCAGCTACGCGTTGTGCCGCCAGATATTCCAGCCAGGTGTTATGCATTAAACGCTGATTATTGTCATCAGCTTGAACCAGTACCCCACTACTCACTATATTCTGCCAGGCCAGGGTGACGTGGGTGCCGAGCAAGCGCTGCTCCTGTTCAATTTTGTCGACTAATTGCTGATCCTGAGTGGATAGTTTGTCCAGCAACGATTTGATCTGTGCGATTTCCTTGAGGATGGAGTGACGACGTTCGGAGACAGCGCTGATTTGTTGGTCAAATGATTTGATCTGTTCCTGATAAGCGATGATTTTTTCACGTTTGATCGAGGCGCTTGAGTTTAGTGAATCAATTTCCTGCTCGATTTGATCTAATTCATCTTGAGTACTTGAATTTTCCTCCGCCAGCACCGATGTTAGCCACAGACAGGCGAAATAGAGTGCCGTCAGACACAGATGTTTAGCTAAGCGTTGCATACGCAATATAGTATAATAATAAGATCATTCAGGCAGGTTAAAATCATGCAGGACTATATCCAGTTTGCGCAGCAAAATATGCTGTTGGTAGCAGCCTTTTTCGGCTTACTCACTATGTTGATTGTTACCGAGTTGAAGCGGGTAACACGCAGTTATACCGAGCTGTCTACTCACGAGGCGGTCAGATTAATGAATGCCGATGACACTATCGTGGTAGATATCCGTGAGAAAAAAGATCTGGCCAAGGGTGTTCTGGCGGGTGCCAAACATATCCCGCTCAAGGATCTTACCAAGCGCATGACCGAGCTGGAAAAACACAAGAGTAAAAATATTCTGGTCTACGATGATGCTGGCATGCGCAGTGGCGCTGTTTGTCAACAACTGACCAAGGCTGGATTTGAGCAAGTCAATTCTCTCAAAGGTGGCGTCTCTTCATGGACAGCAGATAATCTCCCATTGGAAAAATAATGGCTGAGATCACCATTTACACCTCCTCATTATGTGGCTATTGTCATCGAGCCAAAAGTTTGCTCGACAGTAAGTCTGTAAGCTATACCGAGATTAGTGTGGATGGTGACCGGGCAATCCGCCAGGAAATGATGCAACGTGCGCAGCAACGAACCGTGCCACAGATTTTTATTAACGATCAACACATCGGTGGTTGTGATGATCTCTATCAGTTGGAACGAGCAGGCAAACTGGACCCGATGCTCGCTTGATTAACTCCACTCAATAACAGAGAAAATAATGGCAAAAGAAAACGAAAAGCCGGAGCTACCGGCAAAAGCATTTGAGATTCAGCGTATCTATTTGCAGGATGTGTCGTTCGAGTCACCACAGGCACCGGTTATTTTCACCAAAGAAATCAAACCAAGCCATAATGTGGAAATTAACGCCAACAATAAAAAAATTGCCGATAACGTCTACGAGGTGATGGTTAATATAACCCTGACGGTTAAAGTTGAAGATGAAGTTGCCTACCTTATTGAAATCAAACATGGCGGGATTTTCACCATCATTGGATACCAAGATCAGGAAGTAGCGCAAATTCTGGGGTCTCAGTGTCCCGGTATCATTTATCCTTTTGCCCGCGAAGCCATTTGTGATTTGGCGGTTAAAGGTGGGTTCCCGCAAATTCATTTGGCGCCGATAAATTTTGATAGTCTTTATGCACACCATATGCGTGAGCAGGCTCAGGCGAATAGTGAAAAAGATGATGCTATCAAGCACTAGTCCTTTACATTTTTTGGTCTCATAAATGTCAGCCGTAGGTGTTATTGGTGCGGGTGCGTGGGGTACAGCGTTAGCGGTACAGCTGGTCAGAAATGGCTGTCAGGTCGGCTTATGGGGAAGAAATGCCGAGCATTTGAGTAACCTGGAGTCTGATAAAGAAAATAAGCGCTATCTCAGTGGCGTAGCACTGCCAGACCAATTGCGATTTTGTTCTGATCTAAATCGAATGGCTCGTGATTATGAGCACCTGTTGATGGTAGTTCCCAGCCACTCCTTTCGGTCCATCCTGCGTGAAATCAAGGCCCAACTAGGCAATAACAGCCGCATTAGCTGGGCGACTAAAGGTCTGGAACTCGACTCGGGAGAATTTTTACACATGGTGCTGGAGCAGGAAGTTCCGGGAGTGCCCACAGCGATTGTTTCCGGACCGAGTTTTGCCACCGAGTTAGGTCAGGGGCAGCCTACAGTGATGACAGCCGCTTCTACTGATCAAGGTTTTTTGAGCGACATTGTAAGCACATTCCATGGCCAGAATCTGCGCATTTATCCCAGTGACGATGTGTTGGGAGTCGAGATTGGTGGAGCGATCAAAAACGTCCTGGCAATAGCTACCGGTATTGCCGATGGGTTGGGTTATGGATCAAATACACAGGCCGCATTGATTACGCGAGGACTGGCTGAAATGGTACGTCTCGGTACCACGCTAGGTGCTAAAAGAGAGACGCTGATGGGTGTTAGCGGCGTAGGTGATCTGGTGCTGACGTGTACTGATAATCAGTCCAGAAATCGTCGTATGGGACTTTATTTGGGTAAGGGAATGACGATGAATGAGGCGACTGAGAAAATTGGTCAGGCACTGGAGGGCGTAAAAACAGCCGGTGTAGTGATGCAGGTTGCCGCTCAAGCAGGTGTCGATATGCCGATTAGTCAGATGGTCTATCGAATTTTATATCAGGGACATGCCAGCAAGGATGCGGTTGGCGAGTTACTTGCACGTGATGTGCGAAAAGAGCATGAGTAAGCACTGATTACTACCTGATTTGTCAGGTATGAGTGGGTAATAAGTCCGTTTAAATATCAAAAATCAGCTTGAGAAAAATACTAATGCTCATAAATAACATCAACAGAACCAAGATAGTTAACAAGAAACTATTGTTGCTTTGATTCGTTCGTGAATCAGGTAGTACATCCTTTTGATACTGCTGGATTAGTTGTTCTGCAGCAGCAACTTGCGTCTCAGGCACTTGAATAGATGAGAAATCTGCAGGCATTAACTCACCTACACCACCTTGTTGATACTCACCGAAAAGCACGGCATCGATACCCTGAGCTATGAGCATATTAGAGACAATATGTCCTTCAATAGTATCTGCAGGTCTGTAGATAACTTTGATTAGATTGCGCCGTTGTAACTATTTTGTCGCCATGCTTCGTAGACAATCACAGCAACGGCATTGGACAGGTTGAGGCTACGGCTCTCAACCAGCATCGGAATACGTATCACGCCTTCAACTTCAGTATCTTCACGAATATTTTCAGGCAGACCACGCGTTTCCGGACCAAATAAAAACACATCGTCCTGCTGATAGTTTTCTTGGGAGTAATGACGGGTTGCTTTCGTGCTACAGGCAAATATTCTAGAGCCTGCGACTTCGGTAAGAAAACCTGAAAAATCCTTGTGGATATTTATGTGGGCATGTTCATGGTAATCCAGTCCGGCACGACGTAGCTTTTTTTCATCCATATCAAAACCCAACGGTTCAATCAGATGTAACTGACACCCAGTGTTGGCAGCCAGTCTGATAATATTTCCGGTGTTGGCCGGTATTTCGGGTTGGTATAAGGCTATGTGCATAAAATTAAATGTGTAATGATTCTTCGTTTTTATCCGGACAGCAATTGCTGGTAAAACATGATCGTGTCATCAGTATTATAAAGCTTGTAGGCTATTTAACACGATATACTAAGATCAGTGAACAGGGAAAGTGGTATGTCGTCTAACAAGATTGGTTTGATCATCATTGGCCGCAATGAAGCGAAAAATTTAGAGCTGTCTTTACCTCGACTTTCTAATTCATTGCAAGCAGTCATCTTTGTTGATTCTGATTCTTCCGATGACAGTGTCTCAATAGCGCTAGCTAACAATGTTGATGTCATTGAACTCGATATGAGTAAACCTTTTACTGCGGCACGTGCGAGAAATACTGGTTTTACAGAAATTACAAAAAAATACCCGGAGTTAGAGTACATTCAATTTCTGGACGGTGATTGTGAGCTGGATCCGGAATTTCTTGAGAAGGCTTTAGTCCATTTTCAGCAAGATAAAGAAGTAGGAATTGTAGTGGGCCGTAACCGCGAACGCTATCCAGAAAAAACTGTATATAACACTATTTGCGATGTTGAATGGAATACCCCCATTGGTGAAATTGATGGTTGTGGTGGTATTTTTATGATCAGCAGAGATGCATTTGATTCTGTAAAAGGTTTTGATGAAGGTATAATCGCGGCTGAAGACACCGAACTATGTTTGCGAGTCCGAAAAGCGGGCTACAAAATTTCAAGAATTAATGCTGAGATGTCTTTACATGATGCCAATATGAGTAGTATCAAGCAATGGTGGGTCAGAAGCCTTCGTGCCGGGCATGCTTTTGCTGATTGTCGTTATCGGTACAAAAACGAGTCAGAGAAAATGTTTGTAAAAGAGTCTCAACGTAGCTGGGTTTTTGGTGGGTACTTTTTTTTGGTTATCACAATGATGGCATTGATTGATTGGAGGTTTATGATCTTGTTGTCATTTTATCCAGTTCAAATGCTTCGCATAAGACGAGGTCTCCCGTCTCGTATACCAGAGTATCAAAGAACACCATATGCTGTGTCATGTGCTCTGGCCTACGTCCCACAATTATTCGGTCAAATGAAATTTCATATTAACCGCTTACTTAATCGTCAATCCAGAATTATTGAGCACAAATAGTCATCGCAAGGTCTCATCCATAGGTATCTTGATACCTTTTTCAATCATTTGCTCGCGACTACTGGCAGGCTTCCAATCAAGGTCATTAATGGTATCGCTGGCGTCATAAACGCTGCAATGAGAGCGTGCTTTCCAATCCCGATAACTCGGTATCGCGCGATTAGGGTGTTTAATTGCAAATTTGGCAGCGCTCTTTAGTGCGTCATTAACAAAATACTTATAGGTGGGTGTTTTCACAGCTTGTATTTGTGTGCCGCTTGCTTTTGAACATGCATCAATGTACTCAACTGCGCTCAAAAGTGGTTTATCAATAAGGTTATATGTATTGCCAAGGCAGTTGGTATTCCCAATTGCGTTCGCCAGACCAGTTGCCACATCTTCAACTAACACAAGCGGTAACTTGCTCTCGCCGTTACCCCAGTATTGCATCATTGTATCTGACCACCACATCCCAACACCCCAGTGATAAGGGCTGCAGCCTTTGCCGATAACTACGCCAGGCCTGAAGATGGTTAATGGTAATTGATTCGTTTGATGCATCTCCATAAGTAAGTTTTCGCAAGCGGCTTTGGATTGCGCATAAAAGTTTCTGGTTTTAATCTTTGGATCTAATGGAGTTTTACCCGTGATCGTTTCATTTGGATCACCAGAGTAATATGAGTCAATAGTTCCGGTATAGATAAATTGTTCTACATTTGCAGCCAGGCTTCTTTCAGCAATATTTTTTGTCACCAATACATCATTTTCATAATAGTCATTCCAGTTACTACCTACCGCTTTTGCCAGATGATAGACAATTTTGATCCCATCCAAAGCCTTATCAAGAAACTCAGGGTCTTTTAAGCTGCCTTGTATTAAATCAACGGGGAGCCCATTTAAAGCAATTTTTCCTGAATATTCACTGCGTGTCACGACTCGAACGTTATGATCTCTTTGGGTTAGCTCCCTGACTAGTTGTCTTCCGATAAATCCGGTCCCACCCAGCACCAAAACATCAGGATCAGAAGCGGGTTTGTGTATGTCTACTGATACACCTTGACTGTGACTTTCAGGTAAAGTGGCTCGATTAATACTACGCTCGCAAAGCTCGATTACTCTGGCTCCAAACTCGCCAGATAGACGATCATCAAGACCGGTTTCCAATGTTTTATAAAAGCATTTGATGCTGCCTGACATGCTTTGTTCGAACGGGTTTGCTTGCGAGGTTTTTAAAAAAGTGCCCGTTACATTTCTGAATAAATTACCAAATGCTTGAGATATGTTTTGTCCTGCCAGCTTCATGTTTGAGGAAAAATTGTGAAAGATGGCAGTATTGGTTGTGTAGCTGTCCAGCTTGTAGATGTTTCTTTCATAATCACAGTGCGCAACGGCTCCGTGTCCCTGAACTGTCAGACTTCGGTCAGTAAATCCTGCTTGCAATGACAAATTTAAATCAAATGTGGAGTCAGC
>CALIRD010000190.1 GCA_938042355.1 uncultured Thiotrichales bacterium
TCTGAAAACTCTATATTAATATTGGTATAACGACTTACTTCTGCCACCACATCTGCCAATGACTCGCCTGAAAATATTAGCGAGCCCCTGGTCCAGGATATTTTTCGGGAGAGGTCTCTGGATTCGAGATCTATAACATCAGTAAACTCAATAACAACGCCTGGTTGTATCTTGTTCAAAATACTGGCGAATTGGCCGACACCTAAAGAGATCAGGCGCAAAGAATTATCATTTCGACTAACACCTCTCGAATCGGCTTGACTACTTATAATCTGGCTTTCTAACGCCACTAGATTTACGACACCTTCTGTAACCGTGACATCAACACCTTCATTCTTGAGATACACTGAAAATGCAGTGCCTACTGCATCGATCCTGCCATTCCCCGCGAAGACTCGAAATGGACGACTATTATCTTTAGCAACACTAAAGAACGCTTCGCCTTGCTGTAGATACACATCTCGAAAATCCGCTGAATATTCAATGCGGACTTTAGAGTCGGTATTTAATATTACTGAAGATGAATCTGCCAACGGCAAGGTTAACTGTTTACCTGTTGCTGTTTCATAGCTCTGATTCATCTGCTCATAACTATCTTGTCGCAGCCAATTATTACCTGTAAATATTGCTACTAATAATATGGCTGCAACACCCGCCAAAGGTAACCAGCGCTGCCTACGATAAACTGGAGTGTCAGGAGTATGCTTATTGCCGTTAAGAGGCATAGCCAGATCAGTAAGAACATTTAACTTTTCCCAAACACCTGCCAGTCTATACAACTCATGCCTGTGCCTTGAACTCTGGTTGATCCAGTCAGCGAGTTGCAATCGTTCTTGTTTTGTAAGCGACTTATCATCATCCAGACGTATCAACCAGTCTGCTGCCTGATCAGTTATTGCGTTGTTATCCGGAAACTTGACTCTATGATTCATTTCTCTCTCCATGAGGAGTCATTCTGCATCGTTAATGACTGCTCTTCCCTGGGTTGATGACGTAATCGGATATATGCATCGCAGGTTAATAACCCACGCTTGAGGTACTTATCAACCGAACTAGCTGAAACAGATAATTTGCTGGATATTTCTTTATGGCTAAGACCATGTACTTTTCTCAGGATAAACGCCTGTCGACATTTTTCTGGCAACGTAGCTACTGCCTCACAATACAACTCCAGTAACTCTTGTGCTTCCAGCTGGGAATCAGCACCCGCCTCAATTCCGGTGATTTCCATACTTGGCAAATCTTCCAGGTAATCTGTTATTTGACGGGATTTTTTACTCAGTCGAGATAAAGCTACATTTCTGGCAACATGAAATATAAACGCTTTCGGTGATTTGACACCTTTGTTTTGCTCTTCTACAAAGGCGCGTAAATACGCCTCTTGAGAAACATCTTCTATATCCTGCTGATTTGAAAAATATCTCGACAAGAACTTCTTTAAAAAAGCACTATTTTCCAGAAATGATTCTGAAACTGGCGATAAATTGTGCTCATTTTGCGCTTTTTTTGTCATATACCAACTCCCATTTGTATATGACTTCCGAATTCGAAAAATACGTAACTTTATTTTCACTATCCGACAAACGGTCATTCATTCATCAAAAGGAAATCATGCAGAACCTTAAGAACTCAAGAATCAGACACTCTAGCTATTATCAGCACTCAACCGATCCAGCACTGAGACAAAATTCTCAACACTTTGTGCGCCTTCCACAGCGTGTTGATTATTGAAGATAAAACACGGTACACCGGAAACACCCTTGCTCTGGGCATCTGTGATTTCTGCTTTAACTTTTTCTTCATCTGACTGTGTTTTGAGTCGCTCCGATACCACCTTGGAATCCATACCAACCTCGGCGGCAATTTTTGCCAGCGTAGTCAGGTCACCAATATCTTCGCAATCAATAAAATTCGCCTTGAACAATAATTCCTGTAATTGATGTTGTGTATCATCACCGTGCTCTCCCGCCCAATGCATGAGGGTATGAGCGGCCAAAGTGTTCGGTGCCCTTGAGCCGGGCTTGTAACTAAAATGCAACCCATCCTGCGCACCGAATTCCGGTAGCTTGTCCAGAATCATCTGAGCCCGCTCCTCTCCAAAAATACTCTGCATATGCTCAAGGCGATCCTTACCTTCTCTGGGTATATCCGGATTCAACTGAAAGGGTCGCCACTGTATTTTAGTTTCAATATCGGGCCGTTGTGCGAGTGCCTTTTCCAAACGCCGTTTACCCACGTAGCACCAGGGGCAAACATGGTCGGAGATGATGTCAATGGTGATCAAGTCGAATAACTCCCACTACTGTACCTTTCGTAATACGGCAATATAATTCCTGCCTCGATTAATTCGTAATTCTTTATCCAGGTAGGTGACTGTAGACTTGCTAGGTGGTCGTTTTTCATCATAGGGAATATCAATCGCCAGATGTGCATCCTCTGGCAAACCCAGAACCGAGCGCAGCTTGGGTAAATCAACCTCGGCGCTGGCAGGCACAAACTCAATTCGTTTGAAGCGCACCAGCAGTACATTCGGCTGATCTTGTGCAAGCGTCAGCTCGGCAGTGGCTAAATGCAATAGTGGCGTCTGATCCTCGCCCGCACTCATTACCATTAAATTGCGATAGAAACCCTGGTCAGGGTTTAACTCCTGCAACACCATATGCGACAGTGCTTTGCCGCCGGCGACGCCACCACCCGGATGAGCCCGGGTCATGAATGCCATATCGATTTCACCCACAATACCCTGGCTGGAAAACAGACTCGCCCATTGTCCAGTCAGTATATCTTTCATCTCGGCCAGTTTCGGTGGCTGACCAGCCGCCTCTTCCAAGACCGTAGCTGCCGCATCAATACTCGCGGTTATCTCATCGGTAACCGGAGCACCCGGCGTGTAGGCTGCAATAGCCTCAAGCAGCGCTACTCTGGCATCTTCCACACTGGCAGCCTGCGAGTGAGGCGAAGCACACAATAAAATCAGTGGCAATAACAGGGTTAGATTCAATTTACCAAGCGACATTTTGCATCCTCCGATAAGTGATGACCCAGACTAGAATCAGAGTCAGTAAATGTAAATCGAAATAAGCCCCACTCCAACCCACTTCTCGCTGACTAAAACATGATGGCATGATGGGTTTGATTATTTTTTCTTCTTTGATCTCAGTGCCGCCTCAAAAGCCCTCTCTGCCCACTCTTTTGCGACGTCAGGCTCATCGTAAATTTCTTCGGGTGCTAAATAATAAGACATCTTCATTGGCTTGTTATTTTTTATATATTCAAAAGGCTCCAGACTTTTTTCCTCAAACAAACCTACCGAGACTTTGTCGACCTTGAAATACAATTCATCATCGGCCACTAGACCAAACATCAACCCATCGCGATAGATACCATGCCCACCAAACATTTTACGCGATGTAATCGCACCAAACTCTTCAAACACTTCATTCAGGTAATCAACAAATTCACTCATAGTCTCTCTCTGAAGAAATACAAATACTGTCAGTAAACACTACCGATAGTGTACGATACTATGACAGTGATCTTGAACAATAACAGGCTACTCCAGTAATCAGGAAGCTAAAATGACGAAGATGGATACCATACAAATTTACCATGATGTGCATATGCCCGTGGTTGGCTTCGGCACATACCTGATTGATGCTGAGAACGTTCAAGCTGCGGTGAGTTCGGCACTTGAACATGGCTATCGACATATTGATACTGCTGAAAAATATGAAAATGAAGAAGGAGTCGGAGCTGCTATTCATGCCAAACAGCTCGTCAGGGAAGAGATATTTATAACCACCAAAGTCTGGCCGGGTTCTGAAGCCTGGGGTGAAACACCCAAAACCTATGACACCACAATAGAGACCATGCATGCCAGCCTCAATAAATTACAGCTTGATTACGTTGACTTGTATTTAATTCATGCGCCATTTGAAAAAGACCATAGACTGGAACAGTGGCGAGCACTCACAGATTTACAACAACAAGGTAAAGCCAGAGCGATTGGGGTGAGTAATTTCAACCAGCTGCAGATTGATGGTTTAGTCAACGCTGGACTACCCACCCCTGCTGTTAACCAGATCGAGTTACATCCCTGGTCACAAAAACAGGCGCACATAGACTACCTCAAAAAACATGGCATCACGCCGATGCCTTATAGCAGTCTGGCACCACTCTCGACGTGGCGAGTGGCTGAAGATCAGGGTAGTGGCAAAACGGATGAAACAATCGCCGAAAGAAATCTGGAAACCATCACACTGGAAACCATTGCGAATAAACATCAGGTTAAGCAATCACAAATACTGTTGCGCTGGGCTCTGCAAAAAGGGTACCCCGTGATACCCAAAAGTACCAAGCCAGAGAGAATTGCCCTGAACTTTGATCTGTTCCGCTTCACGCTGGATGACAACGATATGTCTGATCTGGAAAGTATGGAACGTAATACCGACCTGGCCTGGGGCCAGAACTTTTTTGAGTTTTAGGTAGTCGTGTCTAATCAATCTTTTTACCCTGGATGGCGAGTACTCGCGGCCTGCTTCTTCTGTGCCATGCTCACCATTGGTGGCACATTATATGTCTTTCAATTGTTTGTATTGCCGGTCTCTAAAGAATTCAATCTGACGCGGGCGCAAATAAATTATGGTTATATGGCGCTACTGCTGGGCATGGCGTTATGGTCACCCTTCGCTGGCCGTATTCTCGATACCTACCCGGCACGATTAATCGTTCCTGTTGGTGGTATTTGCTATGCGATGAGCTTCATCATTTTGTCACAAAGCAACACGCTCTGGGTTATGTTGCTCACCATCACTACGCTGGTAGGCATCGGGCTTTGTCTTGCTGGCGGACTTGCCGCGAACGCGATTACCTCACGCTGGTTTTTACGACGCCGGGGTCGAGCACTTGGGATTGCTTCGGTCGCCTCATCGGCCGGCGGTTTTACCATGGTGCCATTTATGACCTGGTTAATTGAAAGTCACAGCTGGCGCGATGGTCTTTTATATGCAGGAGTTACCGTTGGTATCGTTATTGCTCTGGTCGGATTTTTTCTGATAGAAAACGAACCATCAAAGGAACTGATAGCTGCAAGCGATGAGTTTGAGCCTGGCACGTCAAACACCAACGCCAATGCAGAGGTGGAATCGACAACCTGGACTTTGTCCAGTTTGATAAAA
>CALIRD010000191.1 GCA_938042355.1 uncultured Thiotrichales bacterium
GTCCCAGAATACAATACGTCATCGCCCAGATTGGCTCCGGTATTGATACCCGAGACGACCAAATCCGGCATTTCATCGAGCAAGCCGGTAATACCCAAATGCACACAATCCGTTGGCGTACCATTCACTCGTATAAAACCATTTGGCATTGTTAATGCTCGTAAGGGACGCCCCAGTGTCAAAGAATTACTGGCACCACTATGGTCATGCTCAGGCGCGACCACACTGAGTTTGCCGAAAGGCTCGAGCGCCTCAACCAGCAACTCCAGCCATGGTGACAAATAGCCATCATCATTACTTACTAACAAATGCATCGGATCTCTTTTGGTTTGCAATTTTGCGCTATGATACTGGAAATCTTCGACCATTACGCCAATATACAGCGATGAGTAAGGAATCAGACCCACCCAGCGATAGCGACTTGTTTCGTCAGGCTGTCGGTAAAGTCAGGCGAATGGATGATGATAAAACACCACCACCCAAACCTGATATAAAACCGATTCCCAGACAGCTGATTGCTGATGAAGAACAAGTCCTTGAAGACATGCTCAGTGATCACTATACCGTTGATCTGCAACCTGGTGACATACTCAACTACATGCAACCGGGTGTTCAGAAAACCGTGTTTAAAAAGTTACGTACTGGAAAGTACCGTATCGATGCCGAACTGGATTTACATGGCATGCGTTCGTCAGATGCAAGAGTGTCCATTCAGGCCTTTCTGGCGAAGGCCAAGGATCAGAAATGGCGCTGTGTGCGTATTATTCACGGCAAGGGATTACGCTCATCCAATAAAGGTCCAGTCTTGAAAGGCCTGGTCAATCAATGGTTACGGCAACGTGATGACGTTTTGGCCTTTCATTCGGCACCACCCGAGGCCGGCGGCACTGGCGCTGTCTATGTTTTGGTTAAATCCGCCAGGAACGACTAGGTTTTAGCAGTTCAACCATTGTTTGCCAGACACAATCTAGCTAGAATCGCTGCTCTTTAAGAAGATCACTACAGGAATTACCTATGTCACTCAGAACGAGTACGTTGATATTATTCACAGCCTTGTTGATTGTCGGTTGTAATCAAGCCACATCAACCAGCGCCGAAGCTGCTGACACCACAGCCGCTGCAGCCACTAACGAGACCGCCAATATGCCCACTGCCGCAGATAGCTCTTTAAGCTCTGATAAAGAAAAATTCAGTTACGCATTAGGAGTTGCGCTGAGCAATCAGTTAAAGCAGGTGTTAGATGCCAATAGCGAAAACATTGACCGCACCATTGCCGTTGGAGCATTAATCGATTCTGTAAACGATAAAGACTTGAAAATGAGCGAAGAAGAAATCCAGACCGCATTGAACGCAGAGCGCACGCGTCAGGAAGCTGAAGCGAATGAAATTGCAGGAAAAATGGCTGAAGCCGGCACAGCATTTCTGGCTCAAAATAAAACGCAGGATGGCTGGACCGAAACCGGCAGCGGCTTGCAGTACAAAACTGTCACCGAAGGCACAGGCCCATCACCGACTGCTGACCAGACTGTTAAAGTACATTACGCAGGTACACTCATAGATGGCACCCAGTTCGATAGCTCGTATGAGCGAGGCGAGCCGGTTGAGTTTCCACTTAATGGCGTGATTCCAGGCTGGACTGAAGGCGTACAGCTGATGAAGGTTGGCGGAAAAACTGAATTCGCAATTCCAAGTGAACTGGCTTATGGCCCACAAGGTCGCCCCAGTATCCCGCCAAATTCAGTATTGTTGTTTACCGTCGAGCTACTCGAAATCAAGTAGCAGGTTGAGCGACTGTATAGTCGACTAACTCACGTAACACAGAAGTAGCATACGCTCCGGCTGGAAGAGAAAATTCCAGCCGGAGCGTTTTTGTATCCAGCCATTCAAAATTCATTTCTTTAGGTATTATGCGAATTGAACGACGTGCCGCTTTTACCTTCAGCTTCAGTAACCCCTCCGTATATTTTGGGTTCTGAGTAAACACCTCTCGCTCTAGCTTCAACGCCTGATCCAACACCATGGACTCACCAACACCATAGAGTGGGCCGGTAATGTGTACATCACCTGAAGACAAACGCTGCCTGAGCTCATCATCAATTTGATCCGGCACAAACACACTCTGACTACCATCAAGATTCATGACATCACCGGGAATAATCTTGGACCAGAGGCCTTTCTCTATTCGCTCACTCACCACCAGATTAAACAAATATGAGCGCGCGGTTGAAATCAACAACCCTCTTTCATTTCGATTTTTAGGCTTATACTTTCGCTCAAACATTCTCAGACTTTTATCAAGATTTCCAAAATCCCGACCAAAACGCTGCTCCCCAAAGTAATTAGGCACACCGGATGCGCCAACAGTATCAAAAGCATCTTGAAACTGGTCACCATCACCTTCAACATTTCTTATGATGATCGAAAAACGATTACCCTCAAGCTGACCTCGCTGAAGTTTTTTATGATGACGTCGCATTTGCAGAACCTCGATACCCTCACCCAACTCAAGGCTTTCAGGGCTGGCCTTACCCGGTATCTGTGCACTAAACCACTGCGTTGTCTCCGCATGCCGATCTTTTAAACCCGCATAACTGACATTTCTTCTATCGACACTAAGGGCTTCAGCAATCTTTTGAGCAACAAACTGAGTGTTACACCCTCGTTTTTTTATTAACAACCACAAATGCTCACCATCACCCGAAAACTGTGTGGACTGGATTTCTTCAACGCTAAAGTCTTCCGCTAAGTTACGGATTCTGCCAGCAAGGAATGAAGGGCGTATTTTTAGAAAATGCAAACTTAGAGAATTGGCTTAATACAACGATAGCGTAACTATTGGTTACAGGATTTTATGTAATGGTAGTTATATATGTAACTCATGGCAAACATGATTTACTTCATTCAGGCTTAGTTACACATAGCCATTAAATGAAACCCAATCTTTTCTTAGCCTCTTCATATTCGAGCTCTAGTTCATCAGGCTTGAAAATCTTTTCCAACAAGATGGAAGTTATACAATTTTCACATCCAATAAAACTTTCTTCAGGAAAATTTACTTTAGGCCCTGGAACGACCTTAAATAGGCCATGCCATATCCACTCGGCTACTAAATTAGGGACTAAAAATATAAATTTCCAAGCAAATACTATTGGGAACAAGATCCATTGAAACAAACTACTTGGGGATAATCTGAATACCGGGATAGGGCGATGTTTTAACCAGGCCAAGCTTGGGTTCAATGAAATATAACTATAGTCACCGGGGGTTGACGACTCTCTCGGAATTGACAATTCACTTGGGCCATTCTGCATGAAATGGCGAATGTATTCCCAGACTTGGATACAGCTATCGTTAAGTGATTCATTCACTCGAACATCCGCGTTCGCGACCACAGATACTTTGACTGGCTTTTTACTACCAGCATGATTGTCTAAAGGGGGTAATGTGAAACTAACAACTTCGCGAAATTCAGCAACATCTCCATAAATACCCATATTAGATGTGATTTTGACTTTGACATCGGCCCATGCCGAACCATAGACTTGATTATTCATCACCGCATATACAAACTGTTGATGGTGATTGAGACGAAGAAATGAATGCTTTTTCAAAAGCCTCATATTGAAGATGCCGTAACCTAACGTGAATGAAAAAAAGATTAACGGCCCTAAGATAAAAGATCCAAACACACCGAGAAAATCGTAGCCTCGTTCTTCCATATCAAGCCAAGTACTATAAGCAACCCCCGAAACTAACGGCACTGCGACGGGAAAAAAGAACCAACAAGCAATCCACCCTAGTGCATGATGCATATCTTGATGCCAAGTACGTAACTCCAAGACAGTATTACAAATGCTAGCTAACTGGCTTTCAATACGCGGCTGGCATTCTTGTTTTTTTTCTATATTGAGCTGCTTCCCGTTCTTTTTTTTCAACTAGTCATCCAAATAAAAATTACGTTTAATTGACTGATCGGTTATAGCGCGATCAGGCCAATACTCAACTTTAAGTCTACAAGAGTTTATATCACTATTTTCCCAATCATGATTCACAACCAAGAATATTCCCTCTTCCCTTTTTTCCAATACAGCATCAATTTTCAGATCTGATACTA
>CALIRD010000192.1 GCA_938042355.1 uncultured Thiotrichales bacterium
AATCTGATTGGCAACCAGTGCAGTAGCTGACTCTGTACCCAGCTTATCCAGACCCGCCTGGTTGTAATGAATGCCATCGTCTTGCATATATGTCAGACCGCGCATATCTTTTGCGGTGTTGTGTATAACTCTGACATAGCCAGCAAATTCCGGTTCGGCAAATACTTCCAACATGGCAGCGCGGGTATCATCCGCTTTGGCATCATTGCTCGGATTAGCTGTCAGGCCAAAATTACCGGGTAACAGGTAGTAGAGAGGCGCGTTGTAACGGTTGTAGAAGACACGCATCTTGTTACGCATGCCATCCTTGAATAACTCGCGATCAAATGAATTCCCAAATGATTGTCCGACATCGGTTTCACCGCCTTGCAGGACGATGCCGGTGATTAATAAATTCGTATCAGTAAGAGCGGCATCGATCTTCGCGAGTGCTGCCGTCATGGTTTCACTACCCGGTTGCCAGTGATCAAAGCCGCTGTCATAGACCCAGCCAGCGCCACCACGTGTGGTACTGATGGCGGTCAATTTCTTACCGGTCAGACTATTATAGGTATTGGCAAAGGCACCAAGTAAGCTGCCGGTTTTGGCTTTAGCCAGAACAATATTATCGGGTCCGTCAGGCCCCCACCACTCTCCGGAACGTTCTTCGAATGGTACAACCGAGCGACTCTTGATTTTATATTCAAAAATCTGGCTGGGGTCTGTGGCTGGTGCCGAATCTGCATCTCCCTGACCTTGCATATTACTCTGGCCGGCAAACACAAACATGTGATTTTCGGCGGCGCAGATACCGCTGTTAATACCCGGGTCGGTTCCGCCTCCGTTGTTGCCACTGCCGGTATTACCAGCAGTCGACCCATTCGAGATAGTTACAGTGAAGTCGTTGACTTCACCACTTTCGTGTATGCCGCAAGGTGTGGGTTCTTCATTCCACGCCATACTGATACGCATGCGGGTTGATCCAGCCAGAGCGGTCGTTGGTACTGTGAAGTTACTACTCACTATGTCAGTGGGTGCACCGTTGATGGTTTCAGGATTGACCTGATATAAAGCGGTTTCGGAACCTTCCTCAAATACTCCGTTCTGGTTGTAATCAATCCAGATTTTGTAGTGCAGTGTTTCGCGTATCCAGCTCAGACTGGTGGTCAATGTAAATGCGGTCAACTCATTGGTATTTAGCGTAACGCTTTCATCCGTATAGTCACCATAACGATCTTTGCCTGAAGTGTGGGTTAGATCATTCATAACCAATGCAGATATCCAGGCGTTCCAGGGTCGGTTGGCCTGAGCATCACAATAGCTGATCGGACCAATCGGGGTTGCACTCACATTGATATCAAAACTACTGATCTCGGTATTGCCACAGCCATCGGTTGCCGTGTATTCAATACTGCTGGTGCCAACCGGAAAATTACTCCCAGCAGGCAATCCGGACATTTGAGACAAGCTCGCAGAGCCACTTGGACAATTGGTGCTCACCGTCGGTGCTGTCCAGTTGGCGACTGCCGTAGTGCCACCAGGAGCTGTGGCGAGGTTAATGTCAGCCGGGGTGTTATCAATACTTAAAACCACCGCTTGCTGGCTCACATTCACAGAGAAATTACAGCTGGCTGTGTTTCCACAGCTATCACTGGCAGAGTACTCTATAGCCGTCGTGCCAATCGCGAAGCTACTGCCACTGCTCATGCCGGTGCTTTGTGTAAAGGTGCCGGCACCAGTCGGACAATTACTATCCAGCGTTGGTGTACTCCAGTTGGCGATCGCTGTACTGACACCCAGTGGGGCACTGACATCAACATTTCCAGGGCAGGAACTAAAGCTCAAGCTGACGGGTTGTTGTGTCACGTTGATATTAAAACTACAACTTTCAATGTTACCGCAGGCGTCACTAACCTCGTAACCAATGCTGTGCGTGCCGAGATTGAAGCTGCTACCACTGCTGCTACCAGCGATCTGTGTGACTGTGACTGTTCCAGTCGGGCAAGTGCTGGACCCGCTCGCCGCAGACCAACTGGCTAGTCCAGAGGTTAATGGTTCGAGTACCTCGACGTTGACATCGGCAGGGCAACTGATACTGGCTACTGGTGCCGCCTGACCGGTAATATTGACGGTGAAATCACTGACCTCACCATCTTCATGGACGCCGCATGGGGTGGGCTCTTCATTTGCTGCCAGACTCACACGCATGCGCGTTTCTCCACTGCGTGCCGTTGCAGGAATAGTAATCGTCGCCGTCGCGATATCACTCGGTGCACCCATCACGGTCTCCGGATTAACGACGTACATGGCCGTTTCACTGTTTTCGAAAACGCCGTTCTGGTTGTAGTCGATCCAGATTTTGTACTGCAGTGTTTCGGACACCCAGCTTAGCGAGGTGGTCAAGGTAACGCTGTAATCGCTGCCTTTTTCAACGCTAGCTATTTCATCGGTATAATCGCCATATTTGTTTTTCTTTGGTAACTGATGATTCAGGTCTGACAATTGCACGCCGCTAATCCATCGATTCCAGGGGCGATTGGAACTGGCGTCACAATACGTGATGGGTCCGATGATGATCGGGTTAACGTTAAAGCTACGCTGCACCGTGGTGGCGGCACCTGTTTGAGTGTCGCCGGCCTGGCTGGCTGCAACCACGACCAGACCGGTGGCGCCGGTAAGGGTGATGGTGTTACCGCTAATAGTAGCCGGGCCGGATACAATACTCAGACTGACAGGTAAACCGGAGCTGGCGCTGGCGTTTACTGTAAAGGGCGCGGCGTCTTCCAGAACATCACCAATTGCAGCGAATGTAATCTGATTGGGCAGCAGGTTTATTGTGAAGCTTTGCTGTACCTCAAGGGCGGCATTGAAGTCGCTATTGCCAGCCTGGTTAGCGGCAATTGTGACGGTGCCCGCGCCCGTAATGCTCACTGTATTCCCGGTGATAGTCGCAGGGCCATTGATGACACTAAAGCTAACCGGCAAGCCGGAGCTCGCGCTGGCGTTGAGGGTGAAGTCGGTATCGGTAACCAGTTTGTCAGACAGGCTGCCAAAGGTGATCACATTATCGAGCATGCCTACTTCAAAGCTTTGTTGTACAGAGGTCGCAGCAGCGTACAAATTATTGCCGTTTTGGTTAGCAGTAATGACTACCGTCCCAGTTGCACCGCTCAAGGTAACAGTATTGCCGGAAATGGTGGCAGGACCTGAGACCAGACTATACGTGACAGGCAGACCCGAACTGGCAGTTGCGTTCAGGCTGAACGCTGCGGCGCTGGGCAGTTGATCGCTCAATGTCGGGAAGTTGATAACATTATCTGCCAGAGTAATGGTGAAGGTCTGGGTTACTATGGGCGCCACATCAAACTGACTGTTACCCGGCTGATTGGCGACAATGATGACACCACCGGTGCCGGTAATGGTGAGGGTATTACCAACCAGCGTTACTGGACCTGATATCACGGTGAACTCAACAGGCAAACCGGAACTGGCGCTGGCGGACAAGTTAAAGGCAGCATCGGTTGCCACCTTGTCAGTAATAGCGTTGAAATTAATGTTGTTAGTTGCCAGTGTAACGTTGAAGCTCTGGACTACGTCAGCTGCGGGGTCAAAGGTTGTATCACCGGCTTGTGATGCGGTGATGGTGACCACACCGACGCTACCATCTAGTGTCACGTTATTGCCACTGAGGGTGGCTGGACCAGTAATGCTGTAGCTCACGGGCAAGTTGGAGTCGGCGCTGGCGTTCAGGGTAAAGCTGCCATCTATGACTGTTTTATCGTTTAGCGCCGGGAAGGAAATGGTTTGCTCCGGTCCGAGGTTGACGCTATTGGCTATGCCTGGCGATGCCAGCTCACCTAACCAGCTACCTGGCAGGTTATTATCCAGAGAGACATCCAGTAACTGCAAGGTATCACCGTCGCCATCCGGGCTTTCAGGCCAGGGGTCTTTGTCATCGAAGTTAACTTCGTCGATGAGTTGGCCCGCGGCGTTACTCAAAGTCACGCGTTCGCCCTTGCCACTCAATCCGAAACCACCGGGATCCTCGCCAAAGTTACCAATATAGTTGAGTACGGTCGGGAACTGGCTGGTGAACAGTGCTGCATCGGCGACCAGTAGCAAGTAGCCACCGGCAGCGATGCTGGTGTTTTGTGGCAAGCCAAAATACTCGCCGCTTTCGTCTTCAAAGTACCAGCCCGAAATGTCTACTGATGTAGTAGTCGGGTTATGTAATTCAACCCAGTCACCCGAGTCGGTTAAATCGGATGAGTTGTAGTTAATTTCACTGATGACGATGCCAGCTGTGCTGGTAGAGCCCAGGGTAAAGTTGGCGGTAATCGTACTGTTACCTGCCGGCATCACAATGCTATTAGCAGTTGTCGGCATGTTACTGTCTGACCAACCCGAAAAGAAATATCCTCGATTGCCACTCGCATTGACCGGCACCGCAATACCGTTGTAATACGTCCCGGACCAGGGTTGTTTGGATGCATCGAGAGTAATGGTATTGACGCCAATAGTGCCAGCACCAACAGGATTACTGGTGAAGGTTAATTCAGCGGCAGCATCGACATCGGCGAACTGAGCAACAATGTGTTGGATGACGTTGGCAACGCGTCCTTCAGGAAAATCATCACCATTACCTTGAATAAAGGTCGTCATGGAGGTGCGGGTTTTATCGATTTGTCCATTCCAGCCACTACTGAAACGATCTGCGTGTTGTTGTCTTTCGTTGGCGCCGGTGGTGTAAACGGTATAAAACGTATCAAGACTGTTGAGCATGCGGTCAGTGGTAAACAGCACATTCATTTGATCTGCCATGCGATTAACAAAGGCATCCCGGAATCCGGTATTGGTCATGGCTGCCCGGAATAATTCGGTTGACCAGTCAGGGGCTGGGTGGGCAAAACCGTTTTCTGACATTAAACGGTTAAGCGCATTACCTGTCGGGTTACCTGAGTTCCAGTCACCACCTGGGTTATGCAAGCCAAAGCTGAAATCCAGATCGTAGTTTAGCCAGCGCCACTTACCTTCGGGAACGCGTTCACGCCAGCGGCGGGTGTTATTTCCTGGCCAGTCATTATTGTCGACGATAACGTTGAATGCGTTGTAATCGATAAAGTTATTGATATCGATCATCGCTTCAAGTTGCTCAAAATTAACAGGCTGGCTCAAATCGTTGTTACGAATGAAGTCGAGCAAAGCATCCCAGACGAGCAGATCGCCTTCCTTGATTTCGTCCTGTTTTTCCAGCAAGTCAATCGAGTCTCGATCCAGACCGTAATTGGCATCGATATAACGACGATCAATCCGTTCGCGCAAGTTGGTGATGCCGTAGTACTCGCCGTTAAGATAGGTTACGGCCGGGCGATATTCCTGCATGTCCAGATCCGGTCTGACGATCATGCCGTCAACATCACGCACGTCTCGGACAAAGCCGGTTACCATGGCATCCCGAAACATAGTCATATTGAAATCCTGACCGGAGTTTCTACCAATTAAAGATTTGTAAGCATCAAGATCCTTGTTTTCAAACAAGGCATAGCTGAAGTCGTCATCACCCAGTGATCCTTTGGCTTTATACGCCAGGGACTTTTGTCGATTACTGGCACTGGCTGTCCCTTGAATTTCAGTTTCTACCATCTGGTTAATGACCTGGGTGCCATCGGTTTCAAAGATTTCCAGATTGGCGTTAATCTCAATGTCTTCTTCAAAGAACTCAAACATTTCATCGATCTCATCGGGTTCAGCCGAGGTCGAAAGAATCATGAAATCATGATTCACATTGAACAGGTAGGTGTTGGCTGAAAGCGGGCTGGCATTCAGACCATCCGCAAAGGCACGCGCCCGAATAACGGTAGAACTGCTTAAACTGATACTGCCACCGTATAATGTATCCGTCTCATCGGGTTCGGATCCATCGGTGGTGTAGTAGATTTGCGCGCCACTGGTGGCGCTAGTCAGAGTAACATCGGTTGCGCTGGTAAACAGGCCTCCCGGGATTGAGAATTCGACCACCTCGACATCTGTGGCAGGCGGGCTTGGGTCATTGGTCGCACCAGGCGTTGCTATACCCTGAGGGACAAATGCACCCGTACCATCAGGCAGGCGTCCTTCTGATACATCTTCGGTTTGTTCGCCAAAGGTAAAGCTGTCGATGATGTTGACGCCATCGGAAAGCACAATATCTTCACCACCGGATCCCAGTTTGGCATCGATGTGTAGTGGGCCCTGTGCCGGTTCTTTATCAAACCATACGATTAAAAAACCTCCAGCAGGAATAATGGTTGCCGGGTCGCCAAACGGGATTTGCGACAGTGTCGGTTCAGCAAGCGAGTCGCTCATGAACCAGCCGCCAATATCGACCGGACTGGTGCCGGTGTTATAGAGTTCGACCCAGTCGTCGGCATCGCCGGCCTCATCAACTATGGTCAAGTTGTTAGAGGCCATGAACTCATTGATGACAACATCTGCAGTAGCGTTGGAAACGCTTGCTAGCAGAATGATGGTTGTAAACAGGAGGGTATGGATTAATTGCTGGAACGCGTTAATTTTTTTCATCAGATACCTCTCATCGTATCTTGTTATTTTTAGTGTAATTTTTCCTTATAAGTCCAGGGTCCTTGAATTTTATCCGTTATATTTTTACTGCCCCTTATGATTGAGTATAGCTAGCTTGTAACATTCTATGTTCATACTAAAGTACTAGAGTTTTATCAATTTACTGACCGTTCGTCTGATAGACGCTGTGCCAGGTTAATTGATTGTAACGCCAAAATCGTTGACCTCACCTTTTTCATGATCGCCGCAGGGTGTGGGTTCTTCATTCCATGCCATGCTGATCCGCATTCTGGTGGTTCCACTTGTCGCCGAGGCGGGAATAGTGATGTCGCTATTAACGATATCTGTCGGTGCGCCCAAAACAGTTTCTGGATTCACCACGTACAAGGTAGTTTCAGCGCCTTCTTCAAAGACACCATTCTGATTGTAATCAACCCAGACTTTGTAATGCAGGGTTGCAGTGATCCAGCTAACGCTGGTGTTAATCTCTATGTTACTTGTAGTGCCGGCAGCGATGTTTGCGATTTGGTTGGTGTAATCTGCGTACTGGTCTTTTGAAGAGCTATGGTTCAAGTTGTTAAGAGTGACGTTAGAGATCCAGGCATTCCAGGGTTGGTTGGCTTTAGCCTCACAATAGCTCAATGGTCCTACCGGAGTCTGACTAACATTAACATCAAAGCTGGTGCTCTCTGAATTCCCGCAATTATCGCTAGCTGTGTATTCGATAACCGTGGTACCGACAGGAAAGCTGCTACCCGATGATGGCCCGCTAGTTCGGGCAACGCTAATGCCGCCACTGGGGCAGTTGGTACTCGCTGAAGGAACTTGCCAGTTGGCGGTAGCCGTTGTGCCACCCGGAACGGTAGCCAGATTTAGATCGGGCAAGCTCTGATCGATAGTTAATACAGAAGAGGACTGATTAATCGTGATATTAAAGCTACAACTCACGGTGTTGGCGCAATTATCAGTTGCGCTATAGCTAATGGTTTCTGTGCCTACAGAAAAAATACTGCCACTACTAGCACCGGCTGTCTGATCAACACTGATTGCTCCACCCGGGCAGGTAGTGGATGCAGTCGCTGCAGGCCAGTTAACGATTCTGCTAGTGCTTGGTGCGGTGACACTGAGCTCAATATTTGCCGGACAGCTGATGCTGGCTAGCGGCGTTGCCTGACCCGTAATGTTAACTGTAAAGTCGTTTACTTCACCCTTGTCATGGTTACCACATGGCGTAGGTTCTTCATCAGCCGCCATACTGACGCGCATTCGGGTTGGTCCGTTTTGAGCGTTGGCCGGGATTGAGATAACGCCGTTTGCAATGTCCTCGAACAAACCGAAGCCGGTGTTCGGGTTGGCAACCGACAATACAGTCTCGTTAGTTTCAAAAACACCATTGTGATTGAAGTCGATCCACACTTTGTAATTCATCGCTTCATCTACCCAATGAACACTGCTAGTAATTGTCATGGGATAGTTTGCGCCTTTTTCCAGAGTCGCGACTTGTGCGGTGTAATCACCGTATTGATCTTTACCAGACTGGTGATTGAGGTCGTTCAGCTGTACTGCATTAATCCAGCGATTCCAGGGTTGGTCAGCTTGTGCCGAACAATAAGTGACTGGTCCAATGATCACTGGAGTGACGTTAAACGTTTGTTCAATCGGTGTCGCGGCGGCGGTATTGGCATCGCCTGACTGTATTGCTCGAATCACAACCACGCCGCTATCACCTGACAGCGTAAGCGTATTGTTAAAGACACTGGCGGGGCCCGAAAGAACAAGGTAACTAACCGTCAGGCCCGAGCTGGCTGTGGCATTCAAGGTAATTGGTGCCGCATCTGCAGGCAGATCCCCGATGCTTGGAAAAGTGATCACGTTAGGTTGGGCGCTGACAGTGAAGCTTTGTTCAACAGAGTCTGCTGCCGCATATTGATTATTACCGGCTTGTGTTGCGGAGATGATCACGATGCCGGTATCACCGCTTAGGCTCACCAGATTGCCATTGACCGTAGCGGGTCCTGAGACCACGCTATAACTGACATCAAGACCTGAACTGGCAGTTGCTGCCAATGAGAACGGAGCTGCAGTTAATTGCTGGTCTGCTATGGCCGGAAAGCTAATCGTATTATCGGCCAGTGAGACAGTAAAACTTTGGCTGATAGAGGGTGCCGGGTCAAAGTCGGTATTACCTGCCTGACTGGCGATAATGGTAACGATTCCGGTATTGCCATCGAGGCTGACGTTATTGCCATTCAAGCTGGCCGGCCCGCTGATAGAGAAGCTCACCGGTAGTCCTGATGAGGCGGTGGCATTCAGGGCAAAAGCTGAATCGAGCACGGTCTTGTCACTGATCGCCGCAAAAGAAATGGTTTGTACGGGTCCGGTATCGACTGAATTGGTAATGCCCGGTGTCGGGTTAGCCCCGGTCCAGCTGCTGGCAAGATTATTGTCGAGTAAGGCTTCGAGGAGTTGCAAGCTGTCGCCGTCACCATCCGGGCTTTCAGGCCAGGGTGTTTTGTCATCAAAATCGACAGCGTCAATCGTTTGTCCTGCGGCATTTTTAAGTGTCACGCGTTCGCCCTTACCACTCAAACCAAAGCCGCCCGGATCTTCACCAAAGTTGCCGATGTGATTCAGTGCGTTCGGGAAGATCGTCAGAAACTGGTCGCTGTCTTCCACCAATAGCAAATAGCCACCGGCCGCAATGACCGTATTTTGTGGCATGCCAAAAAATTCGCCACTTTCATCTTCAAAGTACCAGCCGGAAATGTCGACCGAAGTAGCAGTCGGGTTATGCAACTCAACCCAGTCACCCGAATCGCTGGCATCGGCGGAGTTGTAATTGATTTCGTTAATCACGATAGCGGCGGTGCTGGTTGAGCCCTGGGTGAAGTTAGCAGTAATAACATTATTACTATTACTCGTGGGCATGAAATTACTGTCAGGCTGTTGAGCCATTGCCGATGGTGACCAGCCGCTAAAGAAGTAACCACGGTTACCGCGTGCACTCATAGGAATATCAATGTTATTGAAGTAGACGCCATTCCAGGGTTGCTTGCTGGCATCGAGAGTAATGCTGTTGATCGAGATGGTGCCCGCACCAGCCGGATTACTATTGAGGGTTAACTGACTGGTGCCATCAATATCGTTGAACTGATCGACCACATGCAGTCTGACGTTGTCGATACGACCCAACGGGTACTCGGCACCGTTTCCTTTGATAAAGGTAGTCATAGAGGCGACGGTTTGATCAATTTTCCCGTTCCAGCCATCGGTGTATAGATCAGCCTGTTTTTGTCTCTCATTAGAACCGGTGGTATAGATGTTATAAAACTCATCCAAACGGGTCAGCATGCGCTCTTCAGTGAAAAGCACATTCATCTGATCGGCGAGACGATTGAGGTAAGCCGTTTTGAAGTCCGGGTTGGTGATTGCTGCTCGGAATAATTCGGTAGACCAGGTCGGTGCCGGGTGAGTAAAACCATTGTCGCTCATTAAACGATTGAGTGAGTTTGATTCTGGATTACCCGAGTTCCACTCGCTGCCAGGAACCAGTAAGCCAAAGGTGTAATCCAGGTCATAGACCATCCAGCGCCATTTGCCTTCGGCACTACGCTCACGCCAGCGACGAGTGTTATTTCCTGGCCAGTCCTGATTGTCGATAATGATATTAAAGACGTTGTAATCAATGTAGTTATCCAGATCTATCTGGCTAACAAAATGGTCATAATTAACTGACTGTCCAAGATCATTGTTGAGTACGAAATTTCGTAGTGATGTCCATGCGGTCAGATCACCTTCCTTGACCTCGGCATCATTCTCAAGAAAATCGATGGAGTCACGATCAAGACCATAGTTGGCAGCGATGTAGCGTCGGTCGATACGTTCACGTAAATTACTAATGCCATAAAAGTCGCCATTCAAATAGGTGACTGCGGGACGGTAGGCTTGTAGATCCAGATCCGGTTGTTTAATCAGACCCTCAACGTCATCAACATCCCTGACAAATCCCGACACCATGGCATCGCGAAACATCGTCATGTTCCAGTCCTGTCCCGAATTTCGGCCGACCAGAGACTGGTAATTTTCCAGTGACTTACCATCAAAGAATGGATAACTGAAATCTTCGTCGCCCAGAGAGCTTTTCGCTTTGAAAGCTAGCGACTTTTGCAAATAGTCCGGGCCGGCACTGGTGGTGCCTTGAATTTCGGTCTCTACCATTTGGTTAATCACTTGGCTGCCGTCAGTTTCAAAAATTTCCAGGTTGGCGTCGATCTCGATATCTTCTTCCCAAAGACTAAACATGCCGAAATCCGGGTCAAAGAATAGCGCCGGATCGGCCGAGGTCGAGATAATCATAAAGTCATGATCAACACCGATTAGATAGGTCTGGGTAGTGATGACACTGGCATTCAAGCCTGAGGCAAATGCACGTGCCCGTATGACCGTTGGCGTGGAGATGTTAATACTGCCGGTATAGGGGGTGTCAGTAGTTTCCGGGTCTGAGCCATCGGTGGTGTAGAAAATACTGGCATTACCAGTAGCACTGCTCAAATTAATACTCACCTGATTTTGATAAACACCGCCTGGTTGTGAAAATTCAACGGCTTCTACATCTGATGCCGGCGGATTCGGGTCATTGAGTTCCCCGGGAGTTGCGGCAGCTTGTGCAATAAAATCTCCTGTACCATCCGGCAACCTGCCCACAGAAATATCGGTGGTTTGTTCGCCAAAGGTCAGGCTGTCCACAATTTGGTTACCATCAAACAAGACTATATCTTCACCACCAGAACCCAGCTTGGCATTGATGTGTAATGGGCCTTGTTCGGGTTCTTTATCAAACCAGACAATCAGAAATTCACCCGGTGCGATGACAGTGGCAGGATTACCAGCGGGTATTTGCGACAAGTTGGGTTCGGCCAGATCATCACTCATAAACCAGCCGCCAATATCAACGGCTGCGCTACCGGTGTTATAGAGCTCTACCCAGTCATCGGCATCACCATTTTCATCAAGCAGCGTGGTGTCGTTGGATGCCATGAATTCGTTGATGACTACGTCAGCTGCAGCAGAGGTTGCAGCGCACATGGCAAAAAGCAATGCGATCAGGGAAATTGAAAGTGATTGATGCAACCGTGTTGCAAGCGGTGATTGGTACATTTTTAAGCCCCGTATGTATTTAGTTCACATCCGTGGGCTGCTTTAAAAAGCTGGCAAATCCTATTTGCAGAATGCCCCATTTATCCGCCATATACTACCGTTTATCACAGTTTGGTTCAATCCAGCAGTATGTGTTGTCCTGCAAGAAGATGTGATGGCAGGCACACTTTAAAGGCTGCTATAGTCATAATTGTCTTCTAGTGAGTGGCAAAGTATGAGCAGTGTTGATAACCAGGCAGTGATTCTTGAGTCTGACAAAAAAACAGATTCTGTAATCATTTTGATGCATGGTTT
>CALIRD010000193.1 GCA_938042355.1 uncultured Thiotrichales bacterium
GGTCCTTCGCCATTAGCCAACGCTTCGAGTATCTCGGATGACGTGGTAATGCAGTAGTCATCGCTGACACGCAACGTGTCACCCCAATCCCGATTATCCCGATATAAAACAAAACCCTGATCGATAGCAACAGGACCGCCCTGATAGACAATTTTATTGGTCTTGATGGTGACGGGCGATTCAGTCACATGATAATCAGCCAGCATCTCGGTGACGCTTAGTGGAGTAGGGCGATTGAGAATCAATCCCATCGCGCCTTGCTCATCGTGAGAGCAAATCAGGTTGATTGTTTGGGAAAAATTCGGGTCGGTCATGCCAGGCATGGCAATCAGGAAGTGGCTGGTCAGGTTCATCTTGGTAGCCAGCCTAATGTCATCGTAACCGCCGTAAATGCATCGATTATGTTGATGTCAGACCCTTAAGTGGCGCGCATCTTATCCCTGTTTGGGGCTTGTGTATAGTCCTGGAGTGAGAATTTGTGCTTTGCGCTACTTTTTGGCGTGTTTCCGGTCTTTAATTAACGCTATTGGTGCCTGAATGGAATACCCACGTTCGGGTGATATCCAGCTGATCGTACTTCTCCCTCATCTCGGCAGGAAACTCCATGAATGGCGCAGCCAGTCGAACGATATCTTTGGCGGCATTATCGAGCAGGGCACTGCCGGATGAATAATCCACATCAATCAGCACGATTTTCCCCAGATTATCCAGTCGCACCGAGAGGGTCAGGCGACCATTGAGTTTTTGCATGCGTGCCGTTTCCGGGTAATTTAAATTACCCATACCCTCCACGCGTCTGACCCAGTCATTAACGTACATGGCTTCGACCGCGCTTTTTGCGCTCAAGGCATCCACGAAATGAACCCTTGGTCGTTCTGCATAACGCTTGTCGGCCAGTTCTATTTCAGCAGCGAGTTGTGCCATCTCGAGTTCACGTTCCTGCTCCGACTTACCCTGACGGTTCTGATCCTGGTTTTCTTCTTCGGTTTGTTCCTGGGTAGTGACAATGGTGGTGCTGTTCTTTGCGGTTAGTAATTTCTGTTCGGCGTTTTGTCGTTGTTGCTGTTCGCTGGTTTGTACCGGCATCGGTGCCTGACCCAATTGATCGGTAGGTCGTACCGAGGCCAGCGGGTTACTTGGTCTGCCAGGTTCATCGGCTGAGCCACTGGCTTGTTGGTTGAACTGGGCAATGTTTTTGGCGTCTTCAGGTTCTTCCAGGCTTTTGGTATTGGCGATGACAATATCAAGTGGTTTTTGTTTGCTGTTTTCTTTACTGAGTTCTACCGTGAAGGAAATGCCCAGAATTAAAATCAGATGTGCTGCCCCGGCAATAAACAGCGTGGTGCCCAAACGGTCACTAGCGGTAACGATTAATGGTGAAGGGGCGGTATTCATTAATGAGTGACCCGAAGACTAAAGCAAATCAGTAGTGGTGGTGACAACCGTAAACTATGGGTCATAAAGGGTTCAAATTCCTTCTTTCAGTTCACATTTTATCAGTTGTGACGCTCGACATTAAGTGATCATTTAGCCTAACTCGCTCACGCATGGCATCCGTAAGGTGTATCTTGCCGTCTGGTTCAATCACCAGCGCTGTCGTGATTCCCATCTGTTTAGCAATTTTACGCCAGTCCCTAGTGCCGGCAATTAACAGTGCGGTGGCCGCAGCATCTGCTAACGAGGGGTCTTGATGCAATACGGTAGTGGCTGCGAGTGAGGTTGCAGGTTGTGCGTTACGCGGGTCGATCAGGTGATGAGCACGACCGTCGTCGGTCTCGTAATAGCGTTCATAATTGCCACTACTGAAAACAGCTTCGTAGCTTTGGGTGTTGATGGAAGCAAGCACTTCGTCAGGTTCAGGACCGCGGATACCCACCTTCCACGCACGATGACCATGTTCACCACTGGCGACCACATCACCACCCGCATTGAGAATAAAGTCAGTAACCCCAAGTTGTTGTAATTGCTCGGAAATTTTACCCAAGCCATAACCTTTTGCCAGCCCACCCAGATCCAGTTGCAGTTGAGAATGGGTACCTCGTAGCCGGGTATTATCAAATTCAATATCCGACATACTGGGTTGTTGTTGCTGTAGATCAGCGATTGTTTTTGTTTCGGGTGTGGGTGGGTCGTTGAAATCACTGCGATGAAAACCCCAAGCGTTAATCAAGCCACCTATCGCTGGATCAAACAAGCCGTCACTGCTTTGGTAAAACTCCCGGGATAAAGCGACCATCTCGTATAGTTCAGGTTCGGTGCTGAACCAGATCTGTTGTTGCAAGTTATGGTTGAGCTTGGTGAGTTCGCTTTCTTGCCAGGCGTGCCATTGATTGTGCATGCGCCGCAACTCGGACTGAATCAGTCGCATTGCTTGTTCGGCTGTGTTCGCATCGTTGCTGATTAATGACACTTCGACAATGGTGCCAAAACTATAAAATCGATCAGTATAAATTTGTTCCGGTTGGCAGGCGGTGAGCACCAGCAAGGTCAAGATCAGACATGTTGATCGTAACGGCTGGTCCAGGTTGCTACGTGTCATTAGCCGAGTTTGGCGGCGAGGCAATCCATTAAGGCTCCACCGATGTCCAGATCAAACTGGCGATCCAGTTCCCGGATACAGGTGGGGCTGGTGACGTTGACTTCGGTCAGGTAGTCGCCAATTACATCGATGCCGACAAAGTACAAGCCTCTCGCTTTGATTTCATCTTTGAGTTCGGCACAAATCCAGCGGTCTCGTTCGGTTAGTGGTTGACCGACACCCTTGCCGCCTGCTGCCAGATTGGCGCGTCCTTCGCCTGCGGATGGAATTCTGGCTAGTGCATAATCTACTGGTTCACCATCAATCAGCAAGATGCGCTTGTCACCTTTGACATAGTCGGGCAAAAATACCTGTGCCATGGCGGTGGTCTTGCCGAAGTTCAGCAGGGTTTCAAGGATCACACCTGTGTTAGTGTCACCTGCCCTAATGCGAAAGATCGAAGCACCACCCATACCGTCGAGTGGTTTGACAATAATGTCCTGATGTTTTTCCAGAAACTCGCGAAACTTTACCGGGTCGGCACTGACCATGCTGGCGGGTGCGCATTGTGGAAACCAGGTGGTCGCATATTTTTCATTGACATCACGTAAACTGGCAGGCCGATTTACGACCAGCACGCCATCACGTTCCAGTTGCTCGAGCATATAGGTGCAATAGACGAACTCCATGTCAAAGGGAGGGTCTTTACGCATCAATATGATGTCGAAATCAGCGGCTGTTTTTTGCGTGCGTTCGCCCAATTGGAACCAGTCGCTCAGACTGTCTGCAACACGCAGTTCAGTCGCATCCAGATAGACCGTACCTTCAAGATAATAAAGGTCCTTGGGCTCGAGATAATGAAGTTCCCAGCCACGTGCTTGCGCGGCCAATAACATGGCCAGCGAGCTGTCTTTTTCAGGATTTATCGTATCGATCGGATCCATCACAATTCCGAGCTTTATTGCAGCCATTTTTGCCTCTTTGCCGTGGTTTATCGCTTGCTAGCCATTAATCTCTGCTAAGCTACCGTCCATCGCCTGCCATCATCAGGTTGAGAACTAATCGATAGTCCTCTAACATGAAATAGTGTGAAATAGTTCCCGTGCAGTTTACTCTATAATAAAGGCACAGAGTTAGCGGGAATTTTCAGATGAAATGGAGGCACAAGGCCTGCATTTCACACACACTATTGGAGCAATCTAAACGCTATGGAACAGTTAGATTCAACAGCGTCGTTTGACGGACTCAAAGTCATGGTAATTGACGATAGCAAGACTATCCGGCGAACAGCTGAAACCTTATTGAAAAAACAGGGGTGTAAAGTTATTACCGCTGTCGATGGCTATGAGGCTTTGGCCAAGATCGCCGAATACAATCCCGATATTATTTTTGTCGACATCATGATGCCGCGTCTTGATGGTTATCAAACCTGTGCCTTGATTAAACATAACCAGAATTTCAGAAAAACACCGGTCATCATGCTTTCAAGTAAAGACAGTATTTTTGACAAAGCCAGAGGCAGGATTGTTGGCTCGGAAGATTATCTGACCAAGCCATTTACACGAGAAGATTTATTAGGCGCCTTACAGTCATACGCTGAAGGTACCGCCGCCGCAGAAGTTAAACACTAGGACTTAAAAGCAAAATGGCACATATACTGATTGTTGATGATTCACCAACAGAGCGTCATTTTTTCACCAGTATTCTGGAGAAGAATGGACACACTGTCAGCATCGCTACCGATGGAGAGGAAGGCGTCGACAAGGCTAAAGAACTTAACCCGGACCTGATCCTGATGGATGTGGTTATGCCGGGTATGAATGGTTTTCAGGCGACACGTCGATTGAACCAGAATACAGCGACTAAAAAAATACCAATTGTGATTGTGAGTACCAAAGATCAGGAGACCGATAAAGTCTGGGCCAAGCGCCAGGGTGCGATTGAATACTTGACCAAGCCCACCCAGGAAAAACCATTAATGAATTGCGTGAATCAATTGTTAAGCGCCTGACAACTACTAACGAGTGAGTACAAGGATGTCACAGAACCAGGCGCTCAGACCCTTTGATCTGTTAATTGCGCTAGACAAAAAAAGCCGCGAGAGTTCCGGTGGTATGCCAGTCTATGAGCAGGCTGGTAGTAGCTGGACGGGTGTGCTGGTGACTCTGGGAAAGAGCAAGTTACTGGTCTCAATGCGTGTGGTTCGAGAAATCATTATCCCTCCCGTGGTCACGAAAGTGCCGGGTGTGATGAGCTGGTTAAAAGGTGTTGCCAATTTAAGAGGTACTTTGTTTCCAGTGATGGATCTGGAGTCACTCTTCAATCTTGAGTCTGCCGAAGATGCCCAACAACAACGATTGCTGGTACTTGAGCAACAAGGTTTTATGCTGGGTATTCTGGTGTCGGCTGTACATGGTATGAAAAACTATATGAACAGTGATATTGCAGAAAGCTTGCCGGAGGTAAGTAGTGAGTTACAACATTGTGTCGAAAAATCCTATCAAAATGCTGATGAGCATTTTGCAGTATTGAATCTTGAGTTGTTGATGCAGGACGAGGCTGTTCAGGAAGTCGGTATGAGAAAAGCAGTATGAAAAAACCATCTGTAAATTTTTTACGCGGTTCGGGGCTGAGTACCCGTCTGGTGGTATGGGGGTTGTTATTGATCCTGTTTACTGCAGGCACGATCTGGACAGTGTTGCATTTGCAGAGTCTCACCCGTGATCAGGAAGGTACGTTGCGTAACAATGCGATGATGCAATTACTGACCGAGCAGATTGAGACACAGTCAACCAAGGCGCTGCAGGGAGATAACCCTGCGTTGGTTAATTTGAGTTATTCAATTAATCAGTTCGAAGAAAAATTATCCACGCAACGTCAGTTTCTTGATCCCAAATTGCAGGAATTTTCCAACAAGACGGCTCAAAGCTGGGGCTTGTATGAAAAACAACTGGACAAGATTGTAAAAACGGGCCCGCAAATTCAGGTTATTTCTGAATCGGCTACCTACATCAGAGATTCTTTACCCGAGCTGAAGAATCTGTCGAATCAGATTGCCAGCGCGATTTCGGCGGATGAAGGCTCCGATAAAGCGTTAGTAGTTGTCGCTCTTCGTCAACTTGAGTTGTCGGAACGGATTGAGAACGGTTTGAATAAAATCATGCGCGGGGATACCGAAGCTCTAGCCGCGGTTGAAAGTTTTGTGCGTGACCTGACTCAGTTTGGTCGTGGCCTGAGTACCATGCAGAACGGGAATCAGGCAGCCGGTGTGTTCTCCGTTAAAGATGTGTCTGTAATTGAAATGTTACGTAAAAACAGCATTTTATTTACTTCTATCAACGACAAGGCTCGTGACATCGAGCAGATCACCAGTGAACTCTGGAGTTTTAATCAAACCGGGGACAG
>CALIRD010000194.1 GCA_938042355.1 uncultured Thiotrichales bacterium
ACCGTTGAACCTGTGTCACCCAGATTAATACCATACTCACCGACCCAGAATGGCCTGTTTTGTGCTTCAAACAAGTCCTTAAGCTCGATGGTCCATTCGGCAATAGATTGCGCCATACCATTACCCGCACCGTTTACATCGTATTCAGAAATGTAGGCATGCGGGCTACCAACGTCCAGATTCATGCTCGGCCATAATGAGTGTTGAGAATATCCCGGCTTATCTGTCCAGGCAAAACTCGTCGTAAATAACTTACCATCAGGAAGAATCGGCTCGAGGAAAGTCTGCATGTTGTTATGCCAGGTCGAAATTACTTGTCGTTGATTAACAGTGCCGTCATTTGCAGGTGTATTGGGAGTAGGTTGATCGTTCCAAACATTGCCATTATCGGCTTCATTCCAGAATTCAATCATTCCGTAGTTAGGCGATTGCGCCCAGCGGGCAGCAACGTAACGCATTTTGTTTTTCATCGCATGTATTGCATCCGCATCTGTCCATAACTCACCCGCATTTGTTAATGGCCCGCCGTTAGTATCTTTATATGGGTTGATGTCCCAGTTGGTGTCGCAGTAAGTGGAGTCGAATGAACAGAATGAGAATAAAGTAAACATCAGGAAAATGTCATCGGCTTCAGCCCAGTCCATCATCAAATCAATTTTGTAAGCATTTTCTTGATTGAACTGTCCCAGATCTCCAAACTCAATCGGGCCAGAGCTGGTATATCTCGTATCGGTAGAAATGTATTCGAGCATATATTCACTCCAATGCGCTTGCATCCAGATACGCATGAAGTTGCCGCCCGTATTCTTGAGTGCCGTAATTTCGGCCTCCATGCGCTCGACATTATTGGTGACTCCTGCTGGATCATGGTCACTGTCTTGTCCTGGCCAGGCAAAGTTCTGACCCAACAGGAATGCGCGATCACCATTTTCGTAAGCGAGCTGCATTGGATCTACGGTGCTCTTTCGTAAACCACCACGGTAGCTCGCATCCGGCATTACCGTAAAGGAACTGCTGCTACCTGTATCTACACCAAGGCTATCGGTCACTCGAAAAGCCAATGTATGTGCACCTGTCGTGGTTGGATAAAAACGGAAATGCCAGCCACCGCTGTTGGGCACCTCCTGAAAGCGATCATAAATAGTACTGTCATGAACCACATCTTCTGCCCAGTAAGCGGGTACGATCTGTACGTTGTTAGCCGCATCAGTAATCATTACATCGACCATAACGTCAGCCATATCATAAGGATTGGTATAAGTTCGGCCAACATCGAATGAAACCTGCATTCTGTCACCCAATCCGATAGTCGCGGGAATAGTGAAGTTGGTAACCAGATCATTTCCCTGGCAAGCATCTCCCACACCATCATTGTCTGAATCCAGCTGGTTGGTATTGGCTACAGTTGGACAATTGTCAGTACTGTCTGGAACCGTATCATTGTCGGTATCAGTCGGTGTATCACAGGCATCACCTATACCGTCATTATCTGAGTCAACCTGACTTGAATTAGAGACTGTAGGACAATTATCACTGCTGTCTGCAATCGTGTCATTATCACTATCAGTCAATGGATCGCATGCATCGCCCACCCCGTCAGTATCTGTGTCAGCTTGAGCGGGGTTCGCATCATTTGGACAATTGTCTGAATTATTCAGAATTCCATCATTATCGGTATCATTATTAGTCACCGTAGCTGAATCACAAGCGTCGCCGACACCATCGTTATCAGCATCTGCCTGATTGGGATTACTGTTTACCGGGCAGTTATCTGCCGCATCCGTAACACCGTCACCATCATCGTCTACATCACACAGATCACCAAAATTATCGTTATCCAGATTAGCTTGATTAGGGTTGGCTATTGAGGGGCAGTTATCAATCGAATCGTCGACCCCGTCATTGTCGCCATCTACAAATGTCGCGCTGTCACAAGCATCACCGATACCATCGTTATCGGCATCGTTTTGATTGGCATTCGAGACCGCTGGACAGTTATCAGCACTATTAGCAATTCCATCGTTATCATTGTCTACCAGCGAATCACACGCATCACCGATGCCATCGTTATCCGCATCAACCTGGCCACCGTTCGAGAGATTAGGACAGTTATCGACGCTGTCAGCTACACCATCATTATCAGCATCGTTAATATTGGTATTATCGCAAGCATCACCCAAACCATCATTGTCACTATCGGTCTGGCTACTGTTAGCAACAGAGACACAGTTATCAACACTATCGACCACACCGTCATTATCGGTATCAAGGTTGGAAGAATTATTGTTATTGACTGCATCGCAGGCATCACCAAGACCATCATTATCACTATCGGCCTGGGACGGATTACTGACATTGGGACAATTATCAGTAGTGTCATCAACATTGTCGCCGTCGTTATCACCACTGGCAACATTACCACCGTTGTTAGAGTTTCCGGTAACCGTTGTGTTTACGTCGGCCAGAAATTCGTTTTCATTTTCTCCATTGCCGGCACCACATGCCGTAAGAAAGACCAGCACAAATGGTAATAAGAAAACACCGGGATGAGAGTAAAATTTACCAGGTTTGGTGGTGTGCATTGTAAGCCCCAATCTAAAGTTTTAAGTCCGTTTCGCATGCCCCGCATCAATTACTTCACGCTCTTTAATGAGACTTGAAAAGTGTTTTGACACTGCGATCCAATTTATTGAGTCGTGACTATATCAAGCAATATCAATGAGTTATAAACCTTTAAGACAGGTATAACGGGTTGTCAGATGAGTGGGGTTTGGTTTACGAAAGAGTGTGAAATGAGTAACAGTGTGTCCGAAAAAAATGCGGATGACAGGCTTGCCCGTCATCCGCAGTGATCAGTAAAACAATTTGCGATTAACTAGTTTGGAACGCGTACACCAGAGTCACCAGACCTGTCTCGAATCCATTCCTCACCGATGCCAGGTGCGGTTAAAAATTCGTTCAGATCATTCGGGTCTTGTGGATCACCGTTGGCTTGTGTGCTGTTCAAGCTTGAGCCACTGATGTTCAGCCCGTCCCAGCCGTTTGAACTGGAACTGATGATTTGTTGAATGGTACCAGCAGGACAGTCGCCATTAGCTAGTGGCCACACCGGAGATTTACCCCAGGCGTTGGTACAGAAGCGAGTGTGCCCTTCGGGTGTATTTTGTTGACCATTATTATTGTAAATCTGAATGCGCTTGGGATGCGAGACACGTCGGGTGCCGTCAAACGGGTTATCCGGGTGCAAGCGTCGGGCTTCTGAAGCCGCTACCAGATCAGCATCTATCGCTGTCTGCGACTGGCCCGAATTTTTAATAGTAGTGATTTCGGCTTCCCACTGTGATTGCAGAGCTGCCGGCATATTATTATAGCCGCAAAATGGAGGATACTTACCATTGCTTGCAAATTCAGGATTCGTATAGAGCAAGGTGTTTTCCCAAACTCGTGAACCTTTCACACACATGTCTACGGTATTAATCAAACCATTGGTCCAGCCGCTATGCTGCTGCCAGTTAGGATCAACATAACGGGTAGAGTTTTTGGTGATGTAATAGGCACTGAAATGCACTGAACCACCGCCGGAAGGTGCTCTAATTACACCGTCGGCTTTCCATAACTCCAGTAAGTCTTTATATCCGTTTACTTTGTCTTCCAAACAACCAAATTCGCGTTTGCCATCATTGGTCTGGAAACCGGTTTCTGTCGCATCATTGTTCTCCGGGTTTGGATCTTCGGCATATACCGGTGGAGAATCAGAAGTCACAAAACCAACATCAATTAATCCCGGGTGCAGGTAGGGGTCTCCGGATGGATCAGGACCACCGGTGTTACCACACTCATTGAAAATTCTCGATGGTGCACCCCAGACTGCCAGCTCTTTAATAACCGCATGAGTGCCGTCTTTACAATCAAGATTCAAAAAGTACTCATGCAAGTTATTACCCAGAGCATCAGACGAGTGAGTACCCTGATGTACTTTTGAGAGCCAGTCACACTCAAAGCCGGCGCCCAGTTCGTTATAGGTGAAGCCATCATTGACGGGATTACCATCAACTGCAATCCAGTTATCACGTTGAACAACTTTATGACCGACATGATCTTCCTGACGATCACCCATGCCACCCATATTCATCAATCTGGAGTGAACAAAACCGAATGGAATACCGCCAGAAGTCTCATACAAGTCACTACCCCTCGGGTCGTCACCGTGCTCGTGTCCGAAAACACAACCGGATGCATCTACTGATGGATGCCAGGTAGGATAGTACTTGCCGTCTTCTGGCGACTGTACCCAGTAGCTGTTATGTACGGCCTGAGAACATTCACCCGCTGCGGGTGGATAAGCTGAGTAGTGTGCATTAATTGCCATCCACGGAGGGCCGGAAACATCTGGCGAAATAGTTTGCCCAAATGAATCAACTATATTTGGCGTCCCTGGAAATTGATCACCTGCAGCACCTTCACAAGCATCACCGACACCATTGTTATCGGCATCGGCCTGATTACTATTCGGTGTAGTAAGACAATTGTCTGTGCTGTCAGCAACACCATCATTATCGGTATCGATTAAATTGTCACAAGCATCACCAACACCGTCATTGTCAGCATCGGTCTGGTTAGGATTAGCCACAGTTGGACAGTTATCAGAGCTGTCTATGACACCATCAGAATCACCATCATTAGACGGGTCACAAACATCACCCACACCATTATTGTCAGCGTCGGCCTGATTGGCATTGGCATCCGAGGGACAGTTGTCTACGTCATCAGCGACGCCATCATTATCAGAATCCAGAACTGTATCGCAAGCATCACCCACGCCGTCATTGTCTGCATCCGCTTGATTGGCGTTGGGTACCGACGGGCAATTATCTATCACATCAGCCACGCCATCAGTGTCGCTGTCAGTATTGTCGAACTGATCACAGGCATCACCGACACCATCGTTATCAGAATCGGTTTGATTGGCATTAGACGTCACCACACAATTGTCGACGCTATTCACCACCCCATCATTATCACTGTCTATATTACTATTGGTTGTGACCGTATCACACGCATCACCAAGACCATCGTTGTCCGTATCTGTCTGACTGGGGTTAGCAACTTGCGGACAGTTATCACTGGCATCTACGTAACCATCGTTATCCGAGTCAGTATTGTTCGGATCGGTCTGGGTCGTGTCACAGGCATCGCCAATGCCATCTAAATCCGTATCTGCCTGATTGGCGTTGGCAACGTTCGGGCAATTATCGACAGCGTCTGCAACACCATCATTATCACCGTCACTGGCACTGCTATTATTACTGTCACAAGCATCACCAATACCATCATTGTCTGTATCGGCCTGATCAGCATTGGCAACATTAGGACAATTGTCGTTTGCATTATTCACACCATCATTGTCACCGTCACTGGTATTAGCACTGCCGCTGGTGCCATCACACAGGTCACCAATACCGTCATTATCAGAATCAGCCTGATCGGCATTGGCAATACCTGGACAATTATCGACGTTATCTGCGATACCATCGTTGTCATTATCATCGGTGCTGGATCCAGTGGCATTGGCGTCAACACCAACAATTTCCGAAGAGCCACCACAAGCAGTTAAAAACAGTAGTAAGAACGCTGTAATAAAAACCTTGCGTACAAGAGTAAAATTGAAGTCAGTTAGCAACATATCGAACCTTTAAATTCCGTTTGAAAACCCAGCACCCTGAACGACTTAATGCATCCCCATACGCAAGTCTGTTCCGGACAATTACAATGCATGGCAATATACTGATGAAAATCAGGGACTTGTATTGGCTTGAGACAAGCTCAGTTAAAGCAGAGATGAATGGGGAAGGTTTACACCATAGTGTGACTGGTGACTCGAGACTTGGTAGAACATCCAATTGAATTCAATAGGCGTATAATCAGAAGAAAGCAGGTAGTAAAAATATTAGAAACACGTACGGGAGTAGCACTTGAGTACCAGCAATATCAAACAGTTAAAGCAAAGCGAGCAACAAAAACCAGCTGGACAATATCCGGATAAAATCCGCAGCCTGCCTCTATTCGATGGTAATTTTGATGCTTATAAATTGAGCGCAGAAAACTGTGATGTACTGTTTGCCAGCTATCCTGCTGGCAGCACCGTTGATCCTCATACACATCACACTGAAAATCATGGTGTAGTTACTCGTGGCGAGTTAATCCTCACAGTAGCAGGCTTAAAAAAACGTTACGGTGTTGGCGAGTGGTACCATGTTCCTGCCGACACACTGCATCATGCAGAATTTGAGAGCAACACAGATACGATTGAATTGTGGTTTAATCCTGAATAAATAGAAAATGACAGCCGACCATTGCTGGCCGGCTATCGGTGAGTCCCCAAGTACTTCAAAGACCCAAGTTCGGCACCTACCCGCTAGAATGATCGCCCTGTAAACCCGGCAGAGAGATCGGGGTATGTAGTGCCACACTTTGCGTGCCTGTCGTTGCAGCAGCGTGATTAATTATTGTGTTAAAGCTGCTCGATGAATGGTACTTTATGCTAGACAGAGTGAAAATAATATACCGTTGATCTGTAAATGTTGTACGGTTCGCATAGATCCTACAACCCAGTAATTACTACGTCACACTAATCTTTCTTGGAAATTTTTTAATGACAACTGAACAATACTCACACATGCTTGAGCCGCTTGATCTTGGCTTTACCACACTCAAAAACAGGGTGCTGATGGGTTCCATGCACACCGGTCTCGAAGACCGTTTCTGGAACTATGGCAGGTTGTCTGAATATTTCGCCGAACGCGCACGGGGCGGTGTTGGTTTGATTGTCACAGGAGGCTATAGCCCCAATCGTCGAGGTTGGCTAGGCCCTTTTGGCGGCACGATGAACTGGCCGACCGACATTCTGAACCATCGCCGCGTGACAAAAGCTGTGCATGCAGAAGGCGGCAAGATCTGTATGCAAATCTTGCATGCTGGCCGCTATGGTTATAGTCCTTTCAGTATTTCTGCTTCTGCCATCAAAGCGCCTATCAACCCATTCACGCCCAAAGCGATTAGTAGTAGCGGCGTCAAGAGTCAAATCAAGCATTACGTACGCGCCGCCAGGCTTGCGCAACGCGCAGGTTATGACGGGGTTGAAGTAATGGGCTCTGAAGGTTATTTCATCAATCAGTTTTTATGCAAACGTACCAACAAGCGTACTGATGAATGGGGCGGTGGGTTTGAAAACCGCATGCGCTTACCAGTAGAAATAGTTAAAGGTATTCGAGCGGCCGTAGGCGAAGATTTTATTATTATCTACCGACTCTCCATGATGGACTTGGTCGAAGACGGCAGCACCTGGGATGAGGTGGTACAACTGGGCACCGCCATTGAGGCAGCTGGCGCTACCCTGATCAATACCGGCATCGGCTGGCACGAAGCCCGCATTCCTACCATTGTGACTTCTGTACCACCGGCTGCCTTTACCAACGTGACCGCCAAATTCAAACAGCATGTATCGATCCCGGTTATCACGACTAACCGCATCAATACACCGGAACTGGCCGAACAAGTACTGGCGGAGGGTGATGCCGATATGGTTTCTATGGCCAGACCCTTTTTGGCCGATGCCGATTTCATCAACAAAGCCATTGCCGGTAAAGCGAATGAAATCAATACCTGTATTGCTTGTAATCAGGCCTGTCTGGATCATGTCTTTAGCCAAAAGACAGCAAGCTGTATGGTTAATCCTCGCGCCTGCCATGAAACCGAACTCAATTATGAGCCTGTCAGTGCTGCCAGGGATATTGCGGTGGTTGGTTCAGGACCTGCTGGTTTGGCAACTGCCACGATTGCCGCAGAACGAGGCCACAAGGTCACCATTTATGAGAGCCGTGCGCAAATAGGCGGTCAATTCAATATGGCAAAAGACATACCGGGCAAAGAAGACTTCAAAGAGACATTGCGTTATTACCAGCAAATGATAGACAAGCATAAGGTGACACTGAAACTCTCTACCACTGTGACACCTGAATTAGTCAAAGCAAATGGTCATGATGAAGTTGTCATTGCGACTGGCGTCAAACCTCGCGAATTAACTTTGGAAGGCATTGATCATCCATCTGTACTCACCTATCCGGAAGTACTCGCAGAAAAAAAACCGGTCGGTAAAAAAGTGGCTATTATTGGTGCCGGTGGTATCGGCTTTGATGTCGCCGAGTACTTGTTACATGACAACCACACCCTTTCTATCAACGACTGGTACGATGAGTGGGGAATAGATCCTGAGTTTGAGCAACAAGGTTCACTGGTACCCGCACAACCCGATCCCGCAGACCGTGACATCACTTTAATGCAACGTAAACCCGGCACCCTCGGCAAAGATTTGGGTAAAACATCCGGTTGGGTGCACAGACTGCAACTCAAGAAGAAAAATGTTCGCTTGCTGCCTGCCGTCGCATATAAAAAAATTGATGATCAGGGCTTACATATCAGTCACGGGACGGATGACAATAAAGTCGATGAAGTACTCGATGTTGATAACGTTATTATCTGTGCCGGACAGGTATCCGTTAATTCCTTATACGAAGAGTTACAAGCCAATGAACCCGGGATCAGTGTTCACTTGATTGGTGGTGCCAAGCTGGCAGGAGAGCTTGATGCGAAACGCGCTATATCGCAGGGGGCCAAACTGGCGGCACGTCTCTAGCGAATTCTTATTCCCATTTAAAGAACCAGGCCGCCAGCACCAGCAACACAACCGTACTGACAGCCAACACCAACAAGTTCGGTAATATTTGTAGAAAACCGGCACTGTCAATCATGATGGCACGCGCAGCACTGGTCACATGGGTTAATGGAAATATCAACGACAGCTTCTGCAGCATCGGGTGTGCGCCCTCTAAAGAAAACCACACTCCCGATAAGACCATCATTGGCCAGACCATCAGGTTTAACAAACCACCAGCCAACTCTTCACTCGAGGTACGAGTGGACATCAACAACGATAAACTGATCAAGCTCAACGCCCCAAGTATGAACACCAGCAATAATAAAACGTGGCTGCCATTCATAGTGGTATTAAGAAACAGTTTGGTACCAATGTAAATTATCATGGTGACCGAAATGGATAACAATAAACGAGACGCCACCTGTGCAGACAAGAATGAGAAGGCGCTTAATGGTGTCGCTTTAAGACGCTTTAACACGCCATTTTTACGATAACGCACAATCACATAACCAACTCCGAACAAGCAACTAAACATCAGGTTCATACCCAATATACCTGGCAGTGCCCAGTCCACATAGCGCACATCGTCTCCACTGACTTGTGTTTTACTCAGATTCATACCGGGCGAATTCACCAGAATTTGCTCCAGCACATAACCATTGGGCGCACTGTCATTGACATAGTACTTACTGCCAGAGAGATCGAGCAGCATATCCAGCTGATGCTTGGATACTTTTACGGTCGCATCTTCCAGGTCATCAATTTCTATATAACGTATGTAATCCAGCTCAAGGAATTCAGCCTGCAGCTGATGCTGCGCAGGATAAACGCCAATTTTAAATCGATCACGCTTGTCATTCGAAAATGCCAGCGACAACCCGACTACCAATAAAAATGGAAAAAGAATATTCCAAGCCAAAGAAGAACGGTCACGCGTGAACTCTTTATTACGCGCGGTCAAGACCGCCAGAAAATGCTTAAACATCAGCTACGCAACTCATGGCCGGTGAGCTCGAGAAACAAATCATCAAGATTATGTGAGCGTATGTTCATGCGCTGTAGATCAATACCCTCTGTCATTAAAGCCTCTAATGCCTGATTAACCGACGCCGTTTTAATTTCGATAACATCATCGTGCAGCTGGGCATCTAAGGAATCTGGCAACTGATCCACTTTTAGATCTGTACCCGGGATCTGAATAATCACATCACTGAATTGATTAGCCAACAATTCTGACGGGCTACCCTGCGCAATAATTTGCCCATGATCCATAAACAAAAGATGATCACAAAGCACTTTAGCTTCATCCATATAATGTGTCGTTAGCACTACCGTCTTTCCCTTGGCTTTGATGCGCTCAACCAGATTCCAGAAATTTCGTCTGGCTTGTGGATCCAGTCCGGTCGTCGGCTCATCCAGAAAAACTATTTCAGGATCATTCACCAGTGCGATTGCCAGTAAGACACGCTGGAGCTGTCCACCGGAAAGCTTATGGGTATTCTGATCGAGAAAATCTCCCAGTGCACAATCTTCTATCAACTCCTCAACACTGGCTTGTTTTGGGTACAGATCAGCAAACAATTGCAACGCTTCACGGACGGTAATGTAATCTTGCAAGGTGGTGTGCTGAAACATGATACCAGCCTCACGCTTGAATGTTTTACCCAGCGCTTTACCTTTGTATAGAATGGTGCCGGCATCAGGCTGCTTGATGCCCTCCAGCATTTCTACCGTAGTCGTTTTACCCGCGCCATTGGGGCCTAACAAGCCAAACACAATTCCGGCTGGAATATCGAATGAAATATGGTCTACTGCAGTAGTATTGCCATAGGTTTTGGTCAGATTTTCTACTACTATGAGGTCAGGCACAATTACAGGGTGATATTAAGTTACCACTAAGTATAGCCTGTTTGTCGGGGTGTGTAGCGTGCTTATCTTGCCATTAAATTGAGCGATGAAATAATCGGTTTTTTGTTTTTGAGAGCAGCAGATTGAACAAAGCGATTATTGGTTGGCGCGCTCATTGAGGCTAATAAAACTTTAGCTTCTTTCATGCCGTTATCTGCAGCCAGTCCAAGCCAGTAGCGGGCTTTGGTTACATCTTTATCTACCCCTTTACCAAGGAAGTACATACTACCTAATATGCACTGGGCGCGTTCATGCCCCTGCTTCGCAGCAAGTTGATAATAAGTAGCCGCGACCGTATAGTTTTTCTCGACCTGACTACCATTGTAATACCAGTCTGCCAGAATGATTTGTGCATCCAGATAGCCATGCTCTGCCATGTCAGTCATTTCAGTTAATACAGCTGAATCAGACAAATCCATTTTTTCTGCGGTAGCCGGCAAGCTGATAAAAAATAGTAATAAAAATACATATAGGCTGGTTTTTTTCATAATTATTGGTCAGTAGAAAAATCTTCGCGGCGAGTATGCTGTATATCAATATAAATTGACGCAGCAAAATCACACTTTTTCTGTAACCATTCATCACCGGTAGTGAAGACTGGACGAATGGTTATTTTTATGACGGCTAATTCTGCTCAGAAATTTTCAAATTATGCCGATAATTTCAAATTCGAGATTCGACTCAATTCAGCCGTCATTTAAATATGACCACTCATCCTGAATCTGTCACTGACAACAAAAAATTAGCGATCGGATTAACAGATTATCTATGACTTCAGGGCAACAATGTAAGGGTGATAAAAAGACGGTGACTAAACTTGAGAGCGATTCTCACAGCAATGTGTTTGGTACTTTCTGCCTACGTGCCAGTTCATGCAGAATGTGACGTGCCGAATGACGAGATCCTGGAATCTATACTAAGGGTGGTTGGTGAAAACCCCGAGGGCAATATGGTTCAAGGTAGCGCTGTGGTCGTATCAAACAGTCGAGTCATTACTGCTGCTCATGTCGTGAATGATCTGGATCACTTGAATATACGAGTAGGTACCACTTCCAGACCCGCGAAAGTGATATTCACATCCAGTGATAGAGATATAGCATTACTCGATGTTGATACCAGTGGCCTTAACGCTATTAGCTTTACTGAAGATGGTCTTAATGCTAATGATCAAGTCTGGGCAATAGGTTACCCTCTAGGTGGCAACCTGACCTCCAGCGCCGGTGAATTTGTCAAAAAACTCAACCCCTACAAGTTACATACTACAGCTGAAGTGAACCATGGCCAGTCGGGTGGTGGCTTGATTAGTTGTAACGAAGGTAACTATACGCTTGCCGGCATGATCATCAGCTATGGCGCAGTTGTTCGAAATGGCGAGTATGTGAGGCTATCGGATTATTCAGTTGCCGTGACTACCGATGAAGTGTCGTCATTAATCACTATTATGGAACCGGATTTCGCCTTAACACTGGTTGATTAGTCTCGCCTTTCGGTCAATCTTCCATAGCTACACACATAGAATAAGAGATTTCTTGTACCTGCCCCCTGTTTGTGTCTATATTGTTGTCTAATTGAGCTAATTAAATAATAAGAAATACTATGGGAATACAGCGAGTTGCTGTAATCGGAGCGGGAATTTCCGGGCTTACATCAGCATGGCTGCTGAGCACAAAATATAAAGTGTCTTTATACGAACGTAACGACTGGCATGGCGGTCATGCGCATACTGTCGATGCACAAGAGACCGAGTCTGATCGTAGCCATCCTATTGATACCGGCTTCGTCGTTTACAACGAAAAAAACTATCCCAACCTGATAGCCTTGTTCAATCATTTCAATGTCGCCACACAACCCACTGATATGTCTTTCGCAGTTTCGCTCAATCAGGGTGAGCTTGAGTACAGCGGCAGTGGCTTTAACGGCCTGTTTGCCCAAAGACGTAATCTACTTAACCCAGGTCACTGGCGACTGCTACTCGATATTGTGGCCTTTAATAAAGATGCCAAAGCGTTCCTGAAACAACCTGAGACCTCTTTGTCATTGGGAGAGTATCTTACTCAACACCAACATAGCACCAAGCTACAACAACATTATTTACTCCCAATGGGTGCGGCAATCTGGTCTTGTCCGGTAGAGACAATGTTGAACTTTCCTGCTTACAGCTTTCTTAAGTTTTGTGACAATCATGGTTTGCTTGATCTGAAAAATCGGCCCAAGTGGAGAACGGTAAGCGGTGGAAGCAAACATTACGTAAGCAAGATCCTCGGTGAAATCCAGGGCACGGTAGAACTTCTGCAACAGGCTGATTCAGTAAAGCGTGACGCTAACCAGGTCTTAATTAACAGTGCAGGTAAAGAACAATCCTATGATGCGGTTGTATTTGCCTGTCATGCTGATGAAGCGCTGACGTTGTTGCAACAACCTACGCAAGCCGAACAAGAAATTCTGGGTTGCTTCAAGTACGAAGAGAATGAAACCTGGTTGCATACTGACGAACGCTTGATGCCTGAATCCAAACGTGTCTGGTCTTGCTGGAACTATCTGGCAAACTGGTCAAAGCAAAATACCCCCGTGATGTCTGCTACCTACTGGGCCAATCGCTTACATCGACTGCAATGCGATACCAACTTCTTCATTAGTCTCAACCCACCGGTTGCACCAGCGATGGATAAAGTCATTGCCAGGTACAACTACTCACACCCTATTTTTGATCACAAAGCCGTCGCTGCACAACAACAACTCGAGCGTATTCAAGGTGACAAGATGGCGTGGTTTTGTGGCAGTTACGCCAAGTACGGTTTTCATGAAGACGGCCTGACTTCGGCCATTAACACCTGCGGCATGCTCGATGTCACACCGCCATGGGTTAACAATGAACGGCTTCTGGATGCTGCCTGATATTGCCGACATGTACTTTTCAAACGTCATGCATCGACGTTTGTTTCCGGTACAGTATCGCTTCACCTATCGTATTTTTGGCTTTCTGATTAACCTGAATCAACTCGATAATTTATCCAAAAAAAGTTTTTTACTGTCATACAACCGTTTTAATGTATTCAGCTTTTATGAACGTGACCACGGCCGTCGTGATGGTTCATCGTTAACCCAATGGGCAGCACAGCAACTGGCAAGCCAGGGCATAGCGAGCGACAGTTTGAAAATCTATTTGCATTGTATGCCACGGGTACTGGGTTACACGTTCAACCCAATCAGTTACTGGTTTTGTTATTCACCCGATCAAAAATTACTGGCGGTCTTAGTTGAAGTACACAACACCTTTGGTGACCAGCACACCTATTTACTGCCCGCCGATGAACTCGAGGCAACAGATTCAGTGCGCGCCACTAAAGCCAAAAACTTTCACGTATCACCCTTCATCAATATGCATGCGAACTATCAGTTTCGCATCTCGCAACCTGATGAAACGTTTAGCGCTATGATTCGTGAACAACAGGACGAAAAATTGATGCTGGTAGCGGGCCAACACGGAAAACGCAGTAGCATTGGTACTGCCTCTCTATTGAAAGCATTTTTCACCCTGCCCTTTATGACACTTAAAGTCATGACGATGATTCATTGGCAGGCAATAAAAATATATCTTAAGGGTGGCACTTTTCACCGCCGCCCCAAACCCCCGGTCGAGGATGTCAGTTAATGAGTAGTGAACAGGTAATAAATAATAAAAATGGATACTTTGGCGAATTTGTCGTCAGCCGTATGTATAAACGTCTGTTGCAGGTAAAGACCGGCAGTCTGATTATCAACATTGGTAATAAAACCTATTCTCACGCCAGTGAGACACCGGGATTACAAGCTGATATGACAATTCATAAACCTTTAGCCATGGCCAGACGTTGTGCATTGCGGGGTGATCTGGGGTTTGCTGAAAGCTACATGGCCGGTGAATGGAGCAGTAGTAATCTCGATACCCTGTTGCAACAGCTGTTGCGAAATGATCAATCCATTAAATACTCTGCCATGCGCAATGGTATGCGGCGCCTGGGAGCAAAAATTTTCCATCGCCTGAAAGCCAACAGTATCAGCGGCAGTCGTAAAAACATTGCTTACCATTACGATTTGGGCAACGCTTTCTACAAGACCTGGTTGGACGCATCAATGACGTATTCATCAGCCTTGTTCGAATCCGAGAACATCTCGCTGGAACAGGCGCAAGCAGCGAAAAACAATCGCATATTGAAACAGCTCCAGGCAAAAGACGGAGCAAGCGTACTTGAAATTGGTTGTGGCTGGGGTGGCTTTATGCAAGCAGCTGCCGCCCAGGGTCTGCATGCCTACGGCGTGACGCTGTCTGAAGAACAACACAGTTATGCCTGCAATCGTTTGCAGAATGTTGAACCAGCGGCACAGGTTGAGATTAGAGACTATCGAAACATTGAACAATGCTTCGATCATGTAGTCTCAATAGAGATGTTTGAGGCAGTAGGCGAAGCCTGGTGGCCCACCTATTTTTCCTGCCTTTCAAAATACTTGAAACCCGGTGGCAGCGCGGTATTACAAGTAATTACGATTAAAGAGGATTTGTTTGAGAAATACCGTAAGTACCCGGACTTTATTCAACGCTATATTTTTCCCGGTGGCATGCTTCCAACCAAGACAGCTCTGGATCAATTATGTAGCGATGCAAGTCTTGAAGTCACTGATCGCTTCAGTTTTGGACCGGATTACGGCAAAACACTGGAACTTTGGCATCAGAATTTTGACGCACAATTACATCAACTCGATAAATCGAAGTATGACCAGCGATTTATCCAGATGTGGAAGTACTACCTCTCATATTGTCGCGCCGGATTTAATGAAGGTACGATCGATGTGGTGCAATACACGTTATCCAAAGAACAGAACAGCTAGATGATGAAGCCTGTCTTTACACTGCTTATCACGATGGCGCTCGCGCTACCGGGTGTTGCCGATAGCTCGGAAATGCAGCCACGTGGCAAGGGTACGGCCTACTGGAAGCGTGTCATCAAGGTCTACGACGCGCAGCTAATCGCTCCAGCTGATGCAACGGCTGATACCATTCTTGATGATGATGTGAGCAAGTGCCTGTTACTGACTTATCGTGTGCCTTTGGACGCTGGGAAAATAATCACCGCATCCAACATTGTACTGGAACGACAACATGCACCAGAAGTACTGGCGTTAATTGAAGAGGACTTGAAACTGCTCGGCTCAAAAATGCAGGCGGTTGAAAAAGGCGACCAGTACCAGCTCTGTTATGATCATCTGAGTAAAACTTTACGCCTTGAGTTAAACGGCGAGCTGAAACATGAAAGCCCTTCCTCACTGCTCGCTAAACTCTATTTGGGTATCTGGCTCAACGAAAACCTCCCAATATCCAAAAAACTCAGACTATCTTTGTTGAAATAGGGTATCCGACGGCCAGTAAGGGTATTATAGCCCCTTGATTTTCAACAACTTCAAGAACAATGACTGAGAGACGTGCTTCTACTGCTACGGACGACTCCGCTGATCTGGCTGTTTTCTCGATCGGTAAAGTCGCCAAAATGACGTCTGTCAATGCGATTACCTTACGCGCCTGGGAACGCCGCTACGAGATTGTCGCACCACAACGTACAGCGAAAGGACACCGTCTGTATAGCCCTAACGATATAGAGAAAATCAACGCTGTTACACGCTTGTTAAAACAGGGTGTGAAAATCAGTCGGGTCAAAAGTTTGCTGGATAGCGCCCAACAAGAATCTATTGATATTATTCCGGTAGAACATCGCCATGAACAGTCACAATGGTTACAACATAAAGCGTCCGTGTTTGAACTGATCAACCAACTGGACATGGAAGGCCTGGACAGAATTCATCAACAATTATTCACCAGTTATACAGCGGCAGAACTGGGCAATATGCTGTGTCGGAATATCCTTGCAGACCTCGCCCAAGAGGCGTCGAAAAAGCCAGACAGTAATGGTAACTACCATGTCTATCATGGTTTTTTAAGAATGTTTCTTTCACGACAAATTATTGATAACACTCCAAATAAGGATAGCACCAAGCTGTTGGTAATTGATCAGTCTGAAGAAACTGGACGCATGCTGATGATATGGTACTTGATACTTTTGCAGGCCGAAGGTTATGACCCGATATTGATTGACCGGAATCCTGATATTGAATCCATTCCATCGATAGCAGCCAGATCTAAATCAGATGCCGTCATCATTTACGATTGCGAGCAGGTTCCTTTCGCGCTCATGGCGACGCTTGGCATTCCCGTGTTTATTAGCAATGACAGTCAAACTGATATTAAACTCGACAGTGACAAGATCAAGTCACTGCCTTACGAGCTGATTGATAATATTTCTACACTGAAAAAAGCACTACCAGTCAGTTAAGCAACACCCAGAGCCAGCTTGAGCAACAGGCCCGGCACTTCGTTAACCGCTCCGAAATGTTCACTCACCTGTATTTTTACTTCAGGATGTTCAGCTTTCACTGTCTCAATATCTTCCGGGACGTCATCTACTACATGTCTTCCGGCTGCCAGAAAATAGGGCAAGACAATAATTTCGTTGGCACCCTGCTCTATCAGTTTATTCAAACCGGTTTTGATATTGGGTTCAGCCATCTCCAGGAAAGCGGCACTGACCGAATCAAATTCAGTGGCCAACAAGGCCAGTTTTTTAGCCAGAATTTCTACTTCATGATTTGAAGACTCGCGCCTGCTACCATGTGCGACGACCAATATGTGACGAGACATCGTTATTCTTTTCCTGCCAGTTCTGGCTGCACTACACCCAGAGACATAATCATACGTAAACCATCTTCTACAGACATATCCATTTCAATCACATCGCTTTTTGGCACTAACAAGACAAATCCCGAGGTTGGGTTAGGTGAGGTCGGAACAAAAATACTCACCATATCAGCATTGGATTTGGTATTAATTTCATCGGTTGCATCGTTACTCTGAAAAGCCAAGGTCCATAAGCCCGGTCTTGGATACTGAATCATTAATACTTTGCTAAAGGCTTTGGAATCAGCATTGAAGAATGTCTCAACCAGTTGTTTCACGGCTGAGTGAATTGAACTTATCAAAGGTATGTGTGACAAGACGTTATCCCACCACGACATTAACTGTCGGCCGAAAATATTGGTCAGCAACATGCCGGTGACAAAAATAACAGCAAAGGCAAACAACAATCCCGAGCCTGGTATGTTAAAACCCAGCAATGCTTCCGGATGCCATGCTGGTGGCAATAACAACAGTAGCTTGTCAAGTAACTCTAATAATGCCTTGATCACCAGAAAGGTAATTCCCAAAGGAATCCAGATAATCAAACCTGTCAGTATGTAACGCCGAAATGTCGGAAACATATTGCTACTCCTGAGCTAGTAAACTACTCACACAATTCAGGCATCACCCGGCTTCCAGATGCCAAACGCATCTGCGTCAGGCACTGCTGGTGCTGGTGGCTGCATTTGTTTATCGGTATCTACCAGAACATGATGAGTAAAATCATTTAACTGTTGATTGATTTGCTCTTTTTCTGTCAAAGGCATTTGTTGTTGACCCAGCAAAAACCCGTTACACGCTGATAAATATTGAACCATGATGAGATCTTCATCGGCACGCTCATCGTGACTGGCAATTGCCGCACGAATATCATCAATCAATTGGTTTGACAGCTTAAGTTCATCAGACATGAAGGTCTCGTTAGTCGTAAAGTTATAGAGAATGATAAAGCTTATGTGACGACGAGTCTAACAATCAAAGAGCTTGTTTGGTGTGCTGACAGCTTCCTAGATCATTGGCTCAAGAATCAACTCAAGACCGCGGGCATTGACACCTCGGTCACCAACACTGTTTCCTCGATGTTGTATACGCGGGGCATCCATACCTTGCGCGACCAGATACGAACTGGCGCTACGAGCGCGATTCCAGGAGAGGTTTCTTGTTGCCAGAGAACCGTTTTGTGCGGTACGGTCAATTACATTAACCGTGAACCCACTGTAGTTACGAAACACGTAGCTGAGTCGGTCAAGTAATTTTCGCGCGGCCAGATCCAATTCCGGACTGTCGGGTTCATATAAGTCCTGCTGATCAAGTACTACTCGAATGCGGCCATCACCCAATCGATCTACCTTGCTCGCATATTGTCTGAGTCTCTGTTCCAGCATAGGATCGATGACGTAATTATCACCCTGACGCATAACACCAAGATCTATCGTCTCGGTATCAGCCACACCGAAATCATCTCCGCCCTCAAGTAATGTGTCGCTGACAATGGCAACATCTACAGGCGGCTGATTGATCTGGTTATCCACAACTTCCTGCTGCATTTCATCAATATAATTCCCGGCGCCACTCGTACTATTGTCACTTACTTCCAACTGTGAAGCTGATGTATTAACAACGGCAATGGGCGCAGAAACAGGGTTCGTCTCGATGCGAGTATCAACTACTGTACTTTCTGAATAGGGCTCGTATTCAACGCTGGCAATCAGGGTTGATTCAGTGTCAGATAAACCTGAATCCTGGTCTTGGTCTCTACTCTCGGTTGGAGAGATTGGTTGAACGGATGCTTCAAAATCCGGAATTCTCTCGGTTTTTGCCAATGGTAGCTGCGATATATCAAATTCTGGCCGTAGCTGCTCATCAACATTCGCTACACTCACTGTGTCGTTGAGGATTTCTGACGGGTTCGGTGTCAACGCGGGTGGTTCAACCTCGGCAGCACTACTGGCAACCCGCGCCAATTCTGCGATCTCTTCTTGCAAGCGTCTTTTTTCTTCAGCCAGCTGCTGGATTTTTTCTTCGTTGTTAATCATTTCCTGCAGTACCTGGTCGTCCACCGGCAGCTTTGCCAAGACAGCCTCTGCCGCAGGAGGCATTGATGTTTCTATTTCAGTCTGATCCACTGGTACGCTTTCAGAAACCGGTGTCGGTATCACTGCTTGTGCAGGCACTTCAACCATTGCCAAGGCTTGTTGTTCGTTTTCCAGCCTGCGCTTTTCAGCCAACTCTTCTTCAAGACTACGCGTCATGCTTTCGAGACGCTTTGCCGTGCTCATAATTTCCTGTAATTCACCTGGATAAGCTGCAAATTGTTGCTCGCCTTGTTCTGGCAAAATACTTGCCACTACCAAATATATTCCTACGATCAACGCACCGAGTGGAAGAAACAAACGTGTCCAGATTTTTGTTTCTGCGCCCTTGGCCACCAGTGGCTCGATTTCAATTTCATCTAGTTCGGGAAATGAAATTGATTCATGTGAAATACTTTCCCTCTGATCTGCGAGTGTCAGATCCTGGGTGGGCGCTTCCAGTGAAGGATCTGTCGCCACCAATGGGTCATCATGTATGTCTTCATCCAGATCAACTTCATCCTGAAATGCCGTTTGAAAATCGAGACCACTAAACGCCGAATTGATTGCAACGGTAGTTTCACCATCATCGGTTAGCTCAATATTCATTACTTCTTCATTTTCATCCAACTCGGAAAGCAGTTCGTCTCTCGAGAGTCGGTCGGTATCTCCGCCAATCTCATCAGGACGCTTACCACCGATCCACTCTAGCGTTTCGCTGACCCTGTCCATATCAGGCAAGCGATCTGCCGGGTCTTTTGCCAAGAGTCTGGCAATCAATTGTTGGTACTGATTACAATATTCAGGTAGCGGCGGAATCGGCGCTGACAAGTGTTTGCGGGCAATACCCATCGCGTCTTTAGCGGAAAAAGGTACTTCATGCACCAGCATCTCATAGAAAATAATTCCGAGTGAGTACATATCAGTACGCTTGTCGAGATCTTTACCACGAATCTGCTCCGGACTCATATACTTGGGGCTGGCATGAAAAAAACCGGGAGCATCCAGCTCTTCTTCGGCCATCATATTTTTAGAGATTCCAAAATCTGTTAATACCAACTCACCATTACGCCTCACCAGGACATTGCGGGGCTTGATGTCCATATGTACAACGCCTTGATCATGCGCGTAGGACAAAATACTAGCCAACTCCTTGAAGATTCTCACCGCTTCTGAAGTTTCAATGTCATCCTTGTCCAGCAACTCGCGCAAGCTACCGCCAGAGACATATTCCATTGAAAGGTAATATCGACCTTCATGAACCCCGAGATCATAAATAGTGACAATATTCGGGTGAGCCAGCTTGGCAATAGTTTTCCCTTCATTGATCAGCTGTTCGCAGTATTCTTTGTCCTGCGAGAGCTCGGGGGACAAGACCTTCAAGGCAACTTCTCGTTGCAACGATTCCTGCACGGCACGATAGACCGTAGACATACCGCCACGTCCTATCTCTTCGTGAATTGAATAACCCGGAATCTTCATTTAATGCCCATTAATCGGCTTTTCGTAGCCATTCATTAGTATATAGCCATGTCCATAATAGTGATATGGAGCATCGTTACAATGCGTCAATCAACTGGAAAGTGTGGACACAGTTCACATCAAGTTGTAGGTAACCATGCCCATAGCAGAATCGATTTAGTCGTTAGCTGAGCTGGACATGAAATAATGTGCATATTTTTTACTATTTTCGAACTATTATTCATATTATGTCGCATCAAAGAAATATTATTTTTGTTTCTTTTTTGCAACAAGATAAGCATCTGATTTAATTGATAATTTTTATAAAAATCCAAAGCTGCAATAAAATTTATGAGCTTTGTTGTTTTTTTGCACATTTGTTTTTGCAGTGGCATACTCCCGCGGGCATGTGACAGACGTCACAACAACAATTCATACTATCTCGGAGAGATTCATGTCTATAAAAACAAAAGTAATTGGCTTATTTGCTGCTGCTGCGATGGTTGCCACTGGCAATCTGGCTTTTGCTGCAGATGAGCTGGAAGAAATCATTGTAACTGGAACGCGTGCTAAAGAACGCTCAGCTACAGATTCACCTGCACCAATCGATGTCATTTCTGGTGATGATTTTACTAATCAGGGAGACACCGACCTGAGCAACTTGTTACGTAATATCGTTCCATCTTACAACGTTAACGACCAGCCAATATCGGATGCCGCAACTCTGGTACGTCCGGTCAACCTGCGCGGCCTGGCCCCGGACCACACCCTGGTACTGGTAAATGGTAAGCGTCGCCACCGTGCCTCAGTAATCACCTGGCTCGGAAATGGTATTTCAAATGGCTCGCAAGGCCCCGATACAGCTCCAATACCGGGCATGGCGTTACAAAGCGTCGAAGTACTGCGCGATGGTGCTGCGGCACAATACGGTTCAGATGCCATCGCCGGTGTTATGAACTTCATACTCAAAGATGATAATGAAGGCGGATCACTGGAACTTCGTGTGGGTGAGACAGGCGAAGGTGACGGTTCACAGTACTCGATTGCCGGTAATATCGGTTTACCACTAGGTGAAACCGGCTTCGCTAACCTGACACTTGAGTATGGTGAATCTGATCCTACCAGTCGTTCAACCCAGCGTGCTGATGCGGCTGGCTTGATTGCTGATGGCTACCCCGATGTTCCAAACCCGGCTATGATTTGGGGTCGCCCAATCATTGATGATGACATCAAATTTTTCGGTAACTTTGGCTTTGATCTTGCCGGTGAAACGGAGCTGTACGGTCACGCCAATTACGCCAGTAAGACCGTTGACGGCGGCTTCTTCTATCGTAACCCAACCAATCGCGGCGCTGTATACAGTAACGACGGTGGTGCGACCTTATTAGTCGGAGATTTACTAGACGCTGCTGATGGCGTACTTGACGGAAGTGCTGGTTGTCCAGTGGTCAATATGACTGGCAATATACCAGACCCCGTAGCTCTGGCAGCAGTAGACGCTAACCCTAATTGCTTCCGCTGGGGACAACGCATTCCAGGTGGATTCACCCCACGCTTTGGTGGTGATGTCACAGACTCTTCGCTCTTGATTGGACTTCGTGGTGAAACTGATACCGGTCTGTTCTGGGATGTCAGTGGTTACATCGGTAACGCTGAATCTGACTTCTTCATTAATAACAGTGTTAATGCAAGCTTGCCAGATAGCCCACGTGATTTTAATCCTGGCGCCTATGAGCAAGAAGATATCAATCTGAACATAGACTTCGCTTATGCAGTCAATGATGTCCTTAATATTGGTTTTGGTGCGGAATACAGAGACGAGAGCTTCACTATTAGCCCCGGGCAAATAGAATCATTCACTGCCGGGCCTCTTGCAAATCAGGGATTCAGCACATCTTCTAATGGCTTCCCTGGCTTTCCAGACATAACCTCCGGAGAATTTTCCCGATCAAACTATGCTGCGTATCTTGATGCAGAGTGGGATGTCGACAAGACTATTTTCCAAGCTGCTCTGCGCTTTGAAGGGTTTGAAGACTTTGGTACTACCACCAACTTCAAAGTGGGTGTTAACCATGATGTTAACGACTTATTTGGTGTACGCGCTACCTTTAGCACCGGCTTCAAGGCACCTACGCCTGGCCAGTCAAATGCATCGAACACGTCTACCGAATTAACCGGTGGCGTGTTGGTTAACAACGGTACTATTCCAGCAACAAATCCAGTAGCAGCTGCATTTGGTGGCAGACAACTGGAACCTGAAGAGTCAACCAACATTACTCTGGGCGCTTTCTTCAATATTGGAGCTTTTGATATCACGGTAGATTACTTTGATATCGATGTTGATGATCGTTTGAACCTGTCGTCAGAAGTAAACCTGACACCGGCACAAGTTGCACAACTAGTAGCCGATGGTATACCTGGCGCGGGTGATTTGACGGCATTCCGTTTCTTTACCAATGACTTTGACACCAATACACGTGGTTTCGATATCATCGCATCAACCAGCATGGACTGGATGTCAGGCACTACAGACTGGACCTTGGCATTCAACAAAACCAGTACCAATGTAGAGTCATTCAATCCTGACACTATAAATGCATTCCGTATTCGTCAGATTGAAGAAACTACTCCGGAAACTCGCTGGACTCTGTCTGCCAATCACACCATGGGAGATTGGCGCATGCTGGCTCGTGTTTCGTTCTATGACGAGTGGTTCGACAGTTTTGAAACAGATGTTTTCGGTACAGACGGCGTATTCGATTCTGAGTACCTGCTGGATCTCGAACTCGGATATGACTTCAACGAGAACATCAACTTCCTGATTGGCGCAAACAATGTGACTGACAACAAAGGTCAGACAACTGAAGAATCCAATAACCTTGGATTTGATACTGCCACTATTTTGGGTAACCAATATAGTCAGTACACGCCATTTGGTATCAGCGGCTCGTATTACTACGCACGCATCCGCTACAACTTCTAAAGTAATTTTTTAGAACGTGAATAAGGGCGCTTCGGCGCCCTTATTTTTTCCGAAACAAAAAACCACCAACTTCTTGTAGTAGAATAAAGAGATAACAAAACAATAAAGGCTGAAAATGAACGCACTTAATGACATTCTAATTTATATCGACGGCTTTATCGGGAGCGCATTCTGGTTTCCCTACCTGTTATTAGGTACCGGTTTATTTTTCACCATCTATCTCAAATTCCCTCAAATCATTTATTTCAAACGGGCCTGGCAAATTCTGAGCGGCAAGCATCACAGCTCGGATGCTGAAGGCGACACCACCCATTACCGCGCCTTGACCACTGCCCTTTCAGGTACCGTCGGCACCGGTAATATCGGCGGGGTTGGCCTGGCGATTTTTCTTGGTGGACCGGCGGCATTATTCTGGATGTGGGCAACTGCATTTCTGGGCATGACCACCAAGTTTGTCGAGGTCACGCTGTCTCATAAATACCGGGTTAAAACCGAAGATGGCACCATGGCGGGTGGCCCTATGTATTACATGGATCGCAAATTGAATATGAAGCCACTGGCGATTCTATTTGCCATTGCGTGCGTGGTCAGCTCGTTCGGCTCGGGCAGTCTGCCTCAAATAAACAATATGGCACAGTCGGTTGAAGCCTCGTTTAATATTAAACCAATCTGGACAGGAGCTGTTGGGGCAATTCTGATGGGCCTGGTAATCATTGGTGGCATCAAGCGCATCGCAGCGTTCACCTCCAAAGTTGTTCCCGTCATGGCAGGCCTGTATTTAATTGGCGCAGCCAGCGTTATCTTTGCCAACCTGGGCAACATCGGACCAGCCTTTATGTCTATCCTGAAAGACGCCTTCAACGGTTCTGCGGCTACCGGTGGTTTCCTTGGTGCAACCTTTGCGTATGCTTTCAACAAAGGTGTCGCTCGCGGTCTTTACTCAAACGAAGCCGGACAGGGCTCTGCCCCCATCGCACACGCTTCTGCGAAGACCAAAGAGCCAATTTCTGAAGGCATGGTGTCATTACTCGAGCCATTCATTGATACCCTGCTCATTTGTACGATCACAGGCCTGGTTATAATCTCCTCTGGTGTCTGGACAGAAAAGTATGAAAATAACTTCCAGTCATCAGACATGACCTTTATCCAGGGCAACTATACTGAGGACAACCAAGAGCAGCGAACCAATCTGTACCACCTGCTCAATGAAACCGGCGAATCTACCGTCGTTAACTACAACGGCTCGCTCAATATAGTCGATGGCAACGCCATTGAATCCGACTTCACCATCATCAATTCTCGCTCTATAGCTGAAGAGATTCGCTTCAATGTCAACGATCAGGCATTTGCTAGCGAACAACCTTTCACAGGTCTTATTAAAATTGAAGATGGCAAGCTGCAAACCGACGGTGTACAAGTACGTGGTAAATCTCTGATTCATTCTGCGTCATTAACGACCAAGGCCTTCACCAAAGGATTCTTTGGCGAGAGTGGAAAGTATATTGTCACCATCTGCCTGCTGTTATTTGCATTCTCAACTGCGGTTGCATGGTCGTACTATGGTGACCGTGCGATCACTTATTTATTTGGTGTGAATGCTATTACTCCATACCGAATTGTCTATGTCATAGCGTTTTTCCTGGCCTCTTTTTCTGACACAACCTTAATCTGGAACTTTGCACTGATTACTGTAGCAGTCATGACTATCCCCAACCTGTTTGCGATTCTGTTGTTAAGAAAAGACATGAAGCAAACAGTGAACGAGTATTTTGACAAGGTAAAATCATGAGCCGTGCATGAAAATCCTGATTCTTGCCAACCAGGATCTTGCCAGCTGCATAGCCTTAAACCACTTGTTACCTGAACTGCATCAGGCGCGACATCAGTTGCGTCTGATGCTATCTGCCAGGGTAGGCTCAAGTAACAATTTGCCAACAGCGCTGAAAACATTAAAACAGTATGAACAAGCGTTATTCATAAACACAGTTTTTCCCAAACTTGAGCAACAAACAACGAACGCTCACTATCTCAGCTTGAATCAACTGGGCGAAAAGTATTGCGATAAACCTGTCGTACTTGAAAACAAGATCAACAATGAAGCGGGTATTCACTCGGTCAGTGATTTCCAGCCGGACCTGATTATATCGATTCGTTATGGCGTGATACTCAAACAAGCAATCATTGACCTACCTCGCCACGGCATCATTAACCTGCATTCTGGCAAGTTGCCGGACTACCGCGGCGTGATGGCTACCTTTTGGGCCATGCTCAATGGCGAGAAAACGATTCAAACCACCTTGCATTGGATCGACTCGAACGCAATTGACGATGGTGGCATCATTGCCATGACGAACGAGAAAGTTGATTACCGTAAATCGTATCTCGAGAATGTTTTGTCGTTGTATCCTAGTGGCGTGCAACTCATACTGAATACCGTCGCTAAAATCTCGGGTACCCAGCCTGTCACCACACTGGAAAGTCATGGTGAAGGTAACTATTACACATTCCCAGGCGACCATGATCTGAAAAAATTTCATGACAAAGGCTACCAATTAGTCAACGAAAGCTCGATCCAGAACCTGATCAACGATAAATTCACTGCCAGATAAACAGGAACACTATGACCACCATTCGAACCGCAACAGCCTCTGACCTACCTGCCATTTATAATCTGGTCACCGAGTTAGCCATCTATGAAAAAGAACCGGATGCCGTGATTGCGACTCTGGAAGATTACCAACGCGATTTTGCCGAAGGTTTGTTTGAATGCCAGGTTGCAGAGCAGGATGGTGTGGTGTTCGGTATGACCCTCTACTACCTCACCTACTCCACCTGGCGCGGAAAAATGTTGTATCTCGAGGATTTCGTGGTGAGCCAGACTCATCGGCGTACCGGTGCCGGTAAACTACTTTTTACGCGTGTTCTAGAAGTTGCCAAAGAAAAGAACTGTCGCCTGCTCAAGTGGCAAGTACTGGACTGGAATAAACCGGCACTTGATTTTTACGCCAAGTACAATGCCACCATCGAAAAGGAATGGTGGAACGGCAAGATAATTTTTTGAGCTACTCGGTTTTTATATCTACGCTAACCGAATCATCTTCGTCGAGTATGCCGGCATCCGGGTCATTAAAGACATCAATATCAAACTCACCTTCACTCTTGGCGACAATCAAGGACACCGCGGCATCGCCGGTAATATTGACCGACGTTCTGATCATATCCAACAAGCGATCAACCACCAGAATCAACGCAATACCGTCCAGCGGCAAACCCAATTGACCAAAGATCAAGGTCAACATAATGACACCCGCACTGGGAACACCTGCTGAACCAATCGAAGCCAGTACTGCCATCAATACTACCGTGGCATAACCGGTAACACCCAAGTCAATGTTGTACATATTGGCAATAAAGACAGTCGCCACACCCTGCATGATCGCTGTGCCATCCATATTGATGGTCGCACCAAGCGGTACACTAAATGAAGCTACCGAGTTATCTACGCCAAGCCGTCTGGTGACAGTGCGCAAGGTAACTGGAATGGTTGCGTTTGAACTGGATGTACTAAAGGCGAACAACTGGTTAGCCCGCATTTTTTTCATGAAGGTTTTAACGTTAACGCCGGTGAAGGCTTTCAGGATTAACAAAATTACTACGAATAAATGCAACATCAAACACAGCACCAGCACAATGGCGTATTCACCCAGCTTGATCATCAAATCAATACCCAGATCTGCGACCGACTTGGCAATCAAGGCGAACACGGCATACGGCGCACACCACATAATGATCTGCACCATTTTCATCATCACTTCATTCGCCAGCCCGGCACCATCAATTAACGGTTGCGCCCGTCTACCCACCATTAACATACTGATGGCTACCATTATTGAGAAAAAGATCACCGCCAGCATCTGACCTTCTGCCATGGCCTGAATCGGGTTGGCTGGAATTATGCTTAATACCACATCCACAAAACTTGGCGCTTCCTTACCAGAAAAACTCGTGTCCGAAACAGCGTTAACACCCTCTCCTATACCCAACATCGCTGCTAACATCACGCTAAAGCTGATTGCTACCGCAGTCGTTAAAAAATACAAACAAATGGTCTTACCACCGACCCTGCCAAGCTTCCCCAGATTACCAATACCGGTAACACCGACTATCAACGAGAAAAACACCAACGGCACTACGATCATTTTCAAAGCGTTTACAAACAACTTGCCGATAGTATGAAATACACCATCTACCAGATACGTGTTAGCAAACGAACCATCTACATTGAAGCCACCGAGATTGATGATCAAACCAACAATCACACCCAACACCATACCGGCAATCACTTTAAAGGTAAGGCTGGAAGTATTTATTTTGCTCATGAGTTTATTATTGTTATGACAGGAATTGTTTTTAGTTTACCACGCGAGCTAATCGCAGCAATGCTTTGGTGAAATTTGGCTATTCATTTTAAACACAGCCTTATAACCAGCGGTTTAGTGGATCAGTCTGACTTTATACGACGGATGCTTAATAGTATCGAGAGGTTATAGCCAATGAACTGACTTATCTAACTACGTTTCGCTCAGCAGCAATTCATTGACTGTTGCGACCAACTCCAAATCAGTAAATGGTTTTTGAAGAAATTCCTGGGCACCAAAAGTCAGGAGAAAGTTTTTTGCCTCGATAGGCCCCTGCTCCTCAGTCATTCCTGAAACACCCAGTATTTTGGTTTTTCTGCGCTTGAAGGGGTCCATCTTTCCAAGAAAAGTGATACCACCATTCGCCGTCGGCTTACCGTTTTCTCGCACCATAAAATCGACAATGCAGACATCAATATTTTGAGTATTAAAGACAGCAAGCGCTTCTTCTGCGCCAGGTGTAACAAACACCTTGTGCTGCTTTAATTCGAGCGCTCGTCGCCACTGTGTGGCTAAAACCAGGTCGTCTTCCAGTATTAAAATCAGTTTCACGCTTAACCCACTACTCCCAGTTCCTTCACTACCGCACGCAGATCGTCCAGATTAACCGGTTTAGTCAGAAAAGGGGTATCAAATTGATCACAAAGCTCAGATCCCTCGCTACCATAGCCACTCGCAAAAACATAAGGAGTACCCATTGAGAGTAACTTCCTGGCGACAGGCTCACTTACCTCTCCACGCAAATTCACATCAAGGAGACAGAAGTCATACTGCTCTTCATCAAGCTTGGTTAATGCATTTTCGACAGTAGC
>CALIRD010000195.1 GCA_938042355.1 uncultured Thiotrichales bacterium
GACAGTTTTTGTCTTGGGCTTACTCTTGAATTCAACCTCAGCATTAGCTGAATCCGCAGGTACCGAACCAGGAGTATTCGATACTGTCCTTGCTGATGGCATGACCATCGCTCAAACACTCGAAGAATGGGACCGCTCAGCGATGCGATATCGTAGCGAACCACCCGAGCTTGAGTTGGAAGAGCATTCAGCTGCGAAGCAAGAAAATACTGAACCAAACGATGACGGCAAACAGAGTTAATCCACTCTGTGGTAGTAATCCCGATTCAGTCAGGATGACTGGTCGGGATTTCTCTACCAACGCACAATAAATTGTAGGTCTTTCTTCAGGAAAAAAGACACGCTCAGACGGGAAAATAGACCGTTTAGCAGTAAAAACGATACGTTTACGCCAGAAAGACTTTAAAGCTGGCAAGCAAGCAAGTAGCTTCCATTCTGTTGATTGGTGTGTACCACATTGAAAGGAATGTCAATCAACCGGATTCCGAATACAGCCCATCATGGATGATGGGTACGGATGACAAATCGAACCAAGGGAAGCCTTGTTGATTTCCAGTTTGATTTAAATTTGATTTAAAGAATAGCGCTAAAGCCCAGCGCTTCCCGCTAACCTCCCTTAGCGGGGCGATCCGAGTCCCCAAGTCGGATCAAACTTTATCCCCGGTCCTAACAGACCGGGGTTTTTTATATGTACAGGATGTACGGTATGTCGCGAGAGGCAGGACGCCGGTAGCGACTCTCTCAGCCAGCTCCAAATTTCATTTTAAACATTGCGAGAGGCAGGGATGCCGGAGCAGTGTATGTACAGGATGTACGGGCAAAAATTGTTCCAGACAATTTCATTACACTTCCACCATCCCTGGCGGTCGTATGTCGCGAGCACCCAAGAGCATTGTAAAGGCAGGACGCCGGTAGCGGCGTCTCTCAGCCAGCTCCAAAATTTCATTTTAAACCTCTTTATAAAGACAGGGATGCCGGAGCAATGTATGTTCAGGACGAACGGGCAAAAATTGCTCCAGATAATTTCTTTGTACTCGGGCCATTTCAGGAAAGAAAGATAATGACGAATACTCATGATCTCGTTAATTGACTAACTCACTCACACTCAAATCGCGGTTTTTCAAAACCAACTACCCGCCAGCCATTCTTTCCGTAAGGTTTCGTATAAAAGGTGTAATAGCAGACGCTGGTTGAGGTATACCCACCACTATGATGTACCTCTCCACGTTGTCCGGAATCTGTATTTTCTTCTTTCCACTCAACCGAATCGGGAATGTAATCGGTATCGACCATTTCCCATTGAAAGGCACGCCGACCGTCTGGTAAATCAAATTCAGTAGTCGGTTGCCCATGCCGTGCTATGACAGCTGTAATATCCCGATCAATATAGGTTTTCATCTCTTTACTGGCACATCCGGACAGCACCACTGCCAGTAAAAATACTGGCAGGGCACAGACCAATGAACTAAAGACGCCATAATCTTTTGTATTGCTTGTTCGCATGATTTATTTAGCCTCAACACGTTGCAGATTGGAAAGTTTACGAATTTCATATTGTTTGAAATCCTTGAACATTGCCTGCCCACTGACTCGAGTCTCGCTACTCATAATGTAAGTAGGTCCACCAGGTTCAGTCCGCGCACAAGTAATTATGTTTTCAAAAGAACGTATGGTAATGAAAGCGGCAGGTTTGAATTTCCCCTCGCGAGCCAATCGCAGTCCCAGCACCGCACCATCACTTTTATCCAGCGTGACGTGCCCGATCAGTTTCTCGGCAAACTTTTTATCGGTTGATGAGGCGTTTTCATCGTCGTTTTCAGGTTTGAAGGTAAACGTAACTGTGGAGCCGGTCTCTTCTACCAGCTTCGCATCTTCCGGTATTTCCTTACCCATAGCATTGCACCAGAAACCCTCATCAAGTTCCGCTTCAAATTCTTTAACGCCTTTATCGAAATCACCTGGCCGCATGTCTGCTGCCGGTTCAATTACAGTGAGCCTGCTACCTTTGGCGCGCCTTGGATCGTAGCTTGCTCGCGCTCTTAGTTCATCAGAATCATAATCGACATCATAGGTATACAGTGCAGCCGGCTCAGTAAGGGCACGGGCACGTTCGAGCCAGATACTGTCGCTGGAAAAACTATAAGTTGGGACACTCAATGTGGTTACTAACGTTATTAATATTGATATTTTCTTCATGGTTTATTCCTCGGGTTATAAAAGTAAAAAAGGTTAAGTGTGGTTTAAAAATGACGGATCAAAATCAGGCCGACACTACCCATGTGATCACTGTCTACTATTGGGCTACGTCGAGTGGATCTATCGAGTTCCTGATACTGTGCGAAGCCGGCAATCATGATGCGTTCAGTCAAGGGGGTAGCTATTTGTGCCTGAACAAAGGGTTGCCAGTCAGCATCTACTTCGTAGGCAGCTAGAGTATTAGTAGCTTCATCGGTTTTCACACCATAGAGATAGGTAGCAAGCGCATCATCGTTATAATCCACGCCGATGCTGATGCCTGCTTCAGCCCAACCAAAATCTTCGCTTAATCCCAGTTCCAGGCTCGCTTGATAACCATCATGCTCCCCCGAGATGTCATGCAGGCCGGATGCTTCCAGATAAGCTGCCCCGTATTTGAATTTCATACTCAAACCCGCTTCGATGGCGGTACTTCGGTCAATCTGGCTAAACAATGGAGAATCATCAGCCTCGGTGAATGACCAGCGGGGTTCAAGATCAGCCGTAACAGAGATCAGGCCATTGTCATAGAAGTCATAGTTAAAACCATCAATGCCAAGATGGGCGTTTTCCCATTGATAGGCGATATAAGGAAATGCAGTAATTTCCGAATCATCTGCGTCCAGATAAGGAGATTCAGCACCGGCCATACCGATACCCAGTAAAAAGCCTTCACCGGCACCAACTGGTTTGAATTCAGCTGTAGCGTTTGATGCTGTGAATGTAATTAACGACAATAGTCCTGTAATAATCAGTGCTTTTCGATGTTTTAGTTTCATGCTTGTTTCCCTCGTTGCTTCAAATAAGTGAGCGGCAAGCATGTCGATTGCGAGTGTTTTTATCGTCTCATTGGGAAAGCGACGACAGTTTTTTGTCTTTGCATGTAAGGAAGGACACAAAAACACACCAAAAGCTGTGTATAAATGTCATCATTTATTGCGAGATGACTTTGTCCTACAAAAAATTGTGACTACCATAGTGTTACTTCTGGGTATCTTTTCTATCCTTATTTTGTGTGTTGGTTTGCTCGCAGCGAATATGTTGGCGTTGCGTACTGAGCATCGTGATATTTATCGACCGCTGATGTTTTTCTTTCTGGCCTATGGTCTGACGGAAACGCAAACTATCATCGAGTTTTTTGACCATCAGCGTCAATATTTGTTAGCGCACCATCTTGGTATGGTGGTTGCGGTTCATTGCAATTTATTACTAGCGCCCTTGCTCTGGTTGTATGTGCGCGCTATCACCGCCTCTGCGACGACACCTGTCACACTAGCTGACTGGAAGCATTTCTTGCCATTAGCTTTTGGTTCAATGCTCTGTATGATTTTGATGTCAACCACGGTTGAGTTCAGAGATCAAATTATCGGTGATTCTGACTTGGTGCAGACTGGTCCGGCAATGACAATTATTTTTGCCTGGATATTGTTGATGTTGGTCTGGGTTTTTCAGGTGTTCTTTTATTTATATAAAATTTATCGTCGCTTGATTACCTATCGAGACAGGCTCAGAAATGTTTTTGCCAGTACCGAGAACCTAGAACTACGCTGGATTTACATCGTGGTGTTATTGCAGGTGTTTAGCATGTTTCTGACGGTGCCTGAAATGTTCTACCCGGTTTCAGAGAACTTTGAAATTGCAAGTTATGTGGCCGACTTTCTCGCCTTCTGGTTGCTGGCATTATGGGGATTGCGACAACAGCCAGGTTTGGTCAATCTAGGCCATGCCATTGTTGGTGAATCTGATGATGAAAAGTACAGGCGTTCTGCATTGTCGCAAGAACAAATGCAGCGTATTGCCAGTAAGATTGAAGCTGCCATGAATGAAATGCATCTTTATCGCAATCCGAATTTAACCTTGCGAGATCTCGCATCCGAGGTTTCGTCACCACCGAATTATGTTTCTCAAACCTTGAATAGCGAACTGGGAAAAACCTATTTCGATTATATTAATGAGTGGCGGATCGAAGCAGCTAAAGAGTCGCTACTAAAGGATGAGGGCAATGTGACTGAAATTGCCCTGGAGGTGGGTTTTAACTCACGCTCCTCATTTTATAAAGCCTTCAAACGGATAACCGGTATGACGCCGACAGTATTCAAGAATTCAGTGTCTCAGTCCGCTACCCGCTCCTGATCAACGTCTTTATCTGGCGCAAGCCAGTTGCTCAATTGGAGCTGCAATTCATCTAATCCGGTTTTTCTCAGTGCAGAAAAGTTCATAACTTCAATCTCGAGATCGACTTCCCTGAGTGCTTTAACTACTTGCAAGCGAGCACTGGCTGCTGCGCCCCGTTTGAATTTGTCGGCTTTATTCAACAATAAAAGTACAGGTAAGTTTCCTGCTTCACACCACTCGATCATTTGCCAGTCCATATCCTGTAACGGATGGCGAATATCCATCACTATTACAACCGCTCGCAGCGCTGGACTTTCATTGAAGTAGAACTCAACCAGCCGTCCCCAGGCATCGCGTTCCTTGATCGGGGCTTTGGCATAGCCGTAACCCGGGAGATCAACCAGACTGTTACCGTTACTCAAGCGAAAGTAGTTGATCATCTGCGTACGCCCGGGAGTCTTACTGGTGCGTGCCAGACTATTTTGGCGACACAAGGCGTTCAGAGTGGTCGATTTACCGGCATTTGAGCGGCCTGCAAAGGCTATCTCGGCACCGGTAATTTCCGGTAGTAAACCCGGTTTCGCGACACTCTTGAGATAACGTGCGGTATTGAATGGTTGTTTGATAGGTGATCCCTTGAAAACCGACGTCTCAGCTTTGTTGTCAGGCCGTTATTATGCTATAAATCACCTCAAATTTGACTGCTAAACACCGCGAACTTACTCATGCTTACTCTATCTCGAATATCGTTAATTTTTTGCCTCTTTCTGCTCTCATTCAGCACCCTCAGTGCTGAGGGTAATATCGAGGAAGGAAAAGCTAAAGCAGGTACCTGTATAGCCTGTCATGGTGTTGGTGGCGTAAGCGTTAATGCGGAGTGGCCGTCGCTGGCGGGTCAGGGTGAAGCTTACCTTTACAAGCAAATGGTGGAGTTCAAGGCAGAAAAAGGGCGTAGCAATATCTTGATGGCACCCATGATCATGGAATTAAGCGATCAGGATATGCGCGATATTGCGGCTTATTATGCAAGCCTGAGTGCTCCGGTAGGTATTGCAAAAGACGGATCGGTAGCGTTGGGCGAAGCGATTTACCGTGGTGGTAGTGAGGGTATTGCTGCTTGTGTCGGTTGTCACGGTCCTGCCGGTAGAGGCAACCCGGCCGCGAAATACCCGGGTCTTGCCGGTCAACATGCCATCTACATCGCCAGTCAACTGCGCATGTTCCGGTCTGAAGAGCGTTACAATGATAGCAATGAGATGATGCGCGGATTGGCACATCGTATGACGGATCCCGAAATTGATGCTGTCGCAGAATATATAGCTGGCTTGAGACCAGGTAATCTACGTTAACCAAAGCACAAAAAATATGATCAAGGGTGGTTAATCCACCCTTTTTTGACGGTTTTATGGAATTATTCGTGGCTGGGCAGGTCTTGGTAGTAAGACATTAATCAACAGATTTATTCAGCTTTTTAGTTTGAACTCGGAATCACAAGGAAATGTTATGAACAAAATAATTATTCTTCTAGTTTCATTATTTGCGCTCGCACTTTTTGCAATTACAGCGTGTGGCGATAGCACTGCCACATCGGCTGAGTCTAATGCAGTAGAGACAGCACAAGTTGCCGCTGCTGATACTGCGGCTAAAGCCGTCGATAAGCGCGTGGTCAAGCCGAATGTAGGTGAGATGAAAAAGTCAGCTGTATCTGAGCCAGCAGTCAATGCTCCGGCTGCAGTCACCGACAAGCCGGTCAGCAAAAGTTTCAGCGAAGGCATTCATTACGCCAAGATCAGTACCAGAGTGAAGCCAACAGTACCGGCTGATAAAATCGCGGTACAGGAAATGTTCTGGTACGGCTGTCCGCATTGTGCTTCGTTAGAGCCTACTACTGCCAAGTGGAAATCCACGATGTCTGATGACATTGCTTTTGAGTATATCCCTGCTGCATTGAACCCGACCTGGGCAGTGCATGCCAAGGCGTTTTATGCGGCTGAGCAGTTAGGTCTCACCGAAGCTACTCACGAAAACCTGTTCAAGGCTATTCATCAGCAAGGTCGACGCATTAATACCGAAGATGCATTGGTTCGATTCTTTTCGGCAGCAGGTGTAAACCCGGATGATTTTCGCGCCGCGATGAATAATGATGAGACCAAGAAAAAAGTGAATATGTCGGCTTCTTTAGCCAAGCGCTATGGTTTAACCGGTGTACCCTCATTGATCGTTGATGGTCAATATCGAGTGCTTTTGTACGATGGTCTGCGTAGCTATAACGAACTGTACGAGGTAGTCGATTTTCTAATCGCTAAGGTTCGTGACGAGCGCAAGTAGATAGATTTAGGCTGCGCTTGAATGTAAGCGCCTGACTCTCAAAAATCCGGGTGAATTATCACCGCTGATATTTCATCCGGATTGTATATGTTTGTGGTAATTACATTTTCATGTGAACAGTTTTACCAACTTAAAGACCGCTCAGCTTGTTGTTAAGCGCAGTTGGTCAGTGAACTACAGGCGGTTGTGAACAATGCACGCAATGGATGGCAAAGAGAATGCGAACATGGTCCTCATGGATTCAACCGCAATGTCAGAACACACAGCCAGTCAAGACAGTGAAAAATTAAAGCTGCTCAGTTACAACGTCCAGATTGGTATACCTACCAAACGCTATCGTCAATACATCACCAAAAGTTGGAAACACATCTTACCGTTCTCGGAGCGTCAGACGAATCTCGATCGAATTGCAGAATTTGTGAGTGACTTTGATATTGCAGGATTGTTGGAGCTGGACGCTGGCAGTATTCGCAGTGATTTTATTCACCAACCAAATTACATTGCTGAAAAGGCTAATCTGCCTTATGTGTATACCCAGACCAACCGTAATATTGGTGTGTTGGCCAAACACAGTTTTGCCATTCTAAGCCGCTACCCGGCGAGTAAAGTCATTGAGCATGTTTTGCCCAGTAGAATTCCAGGACGTGGCGCGCTGGAAGTTCACTTCGGTGATCAAAGCGATCCCTTGGTCGTGGTTCTGTCTCATTTGTCGTTATCACGCCGTACACGCGCCAAACAGCTCGCGTATCTTTCAGAGATCGTGAAACAGTATCGACACGCTGTAGTGATGGGTGATTTTAATGCGCATTACAACAGTACCGAGTTTCAGCCGTTCTTTAGTAATACGGATTTTGGTAAGCCGGACGAAACCCAGATGACATTCCCCAGCTGGAAACCACGCCGCAGTCTTGATCACATTCTGACTTCGGCTGACTTACAACAGAACCAGCCAGAGGTCTTTGGTGTGGATTATTCTGATCATCTTCCCGTTGGTGTTGATATTGATTTACCACAAGGTGTACTAAACGCCGCCTGATCAACAAGCGTGGTAAAATCGGTTAATCCTGTCTAGCGTAGAATTCGTCATCAAACATCTTTGCTATTTATTACTCTTTCTGACGTCTTCGCTTCAAGCTGAAGTTTGTGTCAATGATAGTAATAGTAAATCACTTTGTCTCGAGCAATCAGCCAAGCGCATCATAAGTCTAGCGCCCCACACAACCGAATTACTCTTTGCTGTGGGTGCAGGAAAGCAAGTGATAGGGGTGATGTCGGGAAGTGACTATCCACCCGAGGCGAGCGAAATTACAGCGGTAGGAAACTATCAGGCAATTTCTCTTGAAACCATTATTAGTCTGGAGCCAGATCTTGTCGTGAGTTGGCCATCAGGAAATCCAGTGGGTATCACTCGGCAATTGGCACGATTCAATATTCCTGTCTATCAAAGTGATCCTGCAGGCGTAAGCGATATTGCACATGACCTGCTGGCACTGGGAATACTAACGGGCAATGAGACAGAGAGTAAAAAGGCCGCCTCAACCTTACGCACCGGAATACAAGCTTTGCACGACCAATACAGTCATCAACAATCCGTTACTTCATTATTAATGATTTCTGACGTGCCCATGATGGGTTTGTCGAATGCTCACGCGGTTGCCGAGGCATTTCATATTTGTGGTGCGGTGAACGTACTGGGTGAGATGCAGACCAAGGCACCGATGTTAGGTAAAGAGTCCATGTTGATGCTGAAACCGGATTTGATTCTGGTGACTCACGAAATACAGGATAAAAATACCTGGTTAATACAACGTGGGTTTTATAAACCACCACGACCTGAGGTGGCAAGCCTTAACCCTGATCTCATTTTGCGCCAAACGCCGCGAATGCTGGCAGGCATTACCGAGATGTGCGAAGAAGTAGATCAGTTAAGATCGTCACAACACTAGATTTTGACGTTCCAGCATCGCTAAATGTTAGATGTCTATCGAAAACGTACGCCAATCAGTGATTCAATGCCAGGCTGATTGAATCCTTGTATGGTGGTGTAGTCTTGATCGAATAGATTATTTACTTTGGCATACACAGACCAACGATCATTGAGCTGGTAATTTACACCCAGGTTAACGAGCACAAAATCATCCAGCGTAACGATGCTGGACGGGAAGCTACTGAAATCCAGATCAGTACGACTATCACTGTAGTTGATATCCAGTTGTGGTGTCCATGCACCGAACTGACGCGAGCTTGAGAGATTAATGGTCGTATCCGGACGTCGTAATAGTGGTTCACCGCTCTGCTGATCTTCATGATCCAGCAGGCTGGCATTGGCCATCAGATTCCAGCCTGCGAGGTTGGTTGACAAGGATAGTTCCAGCCCCTGAATTTTCGCCTCAGCAATGTTCTCTGACGTCAGGCCGGTAAAGCTGATTAGATCTTCAATCTCGTTTTGAAAAATACTGATTTTCCAGTTGCTGTGGTTACTATTGGCTGCAACTGACAGTTCGATGTTTTCACTTTTTTCTGGAGTCAGATCAGGGTTGGAAAAAAAGAACGGCGCGAAATCTGGAAAGTACAGATCGTTAAATGATGGCGCTTTATAGGCGGTGCCTGCCGCTAAAGAAACTTGTAGATTATTGGCAAAAGTAAAGGCGTAGGAAATATTACCGGTAGTCTCGCTGCCGAAGGCCTGATTGTCATCGCTACGCAGGCTGGCTCCAAAACTATGTGATCCGCTTTGTCCAAGGTAGTTAAGGTAAAACGCCTGATTATCTCTACTCGATTCTTGATAGGCGGTCTGACTTTCCAGTTCTTCGTCCCGATAATCAAAGCCAGCCAGCAGGGTATAGCCAGGCTGACTGTATTTTGCGCTCAAGTTAAGTTGATCTGTGGTGGTGTTGAAGAAGTTGGAGAAGTTACTATCAACTTCAAGCTCATCCAGTCCCTGAGCAAAAGTGATACCCAGCTCCAAATCATTGCTTGGCTGAAACAAGAATGCAATGCTGGCTGCTTGCTGCACAAAGTCATTTTCCGGTTTGGCAGTAGCATCGAACGAGTCATCAAATTCTTGATTACCAGTGGCATGCAAGATTGTGCTCTCCAGACGCAGTTCATCAGAAAAACGATGATCCAGATTAAGTGATACGGAGGTATTAGCATGTCCATCTTTATCCGGATCACTGCCCACCAAAGCGTCAATGCCTTCAGAGTCTGTGATGCCCAGATTAATAGCCAAGCGGGTATTATCATTGACCCATCGATAACCAGCGCGTGCGTTCCAGGTATTATTACTGCCAGCTTCAAGACTAAAATGCGGTGTTGAAGTTTCGCCGGTGTTTTTAGTGACAATCTGAATAACACCACCCAGTGCTTCTGAACCATAGAGGCTCGAACGAGGCCCACGCACAATTTCGATACGCTCGATTGACTCTAAAGGAATCAGGTTCAATGCGGCCGCGCCGCTGGTTGCAGTGGCAACCCGAACACCATCTACCAATAATAAAAAGTGATCAGATTCAGTGCCGCGAACAAATAGAGATGTTTGTTGACCAGGTCCACCCGCCCGACTGATCGCGAAAGAAGGTGTTTGCGCCAGTAGTGAGGGCAAATCTGCAGCCGGGCTGGCGTTGATTTGTTCCCGATCGATAACCGTAATACTGCTCAGGGTTTTATTGATATCAACAGGAAAGCGTTGCGCCGTGACAAAGAGTTGTTCGGTTTCTGCGTAAGCTGTGTTGATAATTGAAGCGCACAGCAATAACGCTGAGCATTGTTTTAACAATGATGACATGGTGACTCCCGGTACCGTCCGTACATAAAAAAAATCAGTAAAACTGATTTCTCGGGCCGGTATCCGGACTCTCAGGCTTCACCTAGTGAGATTATTGCGCCTTCCCATTCTTGCGAACAGTGGCTGCTTGCGCTGCAATAATGTATGCCTGATCACCGTTGCGGAGGCAGTGCTGGTTTTTCACCAGCTTCCCGTTTAACCGAACTTGTCGGCACCCGAACGAGCTACCACTCTAATCAGTGACCTTGTCCAAGTCAACAACGATGCGATTTAATTTCAGCGTTGAAATAATTGCTGATCGATATTTTGAAAGGCTTTAAATTCAAGGGCGTTGCCCGACGGGTCATAGAAAAACATGGTGGCTTGTTCGCCTGATTCACCGGCGAAACGAATGTAGGGTTCAATGCCAAATTCAATCTTGTGTTGTAACAGCTGGTCGCGCAAATTTTTCCAGTCATCCATTTCCAATACCACGCCGAAATGCGGTACCGGTACATTGTGTCCATCAACTGGATTGTCATCGTGAGTGGTTTTTTGCTCAACCTGGTGACAGACCAGTTGATGCCCAAATAAATTAAAATCAATCCAGAACGTATCGCTTCGACCCTCGCTACAACCCAGTATTCCGACATAGAAGTCTCTTGCCAAGGTTAGATCATGTACGGGTATAGCGAGGTGGAAAGGCGTGAGTGTCACGGGTTGCGATACAAATAGCTAGCCAGTTGTTTTCTGAAATCCCGATTGACGCGTTGATTGATGAGCATGGCAAAAGATTGGAGTTCACCATTCACATTGATGTAACCCGCATAGGTATTCACGTTACTCAGGGTACCGGTTTTGGCCAGAATTCTTTCGGTTTTGTCCTGACGTGGCATCAAGTGCTGGTATGGTTTGAAGCGTTCCATGATATCGACCAGTTGACGTGCGCTGAGTTGATTTCGACGTGAGAGTCCAGCACCTTCGTTGAGATTGTAGTTATTCCAGTAAAAATTATTCGAGATAAACTCATCAAAAACCGCGTTTGATTTTTCCATGCTTGCTGGTGCACCCCGATACTCCGCACCAAGCGTGAGATAGAGCTGGTTCGCAATAAAGTTATTGGAGTATTTCAACATAGAGGTTACGACTTCTGACAAATTGCGAGAATTTTCATGCACAAATAGATATTCGGCAGAGGCCGGTAGTTTGCCGGTGCTGATATTGCGTTTGTCGACCAATTTGGCGAGTTTGAGTTTTTCATGCATAAGTTCGCCAAAGTAACGAGGCCCTTTGGTGGCTGAGCCAAGATTGAGACGATGCGTACCTGTACCCAGTCTCCAGCCCATCTTTTTTGCCAGAGGGGTTAACGGTGTTTGTTTTTCACCGGCATAAATTTTCTTGTTACGGATTTTTATTTTGATGGTGTTGAAATTAGCGGCCAGCGCGCCGGCCGGGGCGTCATAAGGATTACTGGTACTACTTTGGCCATCAATCACAATCGGTTCACTGAAGTACGTGCTATCGATACCGATACCACTGATGGTGCCGATATAGGTTTGCTTGATCTTTTCAATGATCAGGTCAATTTCTTCAGACACAAGATAAGGATCGCCTTTGCCCACAATCCATAAACGATTGTCATTGGTGTCGATATAAAATTCTGTAGTAAAGCGAAAATCCTCACCCCAGGTTTCAAGCGCGATCAGAGCGGTCAGTACTTTGACGGTAGAGGCGGGTACGTATTTGGTGTCTGCGTTGACGGAGCGTTTTTCGTTACCCTCATTATCAATGACGAGTAAGCCGGCATTCTTGAGGCGGTTGAACTGGGTGATGGCACTGGCGGCATCGCTGGCGGGTAAATGGAGTAACAACAATGAAACGAGTAGCAAAAACCGCATCGATAGGGCCCTGAGTAGATCTGACTAGTATTTCATTTGACCATGCAATTGTGAAGAGGTGCCAGGTAAATGAAGGTAAACTGCGATCAAATTCAAACAGCGGCCTGAAGATCCTGTGAAAAAGGCTCTACTTCAACCAGTTCTCCAGCCGCAATATCTCCCGCCTCAGTTGATAGTACAATAAAGCAATTGGCGATACTCATAGATCGCAGTTGACCAGAGCTCTGAGTCCCGGTGGTGCTGACCTCACATCGACCATTCGCGTATGACAAAATACCGCGTTGAAAGTCCATTCTCCCCGGACGTTTTTTGATGTCGTCCTGTAAGCGCGCCTGGATTCTGATGGTTTGGGGAATTGGTTGCATACCGGCAACGGTATAGATGGCTGGTCGCACCAGTTGCATAAAGGTTGCCATACTCGACACCGGGTTTCCTGGTAAGCCAAAGAACAGACAGTCTTTAATTTTTCCGAAGGCGAGTGGACGTCCCGGCTTCATTGCAATTTTCCAAAAACCAACTTCACCCAGTTCAGCCAGAATGTCTTTAATATAATCCGCTTCACCTACTGATACACCGCCCGTTGTAATAATGAGGTCGGCTTCTTGTGCCGCTTTCATAAATGCTGTTCGCATGATTTCCGGTTGGTCCGGCAGAATTTCTGCGCTGATTAATTCTGCACCTGTCTGTTGCACCAGAGCGCCAATTGAAAAGCGGCTACTGTTATAGATTTCACCATGAGCAAGATCTTGGCCAGGTGCCTTGAGTTCATCGCCGCTGGAGAAAAAACAGACTTTGGGTCGCTGATAAACGTCAACGTTCTGTTTGCCTATAGATGCCAATACCCCGAGATCGGCAGCGGTCAAAAGGCGACCCTGCTCGAGCACCTGAGAATTTTTCGCAATATCATTGCCAGCCAGCCGCACGTGCTGTCCCGCTCGATGACGCGCATCAATTTCCACATGATCATTCGTGAGGTTGACATGTTCTTGCATAATCACGGTATCGCTACCCGCAGGCATGACGGCGCCCGTGGTTACGCGAACACAGTTGTTCTTGGCAAGAGCCCCTTCAAATGCACTGCCTGCCAGCGACTTGCCTGCTAGTTGAAACTGCTTGCTGCCAGTTTCAGGCAGGTCTGCAGCAGCGACTGCATAACCATCCATAGCAGAGTTGGTGTGTCCGGGTACATCGATGCTGGATGAGATGTTGGTGGCAAGTACCTGGCCTAGTGCGTGTTGAATTTTGACAGATTCCTTTTTGCCAGAAACCAAACAACTGCCAAGGATGTTCTCTCTTGCTTGTTCAACACTCAGTACATTCTGTTCAACTAGATCATCACAGCTGGTCGTTTGATTTTTGCTCACGAAGCACCTTTGTCATTCCAGCGGGCTGCCGGATCCAGATAAAACATTCTCAAGTATCCTTGTTCATCAAATCGCAGCAACCAGGGGCGGGGTAGAATTGATTTTACACTGTAATGTAGGTGAGGGTCTTTACCTGCCGCATTGCCTGTGGTGCCAACCTCGCCCAGTAGCTGTCCGGTTTTTACCAACATTCCTTCATTTACATGTTGCTGACTTAAATGAGCATAGTAATGCATTTGCCACTTCGGGCCTAACACCAACACCACTTTACCACCCGCGCTTAACTCACCTGCAAAGCTAACGATGCCATAGCCATCTGAAATTACCTGACTCCCAGTGTCAGCAAAAATATCGATACCTTTGTGGGTGCCTGAAGGACCCCATGGATAAAACCAGAAAGACTGCGGATTCCAGTCAGCCGAGGTAGCGCCAGCGACGGGAATAGTCGCCGGGTCTGGCAGGCAATAACCAAGGATAAGGATAATCAAAAAGATAACCCAGAAGCGATAACGATTACTTTGTGACTTGGCCCAGTGGGTAAAAAGTGACATAGATTTTCTAAAACTAGTGTAGTGTTAGTATAGGACCATCTATTAGAGGTGTAACCATGATTAAGAAAATACTTTCAGGTGTAATTATCGTGGTTGTTTGCTGCGTTGCTTATGCCGAAGAAGAGGTTAAGAGTGCAGTAATGGATATGGATAGGATGGAAAGCGTAATTGCAAAAATCGATCCGGATTATGAGCGAGAAGGTAGCGTGCTTGTGTTTACGTACAGTAAGTTAGAGGTTACTCTGGTCGCAGATGCCACCGCTGATCGCATGCGTATCGTGATTCCAATTGCAGAAACAGCGGGTATGAATGTAGAGGTGCTGCAACGATTGATGCAGGCCAATTTTGATTCGGCTCTGGACGCTCGTTACGCGATCGGGCAGGGGATCCTGTGGAGTACGTTTTTGCATCGAATGTCCAGCTTGACTGTAGAAGATTTTCTCTCGGGTATCGGTCAGTCGATCAATATCGTGAACACCTTTGGCACAACCTTTACCTCGGGTGAGTTGACCTTTGGGGGTGGTGACAGCAATGAAATTCACCGTGAATTAATCGATGAGTTATTGCGTAAAGGCACTACCTGATCAGACAGTTCTGCTATGATGCGACCCCGATGATCAGCTGATCACCCAGACTACTCATAAAAGAGACCTAGCATGCCTTTTGCCTCGTTCGGTTTATCTGAAGCTATAGTTCGTGCCCTCAAAGAAAAGGGTTATACCGAACCCACCCCGATTCAGGAGCAAGCGATTCCTGTCGTTTTATCAGGTCGTGATGTGTTGGCGGGTGCTCAAACGGGTACCGGTAAAACAGCCGGATTTTGTTTACCTATTCTGGAATTGTTATCTCAACGTCCGATGCGGGGCAAGCGGCCGATACGCGCCTTAATTGTCACTCCGACTCGCGAGCTGGCAGCGCAAGTTGAACAAAGCGTCAAGGACTACGGTACGCACACTCCTTTGAAATCTATGGTGGTATTCGGTGGCGTAAAGATCGGTGGACAGATTCATCGCCTCAAAAGCCCGGTCGATATACTGGTGGCCACACCGGGCAGGTTGTTGGATCATGTCAATCAGGGCACGATTAAACTACACAAAATACAAATACTGGTGCTTGATGAAGCCGACCGGATGCTGGATATGGGCTTTATCCATGACATTAAAAAAATCATAAAATTATTACCAGTAGAACGACAAAGCCTGATGTTCTCGGCTACCTTTGCGCCCAAAATAAAAGCACTGGCAGACAGTTTTCTCAAGAAGCCGGAGTTAATCGAAGTTGCCAGAGAAAATGCTGCTGCTGATACGGTTAAGCAGAAAGCCTATCTGGTGGACCGAGGCCAAAAGCGCGCCTTACTTGAATTCTTGATCAAGGATGAGAACTGGCATCAAGTCTTGGTATTTGCTCGTACCCGTCATGGCGCCAATCGTTTATCACAGCAACTCAACAAAGCCAAAATACCTTCACTGGCAATCCATGGAGATAAATCACAAGGCGCACGCACCCGGGCTTTGAAAGAATTTAAAGCCGGCAAAACGCAGGTGCTAGTCGCAACCGATGTGGCAGCACGTGGCATAGATATTCATGATTTACCACATGTAGTGAATTACGATTTGCCCAACGTGCCGGAAGATTACGTGCATCGTATCGGACGTACCGGTAGAGCAGGTAGCGAGG
>CALIRD010000196.1 GCA_938042355.1 uncultured Thiotrichales bacterium
TGAAGGTGCACTCGAAGCACGTGATGCCTATGCGGAAACCGAGCCGAGTGAAGATTTCAGCTTAACCAGTCATACTCTGGCGGCGTGGATATATATACAGAACCCGGGTTTTGGTGCGCAAAAGCGCCCAATTATTGATCACGGTAGAACAACTACTAATTGGTTTGCTTTAAATTTGCTGCGAAATGGAAGCTTCGAGTATGTACCAAACTTCATACTCACTCCCGGACGACCATGGTTTTGTACTGCAGCTGAAGGCTGTAATAACTTTGAGCCATTAATCGATGGAAATTTCTTATTACAACCTAATCGGTGGTATCACCTGGTTGGAACTTATGATGCTGATTCACAAATCGGTAGAGTCTATGTCGATGGTGTGATGACCAATTCCGAGGGTAACATCGTTCCACAACCCACCGCTTTAGATAAAGTTACCATCGGTTGGAATACGACTAATTCTGGTCAGCCAAAGTGGGATGGAAGACTGGACGAGATCCGGATTTACGATCGTGCCTTGACCTCCGCCGAAGTTGCCGAGCTTTTTGCGTTTCCGAATGCACCGGATCTTGATAACGATGGAGATGGTGTTCCTAACGATAACGACAATTGTCCTTTAGTACCAAACGCGAATCAAAATGACTTTGATGATGATGGCTTTGGCGATCTTTGTGATGATGATCGAGAAGGCGACGGCATACCGAATGATGTTGATGTTTGTCCTTTAATCGTAGATCCCGAGCAAGCTGATAACGATGATGATGGCCTTGGCGATGCATGTGATGAGGATGATGATGGTGATGGCATTCGAGACGGCAATGATAATTGTCCGTTTATAGCCAATCAACAGCAACTTGATCTGGATGGTGATGGCAGGGGTAATGTGTGCGATCCAGATGATGATGGTGACGGCTTTGATGATATTACCGACAATTGTCCCTTAGCCGCCAACCCGGATCAGACAGATAGTGACAACGATGGTATTGGCGATATCTGTGATTCATTCATTGATACCGATGAAGACGGTGTCATTGATTCACTTGATAATTGTCCAAACCAGGCAAATCCCCAGCAACAGGATATTGATGACGACGGTCAGGGTGATGCCTGTGATGCTGATGATGATGGTGACGGGGTTGCTGATGGCATAGACAACTGTCCAGCCTTGAGTAATACCGATCAACTTGATACTGACGGTGATGGTCAGGGTAATGCCTGTGATACTGACGATGATGGTGATGGTGTAGATGATGCTGCTGACAACTGTGCAGTGATTGCTAATGCCGATCAGGCCGATGCGGATGACGATGGACTCGGTGATGTCTGTGACAACCTCACGGACCAGGATAACGACGGTGTGGCAGATGCCGATGACAATTGTCCCGTGGTGAGTAATTCTGATCAGGCTGATGCCGATAGTGATGGTGATGGTAATGCCTGTGACTCGGATGATGACGGTGACGGTGTGGCAGATGGTATCGATAACTGTTCACTTGTTGCGAATGAAGAGCAAATTGATCGTGATGCTGATGGTGAAGGTGATGCCTGTGACAGTGATGATGATAATGATGGCGTTGTTGATGCGGAAGATAACTGTCCCTTCGTTGCCAATGCGGGTCAACAAGATGCCGATGAGGACGGTATTGGTGATGCCTGTGAAATAACACTGGATACTGATGATGACGGTATCAATGATCTGGTTGATAATTGCCCGTCAGTCGCTAATACCGATCAGTCTGATATTGATGACGATGGTCAAGGCGATTTGTGTGATAACGATGATGATGGCGATTTAATTGGAGACAGTCTGGACAACTGTCCACTGGTCGCCAATGCCGCGCAAGCTGATCTGGATGAAGATGAAGTCGGTGATGCCTGTGACAGTGACGACGATAATGACACGGTTGAAGACGGCGACGATAACTGCCCACTGATTGCGAATCAGGAACAGTCAGATATCGATGCCGATGGTCAGGGCGACAGCTGTGATGCCGATGATGATGGTGACGGTACAGCAGATACGGAAGACAATTGCCCGCTTGATGCGAATGAAGATCAGTTGGACAGTGACGGTGATGGCCAAGGTGATGTCTGTGATGCTTTAACCGACAGTGATGGCGACAGTATCCCGAATGGTCTTGAGTGCGCAGGTTCACTGGATCAGTGTCGTGATAGTGATAATGACGGTTTCCAGGACTATCTGGATAGCGATGATGATGGCGATGGTATTCAGACGCTCAACGAGTTAGGAGAGAGCCCCGAGGTGCCGTTGGATACCGATGGTGACAGTGTGCCGGATTATCTTGAGTCCAATCTGCTTGATACCGATGCCGATGGTACGCTTGATCATGAGGACGACAATGACGACGGCGACAACACCCCGACCTCAGAAGAGGTAGGTGATGATGGTCGTTTCCCGGATGATGCCGACAACGATGGTATTCCGAATCATCTGGACGCGGATAATGGTACCGGTAATGGTATTGATATCACCGGCGCCGGTGACAGTGATAATGACGGCATGAGTGACGTCGTCGAATGCCCACTAGGCTCTGTATGTCCGGACGCCGATAACGACCGTGTACCCGATTACATGGATATCGATTCAGACGGTGATGGTACACCCGATGCCGAAGAAGCCAACCAGGATACTGATGGTGATGGCATTCCGGATTCTCTGGAAGCCAACGATGTCGACGTGGACGGTGATGGCTTGTTCAACTTTGAGGACGCTGATGACGATGGCGATGGCTTAACCACATTGTTCGAAACCGGCGCCAACGGTGGCAGTCTTCCGCAAGATACTGACAATGACTTGATCCCAGATTATCTTGATGGTGACAGTCTAGGTCGCGGTGAAGGCGATGGTAGTGGTGATACCGATGGTGATGGCTTGAGTGATCGAATGGAATGTCCGAATGGTTTGGTATGCCCTGACACCGATAATGACGGTATCCCTAACTACAGTGACAACAACAGTGATAATGATTCAACCCTGGATGGAGATGAGATAGGGCCTGATCCTTCGAACCCAACTGATACAGACGGGGATGGTATACCGGATTATCTCGAGCCGGATGATGTGGATACCGATGGCGATGGCATTTTTAACCAGGAAGATGATGACGACGATAACGACTTTGTCATGACCGAAAATGAGATAGGTTCAGGTAACGCCCTGAGTCCCCAGGACAGTGATGGCGATGGTACGCCTGATTTCTTGCAGGCGGAATTTGAAAACAGTGCTGTTACGGTGGGTATCGATGGTGGCGCTGGCAGCTTGAGTCCGCAACAACTTTTTGCGTTCGTTTTTCTTTTGCTGCTGGTAACTCGCATGAGACGTCGTTACTATCTACCTAACCATTAGTTAAATACAAAATATTAAATGATATCTGTCAGGGAAGCTTCCGCTAAGAGGAGTAAAGCAATATTCAGGGTATTGTTTAGCTTTTCATTACTTGGCCTGAGCACCTTTTCTACTGCTGGAGACGGGCAGTGGTACCTTGGCATCGGCGGCGGTACCACGACACTGGAACCTGAAACCACAGGTAGTCCATTTCGTCTCGATCAGACCAATGCAACTGGCTATAAACTTTTTGCCGGTTATGACTGGAAACAAAAATTCAGTTTCGAAGGTTTTTATGCTGAGCTCGGTGAAGCGACTTTTACCAATGGCAGTAATCTTAATTACAGCGTCTTTGGGCTGGGCCTGAATTACTACTTGCCAGACAATGATGTAGGACCATCCTTGTTCCTTAAATTGGGGGTGAGCGGGTTCAATAACAATGGTACGGTGAACTTCAATGTTGAAAACTCAAGCCAGATCTATGTTGGAGCCGGGCTGGAGATCAAATTCGAAAATGGCTATGCGATTCGCGGCGAGTTTGATTATTACGATCGTGATGCGCAATACTTTGGTTTATCGATCAGTAAGCGTTTTGGCAGGGCCAAAGATCATATTCCTGACTGGGCGCGTGACATGCAGGTAGGCGGCCCAGAGTTTGATAGTGAAGAGTCTGGTTATACGACTCTTAAGCCTGAGGATATGTTGCCTGAAGACACTCGCAGTTCCGGGGTCATTGAAAGTATTCCTGATCTGGATAATCCCGCCATACTAACCAGCTCACTGGGAGTTCTCGAAGGTGTCAGCTTTGTGCCGGGTACAACTACCCTAAATCCGGAATCCACTCGAATACTGGATCGTGTTGCTGAGACTATTATTGGTTATGGAACCACTAATTTCGTTCTTATTGGTCATACCGACGATGTGGGTGATCCAGCTGCCAATCAGGAACTGTCATTGCAGCAAGTGAGAGAAATAGGTGCTTACCTGGAAAGCAAAGGCGTCGATGAGAAGCGCTTGAGTTATATTGGCGCTGGTGAAGCCGAGCCACGCACACGTAATGATTCACCTGAAGGCAGGGCCATGAACCGTCGTATCGAGCTGTTGCTCAACTAGAGCAGTAACATTACAGCGAGAAACGCATTGATAAATCGATGCTGCGAATATTTTTAGTCAAGGCGCCACTGGAAATATAGTCAACACCGGTAGCGGCGATCTCAGCCAATGATTCGATAGTGACATTGCCTGATACTTCCAGTTTGCTTTTGCCGTTACAACGCTCAACCGCAATACGCATATCTTTCAGGTTGAAGTTGTCCAACATGATAATGTCGGCACCGGCGTTGAGTGCCTGTTCAAATTCCTCCAGGTTTTCTGTTTCTACCTCAACTTTAAGATCGCTGTAAAGCTCTCTGGCTTTGCTTACAGCATTTTCAATCGAGCCGCACGCAACAATATGATTTTCTTTAATCAGGACCTGATCATACAAGCCGACTCGATGATTTCTGCCGCCGCCAACAGCAACAGCATATTTTTGTGCAAGACGTAATCCGGGGATAGTTTTACGTGTATCCAGAATTTCGGTTTTAAATTTTTCTAACTCATTGGCATAGGCATGAGTTGTTGTAGCTGTTGCCGAAAGTGTTTGAAGAAAATTTAGTGCGGCTCTCTCACCGGTCAGGATTTTACGCGCATTGCCGTTAATCGAGCAAAGTAGGCTATCTGGTTTGCAGTGCTCTCCGTCTTGCTGTTGCCAACTAATTTTGATGGCAGGGTCTAACTGGCGAAACACTTCATTAAACCATTCTGTACCACACAAAATACAGTTCTCGCGTGTTATCACTCTGGCTTGGGCTGTGGTGTCTCGCTCGATTAGATTGGCAGTTACGTCTCCAGCACCCACATCTTCAGCCAGTGCTTGTGCAACAGATTCAGCGATTCCCTGAGGAAGAATTGTGCTCACTCTGATTTATGCCTTTGGTCTTATCAACCGGTTTCTTTTCATTACTGAATAGTAACTCGAAACGTAGATAAGCATCCAGTTGCGGGCGTAAATCATTATCGTCAACTACTCTGATCCCCGGCCCAACTTCCATGAATAATCGCTTTTTCCATACTTCCCGCCGGAAACGTAAGCGTAAATAGGAACCATCTATTCTAAAGTCAGGCTCGCTTTTCAGATCATTCATCCATTCAATGGCCATATAACGGTCATTTCCCAGATCTTTATAGAGTGTGAAGTTTTGTTCCAGCTCCCATCCGGGTTCTATATCACGAATACGTGGAATGGTGCTCATGCGTAAAAAGTACTGTTCTTTAAAACGTCGTTCAAAGTCAAATTGCAAATAGCCTTCCCATTCCCGGTCTGTGTCCCAAATGATAGTGGGGCGGAAACGTACGTTGGTTTTGCCAAAATCCTGCTGATAGCGATATTGCAGTCGTGTAAAAAGACGCGGGTTGTTCAAACCACCACGACCACCTATGTCAAAGTTCAGGCGGTTGCGTAGATTTTCGTTAATCAGAAAACGTATTGCTGAAGATGAGTTTTCATCTTGCTGTAAACCGGTTGGGTCACTCGAGTCCGGGTCACCCTCAAATATCAAGCGGATACGTCGGTTTAAATTCGGGAGAACAATCTTGCCACGCAATGAAATATCATTGTTAACGCCTTCGCCTTCAATGATTTCATTATCAACACGCACAATAAGCCTGGTCCAGGCACTTTCTTCGTCGTTACGTTCATCTAGAAAAATATTATCCAGCCAGTCAGCAGAAGATTGCAGGCTGTTATTCATTTTTCGATAACTTTCATCAGCGAAGGACTCTTCTGCGTTCGCAATCTGTATGAACCCGAGTGTCAGCAGACAACAAAGCAAGCGCATTATTTGACTACGCAGCTTGTGTGAGCTCTTGTGCTGATCCAGGGGCATAGACAGATTCTACTCAGCCATACAGCTTGAGACCAGCAGCGTTTTACGGGAGTGTGAAAGTCTACTGTTATACTCATCACACAGCGGAGATCAAATTGCAGAATAATCAACAAGAAACCTACGCGGCGCTGGACCTCGGGTCCAACAGTTTTCATCTGTTGGTCGCTGCTATCAATGAAGATCAATTGCAAATCGTTGATAAGCATAAAGAAATGGTGCGACTGGCAGCAGGCTTTGACAGTCAGAATCAACTGACCACCGAAAAGCAATCGGAAGCGCTGGCTTGTCTGTCACGTATGGGACAAAGAATTTCTCACTTGCCCGCGACCCATGTCAGAATTCTTGGCACCAATGCTTTGCGCATGGCAGCCAATTCGCGAGATTTCTTGCGTAAGGCCAGAGAATTGCTCGGTCATCCGGTGGATGTTATTTCCGGACGCGAGGAGGCCCGTTTACTCTATCTGGGAGTTGCCCATACCTCGCCGACCCAGCCCGGGAGTCGGTTGGTGATGGATATCGGTGGTGGCAGCACTGAATTGATTCTCGGCAATAACTTCAATGCAAAGATTACTGAAAGTCTGCATATGGGGTGTGTCAGTATGTCGCTCAAATATCTGGCTAACGGTGAAATAAGTGCCAGTGGTTGGGAGAAAGCCCGCACCGCAGCGTTGTTAGAGCTACAACCGGTGCTGGATAGCTATTCCAGTCATGAGTGGGTAGAAGCGATTGGTGCTTCTGGTACGTTTAAGGCAATAGCGAGCGTGCTGCAACAACAGGGTTGGTCGGAATTTGGTATCTCTCGTGAAGGTTTACAGCAGCTGAAACAGCATCTTTTGTTTGAATCTGATAGTGAGCAGCTGACTCTGAATGGCTTGGAAAAAGAACGGCGCCCGGTCTTTGCTGGAGGCGTCGCCATTGTGGAAGCCTTGTTTGATGCCTTTGATTTGTCTCAGGTTAATATTGCCGAGGGTGCTTTGCGTGAGGGTGTGGTTTACGATCTGGCAGGTCGATTGCATCACAATGACATTAGAGAGCGATCGGTATCCAGTCTGGCCGAGCGCTTTAATGTGGATGAGGCGCAAGCCAAAAGAGTGGCTGCCGTGGTCAACCGACTGGTGGTCAATAGTGAAAATCTCGAGCTTGAGCGTGAAGATAGCGAGATGTTGTATTGGGCGGCACGTTTACATGAGATAGGCTTGACGATCTCGCACAGTAATTTTCAAAAGCACGGTGCCTATCTCATCCAACATGCCGATATACCTGGTTTTTCCAAACAAGAGCAAAACCTGTTGGGTTTTCTGGTGCTTGCTCAGCGAAGAAAGTTTCCTGGGCAGGCCTATGCCGAGTTGAACGCTGATCAACGCAGGGCTGCGCTCAAGCCCTGTGTCATATTACGTTTGGCACTATTGTTGTGTCGTAATCGTCATGACCCGGATCTCTGCATGATTCAATTGTTGTGGAAAGAGGGCGTGTTCACTCTAGGGTTTCCTGAAGGCTGGCTGGAATCGAACCCCTTGTACAGGGCAGATTTAAAGCAGGAGCAAAAGTATTTGAGACGCGCGGATATCGAATTAACGATACGTCAACACTAGCGTTGGCAACCCGGGCAGTAGAAGGTAGAGCGTTGTCCGAGTACTACTGACTTAATGATGCGGTTACAATCCACGCATTGCTCGCCAGCCCGGTCATAGACATTTAACTGTTGGGCAAAATATCCCGGTTCACCATTTTCGTTCAGAAAATCGCGCAAGGTAGTGCCCCCTTGTTCAATTGAGCGCTGCAGGATGATTTTAATGTTATCAACTAAAGTACTCATGCGCGCTTTCGAGACTTTTCCTGCTGCTCGAGTGGGGTGAATGCCTGACATGAACAAGGACTCCGAGGCATAGATATTGCCAACCCCTACGACCACGTGATTGTTCATGATGTGCTGTTTGATGGTAGCGGTTCGTTTTTTACTCTTGTTGTACAAGTAATCTGCATCAAAGTTATCGGTCAGAGGCTCCGGCCCCAGTTTGGCGAGCAGCTTTTGTTTTTCATCGGTACCGCGATACCAGAGTACCGAGCCAAACTTGCGCGGGTCATGCAGGCGTAGCTGTTTTTTATTGGTAAAGGTTAGCGCGAAATGATCGTGTTTTTTCCACTGTCTGGTTGCCGGTGAGATACGCATACTGCCGGTCATGCCCAGATGCATCATCAAGGTGCCATGCTCAAAACGCACCAATAAGTATTTTGCCCGTCTCTCTACGGCCAGTATTGTTTTTCCAGGCAGGTTTTTATACAGGCTTTTTGGAATTGGCCAGCGCAACTTCGGACAACGAATACTGACCTTGGCAACGGTTTGACCTTTGATGTGCGGCTCAATGCCACGGCGAGTGGTTTCTACTTCGGGTAATTCTGGCATGCGGTAATTCTAGCAAGCATTCAGACTAAATATCGCAGGCAAAAAAATACCCGGATAACCGGGTATTTTTAAATAGTGTTATCACTACTTGATCTTGGCTTCTTTGTAGGCAACATGCTTACGTATTACCGGATCGTATTTCTTCTGTTCAAATTTATCCGGCATCGTTCTTTTGTTTTTAGTAGTGGTGTAAAAGTGACCGGTTCCGGCACTGGATACCATTCTGATTTTTTCACGCATCTCGTAATCTCCTTAAACTTTCTCGCCGCGGGCACGTAGCTCAGACAAGACCGTATCAATACCTTTCTTGTCAATAATACGCATGCCCTTGGTACTCAGGCGTAGCTTAACCCAGCGATTCTCGCTTTCGACCCAGAACTTATGGGTATGTAAATTTGGTAAAAACCGACGACGGGTCCTGTTTTTAGCATGGGAAACATTGTTTCCAGCCACTGGACGCTTTCCGGTTACTTGGCAGACTCGCGACATCTGAAATCTCCGCTCTAATACTACACATTCAAGGGTCGCGCAGATTAACAGATATACCCCATGTGGACAAGCATTCGCGGGGCTCTGGCTGCTCAGAATGGCGAAATTATTGAAATCAGCCTGATATCACGGAGTTACCTGCCTATAATCACCCGATATGCCGCAAATTACAGCCAAAACCATCTGGTTTATGCCGATTTGGCGCCTACTGAGCCGGTGGGTGACGAATATCTTTTATACACGCTTTGAAGTTACTGGCAATAACCAATTGCCGACAGACCGAGGTGTGATTATCTGTATCAATCATGTCAACGCCCTGGTCGATCCAGTAGTAGTGCAAGCCTCGAACAAGACCTTTATTCGACCGCTGGCACGCAGTGGCTTGTGGAAGAAGTTGTGGCTCAGGCATTTGCTCAACTGGATAGGAGCGGTGCCTATTTATCGTCGTAATGATCATCCTGACGGCGATACCTCGGGTAATGCTGGTTCGTTTAACAAAGTCTATGAGCTGCTGGATCAGAATCAGGCGATTATGATATTTCCGGAAGGGCAAAGTCATTCTGACCCGCATTTGCACGAGATCAAAACGGGAGCGGCGAGGATGGCGTTGGGTGCGCGTGCCAGAAACGAGCGAGCTCCGGTCATACTCCCGGTGGGTTTGAATTTTAGTGATAAAGGAAAATTCAGAAGCGATTTACTGGTGAACTATGGCGACCCGATTAGTCTGGAGATGCCTGCTGGAACTAGCGAGTTACTGGCCGTGCGTAAGTTGACCAAGCGGATACAGCAAGCACTGGCTGAGGTAACACTCAACGCCAAAAGTTGGGAGGACGTTGAGCTGGCGGGTCGATTGGAAGAGTTTTTTGCCTTTCGGCAGGGCAAATATCATCAGCGTGGTCTCGCGCAAAAATTCAGATCACTGAAATATTTACTCGAAACCCGCGAGACTCTGGCGGAGTATGATGACAGTCGGGTCAGGTCGCTAATCTCCCAGCTCAAAGCGTTTGAAAAGTTGTGCCAGACCTGTGGCATCAAGGATTACCATTTGGGCGTGCAATATCGTCCGATACTTATTTTGTTATTTTTTATGCGCAGTCTATGGTTGTTTATCGTGATTTTCCCAGTCATGTTGTGGGGTTTGGTCAATGGTGTTATTCCGTACAAATTAACGTCATGGGTTGCCGGTAAAGTCGCCAGTGGCAGAGACCAGTTTGATACTGCAAAAATGATTTTTGGTATGGGACTATTTGCCTTGTTTTGGGGTATTCAAACCTGGTTGGTTCATCGATATTTTGGAACGTGGTGGTCATTGGCGTATTTCGCAAGCCTGATTGTTTCAGCGATGGTGCTGTTAAAGAATCAGGGTGAGTTCAAGCGCTTTAAAGACAGCTTGCGTGTCTTTGTTCTTTTTTTACGAAAGCGCGATTTGCGTCAATACCTGATCGAGAAGCGACGTGCGATTGAACTCGAAATAGCCCAGTTAGTGCGTATTGCTCGTCGCTTGCCGGATAACAAAAACAAAAAGGTTGAAGCATGACCGAGGCGGTAGTGGTACTACATGGTTTAGGGCGATCAGCCTGGTCGATGTTCCGGCTTGAGCATGAGCTCACCAGACAAGGCTATCTGGTCTATAACAAGTCCTATCCATCCAGAGATTTCCCGGTTGAACAACTGGCCTCAAAAGCGATCGAACCTGCACTGCAATGGGCGCGTCTCAAGGGTGTAAGCCGGGTGCACTTCGTAACCCATTCTCTGGGTGGCATTCTGGTGCGGTATTATCTCCAGACCAACTCGATCGAAGCGTTGGGCAGAGTGGTCATGCTCAGTCCGCCCAATCGAGGCAGTGTGGTGGCGGACATGTTGTTGAAAATGAAGTTGTACCGCAAGTTCTCAGGACCGGTGGGTCATCAACTGGGCACGCATCAAGAAAGTCTGCCTAATAGTCTGAAACCGGTAAATGCCGAGATTGGTGTGATCGCTGGTACACTTAGTTCTGACCCATGGTTTTCAGCATTTATTCATGAGCCGAGCGATGGCAAAGTCACGGTCAGAAATACCATGCTTGATGAAATGCGAGATTTTATTGTAGTTCGTCATGGTCATACCTATATTATGAACAGCCGTCAGGTCATGGAACAAATCAGTCATTTTTTATCGAATGGCCAGTTTCTACCTGGTACCTCTGAGTTATCCGGGAAATAGTATGTCGAGTAGAAGTATCAAGTGTCCAGAATGCGCCACTACAATCGAAATTGAGGCGTTGCTGAGCCAGCAAATCGAGTCAGAGTTGGTGGAACAGATGCAGGCTGATAATCAGAAGCAAATCGAACGGGAGAAAACCCGGGCTGCAGAAAAAGTCACTGAGCAATTCAACCTGCAGCTGACCGATATGCAAGAGCAGTTGCAAGAACAAAAAATACTGGCAGAGAAAGCCACCAAACAGGAACTGGAAGTGCGCAAGCAGGTCCGTGCGCTGGAAGAAAAAGAAAAAACACTGGATCTTGAATTGGAACGACGCTTGTCTGCTGAAAAACAGAAAATTGAACAAAGCCTGACCGAGCAATACGCTGAAACCAATGACTTAAAAGTGCAGGAGCTCAAGCGCAAGCTGGAAGAGCAGGAGCGAGGTCATAAGGAAGCGTTGCGTAAAGTGCAGCAAGGTTCAATGGAGAGTCAGGGCGAGGTGCTGGAAGATGATCTGGAGTTGCGTTTACAACAGAGCTTCCCAATGGACAATCTGGAAGAAGTGAAAAAAGGCAAAGCCGGCGCTGATATCATTCACATCGTTAAAAATGAGGCTCAGCAGGCGTGTGGTGTCATTGTCTGGGAAGCCAAGAACACCAAAAACTGGTCGCCGCAATGGATTGAAAAATTAAAGGATGACCAACGCGACGCCAAGGCCAATCTGGCCGTACTGGTCAGTCGGGTTTTGCCCCCTGAAATCGAAACCTTTGGTCAGATCAACGGTATCTGGGTAAGCAGTATCGCGGCTGCCATCCCGCTCGCGAGTGCCTTGCGACAACAGCTATCGATGGTGGAGTACGCGCGCAATGCCAGTGCCGGTAAGGGTGATAAGGTTGAATTGATGTATGAATATTTCTCCGGGGACGAATTCCGTCAAAAAGTAGAAGGTATCGTCGACGCATTTACCACCATGCAAACACAGTTGAATAAAGAAAAGACGGCGATGCAGCGCATCTGGAATGAACGTGATAAACAGATACAGCGCGTGATCGCCAATACCACGGGTATGTACGGCGATGTACGCGGCATTATTGGTACTAACGTAGGCGATATTGCTGCACTGGAGCTGGATAACGTTTTATTGGAAGAGGAAGGCGAATGAGTGACATAGTTTTCATCCATGATCTGCAAGTGAGTTGTGTCATAGGTGTTTTTGATTGGGAGCGGAAAATCAAGCAAAAGCTTTCTTTTGATATAGAGATGGCTGCCGATACTACGGCTGCTGCAAAAACAGATGATCTCAACGACGCACTCGACTATAAGGAAGTCGCAAAACGGGTTGTCGCGCGAGTAGAAAGCAATCAGGATTTACTTGTCGAGAAACTCGCCAATGATTTAGTCGATATGATACAAAAAGATTTTTCCGTTTCCTGGGTCAGGCTTAAGCTGCAAAAACTAGGCGCGGTCACCGGTTCAAAATCAGTCGGCGTTATTCTCGAGCGGGGTAAGCGCGACTGATGCCGATGGTATACGTCAGCGTAGGCAGTAATATACGTCGCCGCAGCAGTATCAAGTCCGGTATGCGTGCCTTATACGAAGAATATGGAGTCTTGAGCGTTTCATCGGTGTATGAGACCGATGCGGTTGGTTTTTCAGGCGATCCCTTTTATAACTTCGTGGTCGCGTTCGACACTGAAGACAAGCCGATGCAGATTCAGCAGGTAATGAAACAAATTGAAATTAACTGCGGGCGTAAGCGGGATGGACGCAAATATAATCCCCGGACTCTGGATATGGACTTGTTGCTGTATGGCAACTTGCAGATTGAATCCGCCTCATTGCAATTACCACGTGATGAAATTTTTAAATATGCGTTTGTACTAGAACCACTGGCAGAACTGGAACCGAAGCTGGTTTGTCCGGGAAAAAATCGATCCTTCAGACAGTTATGGAAAGACTATCAGCGTAGCCACAATTGGCAGCCAGCCCGGATCGTGGACTGGGATCCGGTCAGGGCGAATATGCTGGCTGAAAAGACTGCTTAAAAACCTTTATACCTGTAACACCTTCCACTACCATAGCCAGCCAGATATCACGGCAGCAGAGTTTTGAGCGAATTTACACCCGGACAACGTTGGATAAGTAATGCCGAGCTGGAGCTTTGTCTTGGCACCATCCTCAGTGTTGATGAGCGTACCGTGCAGGTCGCTTTTCCAGCCACAGAGGAGGTGCGCACCTATGCCTGGCGTACGGCGCCACTGACCCGCATTCAATTCTTGCCCGGTGACCGGGTTACCAGTGAATCAGGGTGGTCAATCAAAGTTGAATCGGTCAGTGAAGAAGACGGTCTGCTGGCCTATGTTGGTGTCACCGATGAGGGTGAACAGCGCATCCTTTCTGAAGTAGAGTTACAGCATGCCACTCAGTTAAATCGTCCGGTAGATCGCTTGTTGACCGGTCAGCTCGATAAAAATCACGAATTCACTTTGCGTTATGCCACCCGACTGCAACGTGATCAAATGATCGGCTCTCCATTACGAGGCTTGACCGGTGTGCGTACCGATCTGGTAGCACATCAATTGTATATTGCTCAAGAAGTCAGCAAGCGGCATCAACCGCGGGTGCTATTAGCTGACGAAGTCGGGTTGGGAAAAACCATTGAAGCGGGTTTGATCTTGCACCATCAATTGCTGACTGATCAGGTTAGCCGGGTGTTAATTGTCGTACCTCAAAATTTAATCCATCAATGGTTAATCGAAATGTTACGGCGCTTTAATTTGCGCCTGAGTATTTTCGATGAAGAACGATGCGAAGCGATGCAGGAGACCGAGCCGGATAGTAACCCATTCACACTCGATTCAATCGTTCTTTGTTCGCTGGAGTTTGTGGTCAGCAAGCCGAAGCGTTTTGCTGAAATACAGGCGGCGGAATGGGATATGTTGATTGTGGATGAGGCGCATCATCTGCAATGGTCCGAGACTGAGCCCAGTATCGAGTATCTGGCGATTGAGCGACTGGCGAGCCTGATTCCCAGTGTGTTGTTATTGACCGCAACCCCAGAGCAGTTGGGACGCGCCAGTCACTTCGCACGTTTACGCTTGCTGGACCCCAATCGCTAT
>CALIRD010000197.1 GCA_938042355.1 uncultured Thiotrichales bacterium
CCGCCATAACCTCGGCATTATTCATGCCGATGTTTTTTTCATTCATGGTATTGGATGCGGCGGTAACCAGATTCATGGTTTTGATGCCGGTCTTGAGTGCCAGCTCGTAACCCTTGCGATTTGGAATCAACGCATTATAGGTGATGTTATTGCTCGGCAGACCCGCTATCACTGTATCGGTACCCGCCATCGCCGGAACAGCCTTCGGGTGCACAAACGCACCAACTTCGATTTCTTGCAGCCCGGTCTTCGAGAGCGCCTCGATCAATTGCAGACGCTCCTCAGAGCTCAGAATTTTTGCCTGATTTTGCAATCCATCTCTGGGGCCTACGTCATTGATTAGGACATTTACATTCATTGATTTATGACTTCTTTTGATCTGAGGTTTGCGATTTGCTCTTCACTATACCCTAGTACATCACTGAGAACGGCGTCAGTGTGCTGACCCAATGTCGGTGGAGAAGAAAAAGACTCCTCATTGCTTCTGGATAACTTGATAGGATTGCCCGGGCCTTTGGAGCGCTTGCCGTTTGGATGCACCAAATCGATGACCATATTACGATGAGTGACTTGCGCATCATCCAATGCCTGGCTTAAACGATTTACAGGCGCACAGGGCACGCGCCGCTCGTCCAATTGATCCAGCCAGTGCTGAGTCGGTTTTTCTTTCAGGATTTTGCCTAACTCTTGGTCGATAATCTCTTTGTCTCGCAGACGCGCTGGCTGAGTATCGTATTCAGGGTTATCAAATTTCTCGCTCGGAGTTACTTCTTTAAGGTTCGTCCAGAAGTTATCCGTAATAACAGCAATGACGATATGGCCGTCAGCGGTCGCGTAACTATTGTATGGCACGTGCACAAAATGCGAGTTACCAATCGGGAACGGGTCTTCACCCGAGAGGAAGTGCATGGTAGCCATATAGTTGAGCATTGACACCTGACAGTCGAGCATTGATATATCGACATCCTGCCCTTTACCACTGGTACTACGCTCGATCACGGCCGCCATGATACCCATGGCTGCAAACATGCCGCCACCCAAATCACCGATCGGAATACCCGCCCGAACCGGATGATCTTTATCAGGGCCGGTGATTGACATACCTCCACCAGTCGCTTGTGCGATCTGATCAAAAGAAGGTCGCTTGTAGTTCGGTCCGTAACTACCGAATCCGGTAACCGAACAGGTAATGATGCGCGGGTTTATTTTAGCCAGCGTGTCATAATCTATTTTCAAACGATCGGGCACACCGGCACCGAAGTTATTAATCACTACATCTGCTTCTTTAACCAGCTCATAAAACAACTCAAGACCGGCTTCTGCTTTCAGGTCAATACAAATACTTTGCTTGTTTCGATTCAGGGTCAAATAATAGGCACCCATACCTTCGAGTGAGTTATTAGGATCTGTTGCGAGTAACTTTCGGGTGCCCTCACCATGCAAAGGCTCAACTTTGATCGTTTCTGCGCCAAGGTCGGCGAGTATCATCGCGCCATATGGACCGGACAGCATGTGCGTGAGATCAATGACTCTGATCCCGGCCAAAGGTTTATTCATTTATGAAGCTCCTGATTACCGCTGGTTTTGGTATATGTAGTTTGAACCAGCAGTCATGATACTAATGTTATAACTTTATATCATTTTAGCTTTGAGGCACGTGTCATGCAATGAAATCCTCTGCTAATGCATTTCCTCACCACCACTGACGTTCATTGCCTCTCCAGTGATGTAATACGAGTCATCAGAGCTTAGAAAGACTGCCGCATTTGCGATGTCGGTTACCAGCCCGGGACGTCCCATCGGGATTCTTGCTGCCATGTCATCGAGATACTGCTGCACGCTCTTACCCATGAATTTAGCAAAATATTCATTCTGCTCAGCGCCCAGATCGGTAGTAATATGATTCGGACAAATTGCATTCACGGTAATTTTTTCTGAGCCGAGTTCCACAGCATTGGAACGCGTCAAACCAATCATGCCGTGCTTGGAGGCTATATATGCGGGCAAATGCGGGAAACCCGACTTCGCACCTTGACTGGCGATGTTAATAATACGCCCACCATCACCCTGGGACATCATTTGCTTGACCGCATGCTTGGTACACAAAAAAGCTCCCATAAGATTCACGTCCAGCACGGTTTGCCATTCATCTTTTTCAACCTCGATCATGGGCTTCATCAGGTAGCCAATCCCGGCATTGTTGACCAGAATATCAACCCGACCGAATTGCTCCACCGCAGCAGCGATCAACTGTTGCACCTGGTCTTCATCACGCACATCACAAGGCAGCGCGATTGCCTCGCCACCAGCCTCGATAATCTCGTTCAGGATTTGCTGAATTTCAGTTTGAGTGCCAATTTTTTCTTGCGGCATATGATCATCCGCAACCGACACATCGGAAACCACAACCTGCGCACCCGCTGCCGCCAATCCACGCGCAATACCCGCACCTATACCCTGCACCCTGCCTGCACCTGTCACAACAGCAACTTTTCCGCTTAAATTTTTAGTCATGCCTTACTCAATGTTTTCCAGAATAATGAACTGGGGGTTATCCGCATACGCTGCAAATTCAGCCGCCACTTTTGCCATCTCGCCCTCACCGGCTTCAGCCCCAAGCTTTTCAAAATCGTTCACTTCAAGCAATTCCACATATTGATACGGAGCCGCGTCATCAGTACCAAACATGCCACAACATTTCAGCACATTGAAACCATCGACTGAGGACAAGCTACGAGCTGTAGGCAAATCTCGTGTTCGCGCCCACTCTTCATACTCTGCTGCATCTACTCCAGCTTGCAAATTAAATACCACCAATACATTGATCATTTATTTTCTCCTGTTAATTTTGCCGCGGCACTTCCTGCAAGCTTGCCGAGAGTTACCGCCGTACACAATCCCATCGCGGGTAAGTACCCCCAGATTCCGGGACCTGAAACACTGCGCGCGGCACCACCTCCAGCGAATAAATTGGGTAATGCAACACCCTGCTTATCAACCACTCTGGCATGCTTGTCAATCACTAACCCTCCCTGGGTGTGAAACAAAGCAGCGCCCACCTTGATCGCATAATATGGCGGCGCCAATTGTAGCTCTTGTGAAAATTCCCGCCCGAATTCGCAAACACTGTTATTACGTTTTAACTGCTCTACTTCTTCAATAGTTGATGTTAAAACTGCTGCCGGTAGTTTGATGAGATCAGCTAACTCGGTTAGTGTCTTGGCTGACTTACACGCCTTGATTTCAGCGGCAGTTCGATACTCCGCAAAACTGGCGAGTGCTTGCTGATGCAGTCGTTCGTCATAAACAATATAACAAACTCCCTCAGGCTGTTTAAGAATATCCAAAGCCTGTCCGGAAATGTTATCGAGC